>JBKHXU010000049.1:0-24694 GCA_046565865.1 Gammaproteobacteria bacterium | reverse complement strand
TGAACGCGCAGCAGGCGCGGCGCGCGCTCGATTATCTCGTTGGCTTCAACCTGTCGCCGCTGCTGTGGAAGAAGGTTCGTCGCGGCCTCTCGGCCGGGCGCGTGCAGAGCCCGGCGCTGCGGCTCATCGTCGAGCGCGAGGAGGAGATCGAGCGCTTCGTGGCGCGCGAGTACTGGACCATCGAATCCGATCTCGCGGCGCAGGGCAAGGATTTCGTCGCACGCCTGACGCACTTCAACGGCGAGAAGCTCGAGCAGTTCAGTGTCGACAACGCCGGCCGCGCCGACGAGGTCGAGCAGGCGCTGCGCGCCGCGGCCCAAGGCAAGCTCAAGGTCGCGAGCGTCGACAAGAAGCAGCGCCGGCGCAATCCGTCGCCGCCGTTCACCACCTCCACGCTGCAGCAGGAGGCGTCGCGCAAACTTGGCTTCTCGGCACAGCGCACGATGCGCACGGCGCAGAGCCTGTACGAGGGTGTCGATATCGGTGGCGAGGTCGTCGGTCTCATCAGCTATATGCGCACCGACTCGGTGAACCTGGCGAAGGAAGCGGTGGCCGAGATTCGCGACGTGATCAAGGAGCGCTACGGCGCCGACAATCTCCCGGACGAGCCGCAGGTGTACAAGAGCAAGTCCAAGAACGCGCAAGAGGCGCACGAGGCGATTCGTCCGACCGCGTCCGCCCGCATTCCGGAGTCGATCAAACAGTATCTGAAGCCGGAACAGTACAAACTCTACGATCTCATCTGGAAGCGCACGGTCGCGTGCCAGATGATCCCGGCGCTGCTCGACACCGTCGCGGTCGATCTCGAGGCTGGCAGCGGCAACACGTTCCGCGCCAACGGCTCGCACGTGGTCAAGCCCGGTTACATGTCGGTGTACCAGGAAGGCGCGGACGACACGCCGGTGGAACAGGACGAGGCGCTGTTACCGCCGCTCGAAGTCGGCGACCTGGCCGATCTCAAAGATATCCGCAAGGAACAACATTTCACCGAGCCGCCGCCGCGCTACACCGAGGCGAGCCTGGTGAAGGCGCTCGAGGCCTACGGCATCGGCCGGCCGTCGACGTACGCCAGCATCATCGACACGCTCGAACGCCGCGAGTACGTGACGCTCGACAAGCGCCGATTCACGCCGACCGATGTCGGTCGCGTGGTGAACAAGTTTCTGTCTCAGCACTTCCACACCTATGTCGACTACGACTTCACCGCGCGCCTGGAGGACGATCTCGACGCCATCTCGCGCGGCGAGAAGGAATGGAAGCCGCTGCTGAAAGAGTTTTGGACCGAGTTCAAAGGTCAGGTGGCGGATAAAGAAAACGTGGAACGACCGGGGGTGGAGATGATGGAAGAGGCCTGCCCCAAGTGCGGCAAGAAACTGGCCAAGCGCCTCGGGCGCAACGGCTACTTCATCGGCTGCACCGGCTACCCCGAGTGCGACTACACGCGCAACGTCGAGGACGCCGCCGGCAGCATGAACGAGCCCGAGATCGTCGAGGGCCGCACCTGTCCCAAGTGCAATTCCAACCTCGTCATCAAGCGCGGGCGCTACGGCAAGTTCATCGGTTGCAGCGGCTACCCCAATTGCCGCCACATGGAGCCGCTGGAGAAGCCGGCCGACACCGGCGTGCAATGCCCCGAATGCAAGCAGGCGACCATGCTCAAGCGCAAATCGCGCTACGGCAAAATCTTCTACTCGTGTGCGCGCTACCCCGACTGCAAGTATGCGGTGTGGAATCTGCCGCTGGCGGAGCCCTGCCCCAAGTGCGGTTGGCCGATCGTGATGGTCAAGACCACCAAGCGCCGCGGCACCGAAAAGGTTTGCCCGACCAAGAACGCCGAGGGCAAACCGGCGTGCGACTACGCCGAGCCGTATCCGGAAGGCGCACCCGAAACCACCGACGGTTAGGCGCGCGGCGGTTGGGTAGCGCCAGTCACCGTATGACTCGGTATCGCTGGGTATCGCTGATGGCGGGATTGCTCGCGCTCGCCGGCTGCGTCACCCGCGGTCCCGGCGTCGGCGAAGCGATCCCATGGGCCGAGTTGCCGGGCTGGCACGACGCGAGCGCGGCCGCGGCCTGGCCGCAGCTGATGTTGACGTGCGCGCGCCTCGCGCCGCGCGAGCCACACTGGCGCCGCATCTGCGATGACGCCGCGCTCTTTCCCGATCCGAACGACGACATTGCGCGCGCATTTTTCGAGACGCGGTTCGCGCCGCACGTCGTGCGCACCGCCGACGGCGATACCGGCCTCGTCACCGGTTACTACGAACCGCTGCTCGACGGCCGGCGGAAAAGGGACGAGCGCTTTCGCTATCCGCTCTATGGCGCGCCGGAGGACTTGGTCACGGTCGAGCTGGGCGCGCTCTATCCCGAGTTGGACGGCCGGCGTCTGCGCGGGCGGTTGGTCGGCAAGCGCGTGCTGCCGTATCCCAGTCGGGCCGAGATCGATTCACAATCGCAGCCGTTATCGGCCCCGGTGCTGGCGTGGGTCGATGATCCGGTCGCGTTGTTCTTTTTGCATATTCAGGGATCGGGGCGGGTGCGGTTTGCGGACGGGACGACGCTGCGTGTGGGTTACGTCGATCAGAACGGCCATCCGTACGTGGCCATCGGCCGAACCCTGGTCGAGCGCGGCGCGCTCAAGCCCGAGGCGGTGGACATGCCGGCGATCCGCGCCTGGCTCGCGGCAAATCCCGATCAGGCGGCGAGCGTGTTGCAGAGTAATCCGAGCTACATCTTTTTTGCGCCGCGCGACGCGACGCTGCCGGGGCCGCTCGGCGCGCTCGAGGTGCCGCTGTTGCCCGAGCGCGCGGCCGCGGTCGATCCCAAGCACATACCGCTCGGTTCCCCGATCTGGGTCGATACCACGTTGCCAATCGACGGCGCGCCCTACCGCCGTCTGCTGTTCGCGCTCGACACCGGCGGCGCGATCAAGGGCCCGGTGCGCGCGGACGTCTTTTTCGGATACGGGCGCGAGGCCGAGGACCGTGCGGGCCGGATGAAACAGCCGGGTCGTATCTACGCGCTGCTGCCGGCGCCGCGGTGAGCGCGGCTCACGCGCCGTCGCGCAAGGCGGCGAGCTCGCGCCCGAGTAACTCGTAGCGCCAGCCGCGCGTCAGCGGCCCGCTGCCGGCGCGTACCAGTTCCACCACCGTGCGCCGCGAGGCGAGTACCGCCGGCGCCAGCTGCATCGTCTCGGCGACCGCCCGCACCCGTTGCAGCATGCGATCGACCAACGATTGTTCGGCGGCGTCGAGCGCCCGCGCCTCCGGCCACAGCGGCGCCGCCGGCGCGGCGCGTCCGCGCTCGATGGCACGCAGCACGTCCGCACCCCAGCGCCGCAGCGCGCCCGGGGGCAGCAGTTGCGATTGTTCCAGCGCCGCGCGCGTCGCCGGCTGCGTCCGCGCCAGCTCGATCAGCGCCGTATCCGGCGCCACCCAGGCGCGCGGCAGGTCCTGCTGCTGCGCTGCGTGCTCGCGCCACTCGGCCAGATGTTGCAGCACCGCTTGCGCCGCCGGCGCCAACACCGATCCTTGCTTCACGCGGCGGTAGGCGTCGGCCGGGGCATTGGCATAGAGCTTGGTGTCGGTGAGCGCCGCGAACTCCTGCTCGGCCCAGGCGGCACGTCCGGCGGCGGCGAGCTTGGCGCTCAGCGTATCGTGCAATGCGGGCAGATAGCGCACATCGTCCTCGGCGTAGCGCAGTTGTTCTTCACTCAGCGGTCGCGCCTCCCAGTCGGTGCGCGTGTACAGCTTGGGTAGCTTTACTCCCGCGAGCGCTTCAACCAGTGCGCCATATCCGACCTGATCGTTGAAGCCGGCGAACGCGGCCGCGATCTGGGTGTCGAACACCGGCCGCGGCACGTCGCCACGCAGATCGTAGAACACCTCGAGGTCCTGGCGCCCGGCGTGGACGATCTTGAGCACGTCGGGGCGGTATAAAAAATCGAGCAGCGGTGCGATGTCGAACGCGAGCGGATCGATACAGGCGATTTCTTCGCCCACGCGCAGTTGCACCAGCGCCAGGCGCGCGTAATAGGTACGCGTGCGGGTGAACTCGGTGTCGAGCGCCACGTGTCGCGCGCCGGCCAGTCTGGCGAGCAACGCGTCAAGCGTCCGTGCGTCGGTGATGAGCTGCGTCATCGGTGCGCCCGGGTGCGCCGTTGTCCAACTATGCTTAAACGCATGCTGGCAGCGCGCCTGTCTGTGATTGTCTTGTTGGGATGCATGGCCGTCGGTTGCGGTTGGTGGTCGCCGTCGCCGGCGAATCGTGCGCGCCATTTTATCGAGAGCCAAGTCGCGGCCGATACCCCGGCGGCCGCGCTCGGCGGTGACCTCGCCGGTCGCGTGGCCTTGGACTATGCGCGTGCGCTCGCGCGCCAGGGCGTGGGGCTGCAGTATCGGGTGGAGGCCAGCGCCGACGTGCCCGGGCAGGCGAGCGCCGTGGTGGCGATCCTGCCCGAGCGCGCCGACGGCGCCATCTCGCCGCTGCGGTTCCGGGTGCAGCTGACCCGCGACGACACCGGCGATTTGCATGTGGCCACTTGGTCGGCGATGCCATAGCGCCACGCGGCCGCGTATTGCCGCGCTCGACTGATACAATCGCGCCCATGTCTTTTTCGCTATTCGCGCGCCTGCTGGTGCTGCGCGCCAACCCACAAGATTTACCTGCCGACGCGCGCGTGCTCGCTATCGCGCTCGCGGCGCACGTGATCGCCGACGTGCTGGCGCTGCTCGACACGATGGCGCTCGCGCCGGCGCTGTTTGCGGCGGCGCTTGATACCGTATTGCTCGTGGCGTTGGCGCATACGGCACTGTTGCTGCGCGGCTTCGGCGCGCGCGCGTTGCAAACCATCGCCGCGCTCGCGGGTACGGGGGCGCTGCTGTCGCTGCTGCATTGGCTGCTTTCGAGCGCGCTCTTGTTCGATTCGCCGCTCGTGCTCGGCCTGCCGTTCCTGGGTTGGTTCCTGGCGGTGTACGCGCACATCTTGCGCGAGGCGCTGTCGATTTCGTACGCCGCGGCGCTCGGCGCGAGTCTGGTGTACATCATCCTGTCGCTCGGTGTCGCCGGCATCGTGCTGCCGCCGCCCGTAGAGGCGCCCTGATGCGGCTGCACATCCTCGGCATCGGCGGGACGTTCATGGCGGGCGTGGCACTGCTCGCGCGCGAACTGGGACACGAGGTGGCGGGCTCCGATACCGCGCTCTATCCGCCGATGAGCACGCAGCTCGAAGAGCAGGGCGTGATCGTCAAGGACGGTTACCGCGCCGAGCACCTCGATCCCGCGCCCGACTGCGTCGTCATCGGCAATGCCCTCTCGCGCGGCAATCCGGCGGTGGAGGCGATACTCGACCGCGGCTTGCGCTACACCTCGGGCGCGCAGTGGGTGGCGGAGCATGTGCTCGCCGATCGCTGGGTGCTTGCGGTCGCCGGCACCCACGGTAAGACCACGACCGCAAGCCTGCTCGCGTGGATCCTGGAGTACGCGGGCCTCGCGCCCGGATTCCTCATCGGCGGCATTCCAGCGAACTTCGGCGTCTCGGCGCGCCTCGGCAAGCCGCCGTTCTTCGTCATCGAGGCGGATGAGTACGACACCGCGTTTTTCGACAAGCGCTCGAAGTTCGTGCACTACCGCCCGCGCACGGCGGTGCTGAACAATCTCGAATACGACCACGCGGACATCTTTCCGAATCTGGCCGCGATCGAGCAGCAGTTTCACCATCTGGTGCGCACGGTGCCGCGCTCGGGGCTGTTGGTGGTGAACGGCGCCGACCCCAATCTCACGCGCGTATTGCAACAAGGCTGCTGGACGCCGGTCGAACGTTTCGGTGCGGGCGGTGCTTGGAGCGCGCGCTCGATTGCGCCCGATCACAGTCGTTTTGAGGTGCTGCACGCGGGCGCGGTGCAGGGGACGGTGCAGTGGGACCTGATCGGTCCGCACAACCGCGACAACGCGCTCGCTGCTCTCGTCGCCGCGCGTCATGCCGGGGTGGCGCCGGCGATGGCGATTGAGGCGCTCGCGGGTTTTCGCAATGCCAAGCGCCGACTCGAAGTGCGCGGGCGCGTGCGCGACGTCACGGTGTACGACGATTTCGCGCACCACCCGACCGCGATCCGGCTCACGCTGGAGGGGTTGCGCGCTCGCGTCGGGCGCGAGCGCATTATCGCCGTGCTCGAGCCGCGCTCGAATACGATGCGCCTTGGCGTGCATCAGGATACGCTCGGCCCGTCGCTCGCCGCCGCCGATCGGGTGTTGATGCTGCGTCCGGGTGACGTGAAGTGGGACGTCGACAAGGTGGCGCAGGCCCTGGCCGGACGCGCGCAGGTGTGCGCCTCGACCGACCAAATCCTGGCGACGCTGGAGCGCGAGCTTAGACCCGCCGATCACGTGATCATCATGAGCAACGGCGGTTTCGATAACATACACACGCGCCTGCTCGAACGGCTGCGGGCGGGAACAGCGCGTTGAAATTGTCGTGGTCTCGATACAAGGAGTTGGCATGTTAAAACTGCTGCGTCTGCTCACCCTTACCTCATTGCTGTCGCCGCTGGGGTCGCTTGCCGCGGGCTTCGAGGAGGGACGTCACTACACCGAGTTCTTGTTTCCGCAACCGGTCGAGAGCGGCAACCAGATCGAGGTGCGCGAATTCTTCTGGTACGGCTGTGGACACTGTTATCGACTGGAGCCGACGCTGGAGCAGTGGCTCGCGCGCAAACCGAAAAACGTCGCGTTCGTGCGCACCCCCGGCACCGCCCCGCACTGGCTGGTGCATGCCCAACTCTACTACGCCATCGAATCGCTGGGGCTGGTGCCGAAGTTGCACGGCCCCATCTTCGAGGCGATTCACAAGGGTGGCCAGCGCCTCGACAACGAGAACGGTGTGCTCAAGTTCGTTGCCGCGCAGGGCGTCGACACCGGCAAGTTCAACGCCGCGTTTAACTCCTTTAGCACCAAGCTCAACGTCGAAAAGGCGAAGCGCTTGAACGAGGCGTACACCATCCATTCGGTACCGATGTTGGTGGTCGACGGCAAATACCTGACGAGCCCGGCGATGGCGGGCGGCGAGGCGGCGGTGATCAAGGTGGTCGAGTTTTTGGTGCAAAAGGCGACCGCGGAGCGATCGTCCCGCGCGAAGCGAGGGGCCTCGCCCAAGTGAGGCGGCGCCAAACGCGGCAAGAGTTTTCGCTGCGCTCGAAACGACAGCGAGGTGTTCGTTGCGGCTACCGCCTCTTGCTTCGCTCGGAATGAGTGCTTACGCAGTCACTTACCCCTACATTGGTTCAATGTAAGGTGCGTGCGGCAGACGATATACTTTAAGTAAGTCTTTCATCGGGTCTCTCG
The DNA here is from genome assembly GCA_046565865.1 of Gammaproteobacteria bacterium. Taxonomy (GTDB): domain Bacteria; phylum Pseudomonadota; class Gammaproteobacteria; order Acidiferrobacterales; family Sulfurifustaceae; genus JBKHXU01. The sequence goes on along the minus strand of JBKHXU010000049.1, from coordinate 17,356 downwards.
TCCGCCGGCAACTGCATGCACGATCGCACGAAGGAACGTACCTTGGACGCGCTGTGGCGCAGCTCGCCGCTGGCCGGCGGCAACGCCAGCTACGTCGAGGAGTTGTACGAGACGTACCTGCGCGATCCCAACGCGGTCGAACCCGGTTGGCGCGCGTACTTCGCGGGCCTGGCGCAAGCCGACGGCCCGCGTGACGTGCCGCACGCCCCGGTGCGCGAATTTTTCCGGCGCCTGGCGGTTGATCCCGCGCGCTGGGTCGCGAGCGGTGGCAGCAGCGAGCAGGAGCGCAAGCAGGTGCGCGTGCTCCAGCTCATCAACGCATACCGCTTTCGTGGTCATCAACGCGCGCGCCTGGATCCTTTAGGTCTCGCCGAGCGCCCGAAGATTCCCGATCTCGAGCTTGAGTTCCACGGCTTGAGCGAGGCCGATCTCGATACCGAATTCGACACCGGCTCGCTCGCCGGCCCGCGACGCGCGTCGTTGCGCGCCATCATCGGCATCTTGCAGCAGACGTATTGCGGGTCGGTCGGCGCCGAGTACATGCACATCACCGACACCGTCGAGAAGCGTTGGCTGCAAAGCAGCCTCGAAAGCGTGCGCGCGAGTCCGAGCTATCCGGCAGAGGTGCAGCGGCGAATGTTGGAGCGGCTGACCGCCGCCGAGGGCCTCGAGCGCTATCTGCACACCAAGTACGTCGGCCAAAAGCGATTCTCGCTCGAAGGCGCCGACAGCCTGATCCCGTTGGTCGAAGAGACGATTCAGCGCGCCGGCACCTACGGCGTAAAAGAGGTCGTGCTCGGCATGGCCCACCGTGGGCGGCTCAATGTGTTGGTCAACATCATGGGCAAGACGCCGCGCGAGTTGTTCCTCGAATTCGAAGGCAAGGCGCGCACCACCGGCAACGGTACCGGCGACGTGAAGTACCATTTGGGATTCTCCTCCGACATTCGCACCCCCGGCGGTCCGGTGCACGTGGCGCTCGCATTCAATCCATCGCATCTGGAAATCGTCGGCCCGGTCGTCGAGGGCTCGGTGCGCGCGCGCCAGCAGCGCCTGGACGACAAGTACGGCGGACGCGTGCTGCCGGTGTTGATCCACGGCGACGCCGCGTTCGCCGGCCAGGGCGTGGTGATGGAGACGTTCAACATGTCGCAGTCGCGCGGTTTCTCCACCAAGGGCACGCTGCACATCATCGTCAACAACCAGATCGGTTTTACCACCAGTCAGCAGCAGGACGCGCGCTCGACGCTGTACGCCTCCGACGTCGCCAAAATGGTCGGCGCGCCGATTCTGCATGTGAACGGCGACGACCCGAATGCGGTGCTGTTCGTCGCCCAGATCGCGCTCGACTACCGCATGACGTTTCGCAAGGACGTGGTCATCGACCTCGTCTGTTACCGCCGCCATGGCCACAGCGAGGCGGATGAGCCGGCCGTGACCCAGCCGGTCATGTATCAGCGCATCCGCGAGCTTGCGACAACGCGCGCGCTGTACGCCAAGCGCCTGGTCGATAACGGCATTATCGAACCGGATGCGCCGGAGCAGCGGCTTGCGGCGTATCAGCAGGCGCTGGCCGCGGGCGCGTGCGTGGTGCCGAGTTTTATTCCGAAAGAAGAGGCGCGTTATCCGTACGCCGCCGATTGGGGGCCGTATCTCGCACAGGCGTGCCCGCCGTCGTGCGACACGCGCGTGCCGCTCGCGAGGGTGCAGCGCCTGAGCGAGCGCCTGGAGCGACTGCCCGAGGGCTTCGAGCTGCACCCGAACGTGGCCAAGGTGTACGAGAACCGACGCAAGATGGCGGCGGGCGCGCTGCCGATGGATTGGGGCTTCGCCGAGACCATGGCCTACGCCACGCTGCTCAGCGAGGGCTACAGCGTGCGCCTGTCCGGTCAGGACTCGGGGCGCGGCACATTCTTCCACCGGCACGCGATCGTGTACAACCAAAAAGACGGCACCGCGTACGTACCGCTGCGCAATCTCGACGGCGACAGCGTCGGCAATTTTCTCGTGATCAACTCGCTACTGTCGGAAGAGGCGGTGCTCGCGTTCGAGTACGGCTACGCCACGGCGGATCCCAAGACGCTCACGATCTGGGAAGCGCAGTTCGGCGATTTCGCCAACAACGCCCAAGTCGTCATCGATCAATTCATCAGCGCCGGCGAGCAAAAATGGAATCGGCTGTCGGGGCTCACGCTGTTCCTGCCGCATGGGTACGAAGGCCAGGGGCCGGAGCATTCGTCAGCGCGCCTCGAACGCTATCTGCAATTGTGTGCGCAACAGAACATGGTTGTGTGCGTGCCGACGACGCCGGCGCAATTTTTCCATCTGTTGCGGCGCCAAATGCTATGGCCGTGCCGCAAGCCGCTTATCGTGATGACGCCGAAGAGTCTGCTGCGCCATCGGCTGTCGTTCAGCGCGCTCGAAACCCTGGCGCAGGGTGAGTTCCAGACGGTGATCCCCGAGATCGATCCGCTGGACGCGAGTGGCGTCGCGCGCGTGGTCCTGTGCGCCGGCAAGGTGTATTACGACCTGCTCGAAGCGCGGCGCGAGGCGAACCGGACCGATGTCGCGCTGATCCGCATCGAGCAGCTCTATCCTTTTCCCGAGGAATTGTTGGCGGCAGAGATCAAAAAATATCCGAACGCCAAGCACTACGTCTGGTGCCAGGAAGAACCGCGCAACCAGGGCGCGTGGTTTCCGAGCCAGCATCACTTGTGGCACGTACTGCCGTCTGGCGCTATGTTGGAATATGCCGGGCGCCCGAATTTAGCGGCGCCGGCGGTGGGCGACTACCACCTGCATCTGGCACAGCTCAAGGAACTGGTCGCGGCCGCGCTCGACGGCGCGCCCGCCAACTAAGGACTGCGCATGACCGCCGATGTCACCGTACCCGCGTTTCCCGAGTCCGTGAGCGACGGCACCATCGCCGCGTGGCGCAAGCAGGTGGGCCAGGCGGTGAAGCAGGGCGAGGTGCTGGCCGACATCGAGACCGACAAAGTCGTGTTCGAGGTGCCGGCGACACAGGACGGCGTGCTACAAGAAATCGTCGCCGGCGAAGGCACTACGGTCGTCGCCGGTCAGGTGATCGCGCGCTTGGGCAACGGTGCGGCGGCAAAGACGTCGGCGCCGAGCAAGACCGAGGCGCCGCCGGTTATGCCCGCGGCCAAGCGCGCGCTCGCCGAGCGCGGCAGCAAAGAGATTCCCAAAGGCAGTGGCAAGGGCGGGCGCGTGCTCAAGGAAGATGTGGAGCGCGCCGATCTGGCGCCGACCCCAGCCCCGCTCAACGAGGCGAAAGCGACAACGCAGACGCCAGCCGCGGAACGGGTCGAATTGCCATTTACGGCGTTGACGCCGGGCGAGCGCCTGGAGAAACGTGTGCCGATGACGCGCCTGCGCGCGCGCGTGGCCGAACGCCTGGTCGAGGCGCAGCGCACCGCGGCGATCCTGACGACGTTCAACGAGATCAACATGCACGCCGTCATCGACGCGCGCAATCGCTATCGCGATGAATTCGAGCGCACCCACGGCGTGCGTTTGGGATTTATGTCGTTCTTCGTGCGCGCCTGTGTCGAGGCGCTCAAGCGCTTCCCCGAGGTCAATGCCTCGATCGACGGCCACGATGTGGTGTATCACGGCTACTACGACATCGGCATCGCCGTCGCCTCGCCGCGCGGCTTGGTGGTGCCGATTCTGCGCGACGCCGATCGGCTCGACATGGCCGCGATCGAGTCGCGCATCAAGGAGTATGGGAGCAAGGCGCAGGCGGGCAGCCTCGCGCTCGCCGACCTCACCGGTGGCACTTTCACTATTACGAACGGCGGCGTGTTCGGTTCGCTGCTGTCCACGCCTATTTTGAATCCGCCGCAGAGCGCGATCCTCGGCATGCACAAGATCGAGGAGCGCCCGGTGGCTGAGGACGGCAAGGTCGTGATCCGGCCGATGATGTACGTCGCGCTGTCGTACGATCACCGCCTTATCGACGGCCGCGAGGCGGTGCAATTCTTGGTGACCGTCAAAGAACTGCTGGAGGATCCCGCGCGCCTCCTTCTCGGCGTTTAGCGATGGATCGCTTCGACGTCGTCGTCATCGGCGCCGGGCCGGCCGGCTACGTGGCCGCCATCCGCTGCGCACAGCTCGGATTCAGCACCGCGTGCGTCGACGATTGGCGCGACGCCAGCGGCGAGCCCGTGCTCGGCGGCACTTGTCTCAACGTCGGCTGCATTCCGTCCAAGGCGCTGCTCGAATCCTCGGAGCTTTACGCACGCGCGCATACGGCGCTCGCGGAACACGGCGTGCGCGCACAAGGTATCAGCCTCGATCTCGCGGCGATGATGCGGCACAAGGCCGCCGTCGTCGGCGACCTTACGCGCGGCGTCGCCGGATTGTTCAAGGCCAACGGCGTGACGCCGATCGCCGGCCGCGGGCGTTTGCTCGAAGGCAATCGCGTCGAGGTGACGGCGGGTGGCGCGAAGCCGCGCACGCTTGAGGCCAAGCACGTAATACTCGCCACCGGCTCGGTGCCGACAACACTCGATGTCGCACCGCTCGATGGGCGCCACATTGTCGATTCGACCGGGGCGCTGGCATTTGACGAGGTGCCAAAGCGTCTCGGCGTTATCGGCGCCGGCGTCATCGGGTTGGAGTTAGGCAGCGTGTGGCGCCGGCTGGGTGCCGAGGTGACGCTGCTCGAAGCACAGACACAGTTCCTGGCAATGGCGGACGAGCAGATTGCGCGCGAGGCCAGGCGCGCGCTGTCGGCGCAAGGCCTCGATATTCGATTGGGCGCGCGCGTGCGCGGTGTGGAACGCACGGGATCGGCGCTGACGGTAACGTACCAAGATGCGCAGCGCGATCAGACGCTCACGGTCGATCGCCTGATCGTCGCGATTGGCCGGCGCCCCAACACGCAGAACATCGCCGCCGCCGAAACGAAGTTGCTGCTCGATGAGTGGGGCTTCATCCACGTCGATGAGCACTGCCGCACCAATCTCCCCGACGTGTACGCCATCGGCGATGCCGTGCGCGGACCGATGCTGGCGCACAAAGGCATGGACGAGGGCGTGATGGTGGCCGAGCGCCTCGCGGGCCGCGCGCGCGAGGTGAACTATGCCACCGTGCCGCTCGTGATCTACACGCTCCCCGAGATCGCCTGGGCCGGCAAGACCGAGCAGGCGCTGCGCGCCGAAGGCATCGAGTACCGCGCCGGCACGTTCCCGTTCGCCGCCAACGGCCGCGCGCGTGCCATGGGCCTCGCCGAAGGGACGGTGAAGATATTGGCGCACGCGCGTACCGATCGCATCCTCGGCATCCATATGGTGGGTCCCGTGTGCGCCGAGCTGATCGCGCTCGGCGTGATGGCGATGGAGTTCGGCGCTTCGAGCGAGGACATCGCGCTGACCATGTTCGCGCATCCGACGGTGTCGGAGGCATTTCACGAGTCGGCACTCGGCGCCGGCGGGCAGCCGCTGCATGTGGCGCGGCTGCGTAAACGGGGGTGAGCCGGGGCAGTCACGGACACACTTAGCGTGTGTCCGTGCCGGCGAACGCCCGGCCACGGAGGGACGGGCTGGGGTGTATCGAGGCCGAGGTGGTCGCGCCAGGGATGGCGTGTACGACGGGTGATATGGCGCGCCCTAGAGGATTCGAACCTCTGACCTTCAGCTCCGGAGGCTGACGCTCTATCCAGCTGAGCTAAGGGCGCAAATCAAAATCGGTTTCGTGCTTCGTTTGTCGGCCTACAGAGTAACATCCCTGTCGCTCACCCAGCTCGGCTCCTGCCTCGCGTTCGCCGGCGCGAATGTCCACTGGACATTCGCGACCGCCCCGGCTCACCCTTCAGCTCCGGAGGCTGACGCTCTATCCAGCTGAGCTAAGGGCGCAAACTCAAGGGCCCGAAATTATCGCATGAAACGACCAATCGGCACCGGTCGGATTGCATAAGACCGTGGCTGGCGCTGTCATTTCGGGGTTTTACGCTATACTTAGCCGCGATTTTCAGGTCCGCCTTCCAGGTGGGAATTTAACCGAACAGAAAAGGTACACCATGAGTGATCGTGAGTTTTTGAAGTTGTTTTCGGGCTTGATGGCCGCGCTCGTCGCGCTATCGGTGGTGCTATTCATCCTGGCGCAGATTCTGGGCGCGCGGGCGAAGCCGGCGGATACCGCGACCGCCTCGGCCGAAGCGCGCGCGGTGGCCGAACGCATCAAGCCGATCGGTGAAGTAACGGTGAATGACAAGGGCCCCATGAACGGCATCATCGCGACCGCCAACGCCGCCGGTGCGGATAAAGGCAAGGCCGTGTACGACCAAAGCTGCGCCGCGTGCCACGCGGCGGGTGTCGCCGGTGCGCCGAAGACGGGCGACAAGGGTGCGTGGAAAGATCGCATCGCCAAGGGCAACAACACTTTGTACGACCATGCGATCAAGGGCTTTCAAGGAAAGTCCGGCGTGATGCCGCCGAAGGGTGGCAACATGAGCTTGGCGGATGCCGACGTGAAGGCGGCCGTGGACTTCATGGTGTCGAAGTCCAAGTAAACCCGCGTTACGTTTTGTAGTGCGAAAAGCGGCCACCCGGCCGCTTTTCTTTTTTCCGCTCGCGCGGAATCAAACCGTTGCGGTTGCGAGTAACGGACGGTCGAGGCAGCGATACTGAATCGCCTCCGCCACATGTTCGGCTGCGATCGATTCGCTCGCCGCGAGATCCGCGATCGTGCGCGCGACCTTGAGCACGCGGTGATAGGCGCGCGCGCTGAGGCCGAGTCGTTGCATCGCCTGCTCAAGCAGTTGTCGACTCGGAGTATCCATCACACAACAGTTTTCGATTTGCGCCGGCGATAGCGCGTGGTTGATGGTGCCGTTGCGCGCATGCTGTCGCGCGCGCGCCGCCCGCACTCGTTCGCGTACGACGGCCGAGGATTCGCCCGCCGGACGCGCCGGGTCGAGTAACACCTCGCGCGCGACCGCGGGGACATCGACATGCATATCGATGCGATCGAGCAGCGGACCGGAGATGCGCGCGCGGTATTGCCGCACCCGCTCCTCGGTGCAGTGGCAACGGCCCGAGCGATCGCCCCAGTAGCCGCACGGACACGGATTCATCGCCGCCACCAACTGAAACCGCGCCGGAAATTGCGCCTGGCGCGCGGCGCGCGAGATGGTGATGGCGCCGGCCTCGAGAGGCTCGCGCAGCACCTCAAGCACGTGGCGGTCGTATTCCGGAAGCTCGTCCAAAAACAACACGCCGTTGTGCGCGAGCGAGATCTCGCCAGGGCGCGGGTGGCTGCCGCCGCCGACGAGTGCAATCGCCGAGGCCGTGTGATGCGGCGCCCGGAACGGGCGCCGGCGCCAATCGCGCACCTGGAACTCGCGCTGCACCGAATGAATGGCCGCGGTCTCGAGCGCCTCGTTGTCGGCGAGCGGCGGCAGCAGGCCCGGCAGACGGCTTGCCAGCATCGTCTTGCCGGCGCCGGGCGGGCCGACGAAAAGCAAACTGTGCCCGCCGGCGGCGGCGATTTCGAGCGCGCGCTTGGCGCGGTGCTGGCCGGTGATGTCGCTAAGATCGGGGACCGCCGCGGCTTCGTCCTGCGTCAGCACCGTGGCCGGTTGCGGCGCGAGCGGCGCTTCACCGCGCAGGTGCGCGACGACTTGCAGCAGATCGCGCGCGCCGAACACCGGCACGCCGTCGACCAGCGCCGCCTCCGGCGCATTCGCCGCCGGCAGCACCAGCGCGCGACCGCCGCGCAGGGCGAGCGTCGCCGTGAGCGCGCCGCCGATGGGACGCAGCTCGCCGGTCAATGCGAGTTCGCCCAAAAATTCGTAGCGCTCGAGCACGGCCGTTGGCAGTTGATCGGACGCGGCGAGGATGCCGAGCGCGATCGGCAAGTCAAAGCGACCGCCCTCCTTCGGGAGATCGGCGGGCGCCAAATTCACGGTAATGCGGCGGGCGGGGAATTCGAAACGCGCGTTGAGCAAGGCCGCGCGCACGCGATCCTTGCTTTCCTTTACCGCGGCCTCTGGCAGCCCGACGATCGAAAGGCTCGGCAGGCCGTTGGCGAGATGCACTTCGACGGTGACCGCCGGGGCATCGATGCCCACTTGTGCGCGGCTGTGGACTACCGCCAGCGCCATGGTGTTTCTCCCTGTTTATAGTGATTCACGGCGCGCGAGGGTACGTTGTATTACTCGCGGCGACGCCACCCCGCGGGCGTCATTTTTGCGCGAGCTTCGCCTCCAACGCGCTGACGTGTTGCTCCAGTTGCTCCAGGCGCACGCGCGTACGCGCGAGTACCGCCGCTTGGACTTCGAGTTCCTCGCGCGTCACGACATCGAGCCGGTCGAACACCGCGGCCAGTGCGGCGCGGATGTTGCGTTCGAGATCCTCCGGGGTCCGCGGTAGCACGCGGGCGACGGCACCGACGACATCATCCAACAGGCGCGGGTCAATCATGGTGCGATTATAACCACCCTCCGCTGCGCGCACGGCAACTCCCGACGAACAGGCCCTTTGCCGCACACCTTGGGTGCGGGGGGGTTCTTCAATGCGCCAGGCTGGTGCGCGCGACGCGCGACGCAGGTCGTTCTTGGGGCACAAGGCATTGTTCGGAAGAAGGAAAATCGATTGGCATAGTAACTGCTGAAGGGGCGGCAGCGGAGACAGCTGACAGGACTGTCGGGGCTTTTCACATGGCCCATTTCAGATCAACAACGGCAAGGGCACTTACAAGCGGCTTTAGGAGAACGGCAGATGAAACTGGTTACAGCAATCATCAAGCCCTTCAAGCTCGACGACGTGCGTGACGCGCTGTCCGAAGTCGGGGTGCAGGGCGTTACCGTCACCGAGGTAAAGGGTTTCGGACGGCAGAAGGGCCACACGGAGTTGTATCGGGGGGCGGAATACGTGGTCGATTTCCTGCCCAAGGTCAAGCTCGAAGTGGCGATCGACTCCAAGATGCTGGATCGCGTGATCGAGGCGATCACGAAGGCGGCGCGCACGGACAAGATCGGCGACGGCAAGATTTTCGTCTTCGACCTCCAACAAGTCGTGCGCATCCGTACCGGCGAGACCGGCATAGACGCGCTTTAGCGGGTGGGAGCAAACAATGACTAAGACTTCAATGCGGTATGGTGTGCTTGGGGCGCTGTTCGCCCTGACGCTTTTGGCATTACCGACGCTCGGCTTCAGCGCCGACGCCCCCGCGGCAGCGGCGGCCGAGGCAGCGGCAGCGGCACCGGCGGCGACGCCGGCAGCGACGCCGAACAAGGGCGATGTGTCGTGGATGCTGGTGTCGACCGCGCTCGTGCTCATGATGAGCGTGCCGGCGCTGGCGCTGTTCTACGGCGGCATGGTGCGCTCGAAGAACGCACTGTCGATGCTGATGCAGGTGTTCGTGGTGTTCTCGCTGGTGACGGTATTGTGGTGCGTGTACGGCTACAGTCTCGCGTTCACCGAAGGCAACGCCTACTTCGGCGGCTTCGACCGCTTGTTCCTGAAGGGCCTGTTTAACCCCGCCACCGGCGAGTTCGCCATGGGCGCGACCTTCAGCAAAGGCGTCGTCATTCCGGAGATCGTATTCGTCGCGTTCCAGGCCACGTTCGCCGCGATTACCTGCGCACTGATCCTCGGCGCCTTCGCCGAGCGCGCGCGGTTCTCGGCAGTGCTGATCTTCACCGTCATCTGGTTCACGTTCGCGTATGCACCGATCGCGCACATGGTGTGGTTCTGGCCGGGCCCGGACGCGTACACCGCGGCCAATCTCGTCGACACGCTCAACGCCAAGGCGGGCAAAATCTGGCAATGGGGCGCGCTCGACTTCGCCGGCGGCACGGTGGTGCACATCAACGCCGGTGTCGCCGGTCTGGTCGGGGCGTACCTCGTCGGCAAGCGCGTCGGCTTCGGGCGCGAGCACATGGCGCCGCACAACCTGCCGCTGACCATGATCGGCGCCTCGCTGTTGTGGGTCGGCTGGTTCGGGTTCAACGCCGGTTCCGCGCTCGAGGCCAACAACTTCGCCGGGCTCGCGTTCATGAACACGTTCCTCGCGACCGCGTGCGCGGTGCTGGCGTGGACCTTTGCCGAGTGGCTGTTCAAGGGCAAGCCGTCGATGCTGGGCGCCGCCTCGGGCGCGGTGGCGGGACTCGTCGCCATTACCCCGGCCGCTGGCAACGTCGGCATCCCGGGCGCGTTCGTCATCGGCACCGCCGCTGGAATCGTGTGCCTGTGGGGCGTGAACCAGTTGAAGCGTTGGCTGCGCGCGGACGATTCGCTCGACGTGTTCGGCGTGCACGCCCTCGGCGGCATTCTGGGCGCGCTCCTGACCGGCGTGTTCAACTCGCCGGAGTTGGGCGGCCCTGGCTTCACCGCCGACTGGGTCACCGGCAAGATGATCACCGGCGCTGAGTACTCCATCGCCGGTCAGGTGTGGACGCAGGCGAAGGCGGTCGGTCTCACCGTCGCGTGGACCGCGATCGTCGCGGCGATCGCGTTCAAGATCGCCGATCTCATCGTGGGTCTGCGTGTGCCGCCGGAGGCGGAGCGCGAAGGTCTCGATGTCAACGAGCACGGCGAGACCGCGTACCATCAGTAGCGGTCAAGGAGTCGCGGTATCAGCGGGCGCCCACGGGCGCCCGCTTTCTTTATTCGCCGTTTCGGGCCAGCGGCCGCGGCATCAGCAACGCACCCGGCTTGCCGACGTAGTTGCCTTGCACGAAGTCGACACCCATTTCGATCAGCATATCCAGCACCGCCTTGCTCTCGACGAACTCCGCCACCGTCGTTAGCCCCAGCTCATTCGCGACCTGAATCAGCGCGCGCACTAGAATCTGATCCTGGCGATTGGATTCGAGAAAGCGAATGAAGCTGCCGTCGATTTTTAGCTGATCGACCGGCAGATGCTTGAGATAGGACAGCGACGAGAATCCGGCGCCGAAGTCATCGAGCGCGAAGCGATAGCCGCGGCGCCTCATCGCGCCGATGAAGTTCTCGGCCTTGGTCATTTCCGCCACCGCCACCGATTCGGTGACCTCGAATACCAGTCGCTCCGGCGCCACCCCGCTTTGCAACACCTGCGTCTCGACGTGTTCCAGGAACCCGGGGGTGTTGAGCGAGCGCCCCGAAAGGTTGAGCGAGACTACCGCCTGCGTCAGCGCTGGCTGCCGCAGCAGACGCAACACGTGAGTCAGTACCCAGCGGTCGATCTCGGCCACGAGGCCGGTATGCTCGGCGGTGCCGATGAAGTGGCCGGCGGTTACCGACCGCTGTTGCCGGTCGCGCAGCCGCACCAGCGCCTCGTAGTGCGGCCGGGCATCGATCCCCGAGACGCACACCACCGGTTGCAGATGCAGATGCAGCCGATCGAACTGCAGCGACTCCTGGACGATGCCCTGCCAGTTGATCTTGCTCTGCATATGCTCGCGATCCTTGTCGCTGGCCTGGTACAGGTAGTAGCGGTTGTGTCCGAGCGCCTTGGCATGCGACATGGCAACGTCCGCATTCGCGAGCAGCGTCTCCGAGTCGGTGCCGCCGTCCGGGTACACGCAGATACCGATACCGGCCGACAACGCCACCGCGCCCTGCGCCAGCGCCAGCTCCGCGCCGCGCAGGGCGTCGAGCAGCCGCATTGCGAGCGCGGTACCCTGCGCCGCGTCACTGCCGCGCAGCAGCACGCCGAACTCGTCGCCGCCAAGGCGCGCTACCTCGTGCTCGTCCGGCACGTGTTTGCGCAGCAGGTCGCCGACGATATAGAGCAGTGAATCGCCGGCCACATGGCCGTGGGTGTCGTTGATGAGCTTGAAGCCGTCGATGTCGATGAACAGCACCGCGAGCGGCTGGCGCGTGCGCCCCGCCAGCCGTATCTCGTGCTCCAGAATGTCGAGAAACTTGTGCCGCGCCCAGAGTCCGGTGAGCGTGTCGTGCTCGGCGAGGTATACCAGCCGCGCCTCGTCCTCTTTGCGCTGCGAGACATCGCGCGTCACGCCGCGATAACCGAGGAGTGTGCCGTCGTCGGCCAGGATCGGCGTGCCATTGGCCTCGAGCGTGACATGCGCGCCGTCGCGATGCGACGCGCGATACTCGAAGCCGTAGAACGGCCGCCGCTGTTCGCGCGTGGACCGAAACAAACCGGCAAGACGCTTGGCGTCGTCGCGCTGCATGAGGTCGAAGGCGCTGCGCCCGATGAGTTCCTCGGGCGTGTAGCCGAGAAGCGCCTGCGCTCGGTTCGAGACGTAGGTGTAACGCCCGTCGGCGTCGGTCTCCCACAGCCAGTCGGCGGTGTTGTCCGCCAGATCGCGAAACCGGCGTTCGCTGCGCGCAAGTGCGGCGGTATGGCGTTCGAGTTCCTCGGCCATGCCATTGAAGCTGCGCCCGAGGTCGGCAACCTCGTCCGTGCCCGCGATCGGGACGCGCGCCGCATAGTCGCCGCGGCCGAGCGCCTGCGCCGCGCGCGCCAGGCGCGCCAGGTTGCGCGTCAGGAACCAGCCAAGGGTGAGCGAGATCATGGCGACCAGCGCGATCTCGATCGCTGCGATTGCCAGATTGGAGCGCGTGGTCTGGCGCAGCGCCTGCTCGGTTTCGGCGCGCGATACTGCCAGCGTGACCTCGCCGAAGCGGCTGTCGGCGACCATGATCGGATGGCGCGCCTCGACCGCCTGGTCGGGCCCCAGTTGAATCCCGGCGTGCGCCAGCACCCGCCCGCGGTGGTCGGTAATGGCGGCGTAGCGAATGCGGTGTTTCTCGATGGTGCCGGCGAGCAGGTTGTGCAGCTGCGACAGGTCGTAGGCCAGCAGCGGCTCGCGCGCCGAGTTCGACAGCAGCTCGGCGGTCGCCTGCGCGTGCAGCCGCAGTTGCTGTTCAAGGTCGCGGCGCGACTGGTACAGATTGGTCGCCAGTAACAGCGCCAGCAGCGCCAGCTCGGTCACGGCGATCAGCAGTGCTGCCTTGTAGCGCAGCGACAGTCTCATGGTGCGGCCAGCTCCTTGAGGTACCGCGCGACCGGCGCGTAGGTGGCATTGTCGGCCGCGGTCAGGCGTTCGGTTCCGGATGCCGCCAGTTCCGCGTGCCCGGGGGCATCCGCATCGAAATTTACCAGCAGATACCGCAGCGCATCGCGAGTATCGCGATCCACAGCGGGGCTGACGAGCCAGGGTAGCCCGGGCAGCGGGTCGCTTGCCGCTAGTACGCGCATGCGGCCCTCGATATACCGCTCGCGCAGGCGTTTATTCTGCAGCGCCGGGGTGCCGATGGCGACCGCGTCGACGTCGCCCGCGTCGAGCTGCTGCAAGACTTGCGCCACCGGCCCCGCGTCTGCCACCGAAGCATCCTGGTACCGACCGTGCAGGCCGGCGCGCTTGAGCATCACCCGCGGCACGATGGAGCCGAAGAAGGCGTTTGGACCGCCGCCAAAGGCGATACGTTTGCCACGCAGGTCGGCGAGGGTGCGGTACTGGGCATCGTTGCGCACCAGTAGTACCGCCCGCATGCCCTGTCCCGGATCGCTAGGCAGCTGCTGTGCTACCACCTCATATCCACGGCGAATGAGGTCGAGTGCCTGGGTGGGGTTGGCGTTGATCAAGGCCGGCCCGTTCTCGTTTGCGATCGCCTGGGCGAACGCGGCCATGCTGGCATACGTCTTCAGGTTTAGCTCCAGCTCGAGCCTCTGGCGCACGTACGCCGTAAACGGCAGCATGTGAGTAAGGGTATCGGCCTCGTTCAACCGGGGAATCACGTGGAACGTCGCGCGACGGATGGTCCTGGGGTAGGCGATGTGTTTAAGGCCGGCGAAGTCGTTGGCACGCACCGCGACCAATCGCCGGAAACCCATGAGTCCGAGCAAATCCCGCGTCGACTCCTGAGCATGCAGCGCGAGCAGGATCCGGCGCACGCGCGCGACTTCCGCTGCCGGCACCCGCGGATGGACCGCGACAATATGTCCCACGAACGGCTCCGTTTGCCGCAGCACGCGCAGCTCCCGCCGCAGTGGCGGCGCCGACTGCTGAAATGTGTTGAGTGTGCCTCCGCCAGCCGCGTACTGGCCCGCCGCAACCGCGCGGTAGACCGATTCGTGCGTACCGAGATAAGCGAGGTCGTAAGCGATCCCGGCGCGCCGCAAGTCGCGGCGCACGAGGATGGTGGCGCCGAGCGCGGCGGGTGCGGGGAAAGCGATGGCCCTGCCCGTCACTTCCGACAGCGAACGCGCACCGTCGCGTCGTACCACCAGCACACCGCGCGACAGCGCGTCATGCCGTGCCAGCGCGCGATACCCCGCGCGTTTATGGGCCTCCCGATACATGAGCGGGTTGAGATAGATAAAATCGTAGTCGCCCGCCATGACCCGTTCCTCGAACGCGGACACACGCGAGGCGGTGGCGAACCGCAGCGAAATCCCGGTCGCATCTTTGATGTGGTCGATGAGCGGCTGCCACCGTTGCGCCGACTGCTGCGGCGAGTATTGGGGGACGACGCCGAACAGGCGTTCGGTGTTTTCGGCCCAGGCGCTTGCGACGAGCAGCAGCGCCGAGGCGCCGACGTAACGCAGATACGTTCGCATAGATTCCAGTTTACGCCAGCGGATTTTGCGCAGTGCGTCGACGCTACACCTCCCCGATTGGGGTTACTTTTGTAACCGTCCGCCCGTTTCTGCCGTTCGGCGACTTTGACTTCAGTCGCCGCCGCGATGCGCGTATGGTGGCCGCGCTTTAAGGAGACCCAATACACACGGAGGACGTGATGCGTTTTTATCTGCTGCTGGTACCTGCCTTGTTGTATTCGCTCGCCGCCGTCGGCGCCAACAACGAACCCATCGACCCGCCGCAACCCACGCCCGAACGCTGGGGCGATCTCGCGCCGGAGTACGGATCGTGCGATGAGCGCACCCGCGCGAGCGGCGCCGGCGCGCCCTGGATTTCATCGTCGGATTCCGCGCGTGATGAGGCACGTCGCGCGTCCGCACTCGAGTCGGCCGATACCGTGGCCGCCGAACGCCGCCCGTAGCTTTCGGCGTCAGCGCCCGGCCGCCGTGCACAAAAAGCGCGGCGGCACGAGCGCGGCGCGGTGTAGCGCGCTGTGGTAGAAACGGGTCGGCACCAATTGCGCGTCGCCGACCTCGCGAAAGCGCGCGATCGACCCCGCCTTGCATGCCAGCGTCGCGCTCCACCAGCCGGACGGATACGTGCATTGGGGGAAGTACAGCGTACCGCTGTCGGCGAAGCCCGCCTCGCGCATGGCGCGCTGCATGGAGCGGATGAGGTCCGGGTGAAACAACGGTGATTCGCTCTGGCCGACGAGCACGCCGTTCGCCGTCAGCGCGCGCGCGCAGTTGCGGTAGAACTCGACCGAGAACAACCCGGCCGCCGGACCCACCGGATCGGTCGAGTCGACGATGATCACGTCGTAACTTGCGGGCGCGGCCTGCGCCACCCAGGCGATGCCGTCGGCGAATTGCAGCCGCGCACGCGGATCGCGATTGGACGCCGTCAGCTGCGGAAAAAACTGCTCGGCCACGCGTGTGACGCGCTCGTCGAGTTCGACCTGTTCCGCGTGCGTGACCCCCGGGTGTTTCAGCACCTCGCACAGCGTGCCGCAATCGCCGCCGCCGATGACGAGCACGCGCTTGGGATCGGGATGCGTGTACAGTGCCGGGTGCGACATCATCTCGTGGTACACGAAATTATCCCGGTCCGTGACCATGACTAAGCCATCGAGTGTCATCAAGCGGCCGAAGGTTTCGGTTTCGAAGATCTCGATGCGCTGATACGTCGAGCGCTCGTCGTGTAGCTTGTTGCGAATCTTGAGCGAAATTGCCGCGCCCTCGCCCGCCCATTGCTCGGTGTACCAGCTTTGATCCAACGCCATGACATCACCTCGATGATTTCGCGCAACGATACCGAAGCCGTGTGGCCCAAGCAAAAGCCGCGCGCGTTTTAATCGTTTCGCCTTTACTTCATAATTCGCGCTCGATTGGCGGCGGGTGGACATGGGCTGGGACATTCAAAAGGCGCGCGACGCCTACAACATCGCCCACTGGGGCAGCGGTTATTTCGACATCAACGCGCGCGGGCATTTGATCGCGCGCCCCGGGCGCGAAGGCGGCGCCGCGGTCGATCTGTACGAGCTGACCCAGGCCTTCGCCAAGCACGAGCTGACGCTGCCGGTGCTGGTGCGCTTCTCCGGCATCCTGCAAAGCCGGGTGCAGGAGCTGGCGGCGGCGTTCGACCGCGCGATGCGCGAGTCGAACTATCAGGGCCGCTACACCTCGGTCTATCCCATCAAGGTCAACCAGCAGCGCAGCGTGGTCGACGCGCTGCTCGCGCACGGCGCCGATCGTATCGGCCTCGAGGCCGGCAGCAAGCCCGAGCTGCTCGCGGTGCTGGCGCGCTCGAATCCCGGCGGCATCATCGTCTGCAACGGTTATAAGGACCGCGAGTACGTGCGCCTGGCGCTCATCGGGCTGCGGCTTGGGCATCGCGTGCACATCGTGGTCGAGAAGCTGTCGGAGGTCGAGCTCGTCATCCAGGAGGCGCGCGCGCTCGGTATCAGCCCGCTGCTCGGCGCACGCGTGCGCCTGGCCTCGCTCGGCGCCGGCAAATGGCAGAACACCGGCGGCGAGAAATCCAAATTCGGTTTGTCGGCGGTCGAACTGCTGCGCGTGGTCGCGCGGCTGCGCGAGGCGGACATGCTCGGCGCGCTCAAGATGATGCACTTTCACATGGGCTCGCAGATCGCGAATGTGCGTCACGTGCAAAGCGGCGTGCGCGAGGCCGGGCGCTATTACGCGGAGCTGCGGCGCCAGGGCGCTGACATCCGCGTGGTCAACGTCGGCGGCGGCCTCGGTGTCGACTACGAGGGCACGCGCTCGCGCAGTTTTTGCTCGATGAATTATTCAGTAGAAGAGTACGCGCATAACATCGTGCAGGGGCTGTCCGAGGTATGCGCGGCGGAAAATTTACCGCACCCGGACATCGTCACTGAGTCGGGCCGGGCGATGACGGCGCATCACGCGGTGTTGATCACCAACGTGATCGATCAGGAACAACCGCCGGGGCTGGAGCGCCCGGCCGCGGCGACGGCCGACGAGCCCGCGATCGTGAAGCACTTGTGGGACGTGTATCGCGGACTCGATACGCGCTCGCCGCTCGAGGCGTATCACGATGCCGCGCACTGGTCGGGCGAGGCACAGGGGTTGTTTGCGCACGGGTTGATCACCCTCGATCACCGTGCGCGCGTGGAGCAACTATACTTCGCGATCCTGCGCGGCGTGCGCGAGCGTTTGCAGCCGGGCACGCGCGCGCATCGCGAGGCGCTCGATGAGCTGAACGAAAAACTCGCCGACAAATATTTTCTTAACTTCTCGCTGTTCCAGTCGA
>JBKHXU010000048.1:0-33822 GCA_046565865.1 Gammaproteobacteria bacterium | reverse complement strand
CTATCAGCCGGAGTTTTTCGCCACGACCGAGCCGTTCCTGGTCCTGTTCTTCTTGCTCTATGTCGCGATCGCCGTTCTATTCGCCCGTCGCCGATCTCCCGTGCTGCGTGATCCTGTCGACGGCACGCTGGTCTTCGGGGTGCCGATCGTGGCCGTGTTGCTGCAGGCCGCGCTCGTCAGATCCTTCGAGTACGGTATGGCGTGGTCGGCGTTCGCGCTCGGTGCGTTTTACCTGGCGTTGGCATGGTTCGTATTGCGCCGCGGCATGGCGCCGTTGCTGGCCGAGGCGTTCCTCGCGCTCGGCGCCGTGTTCGCCACGCTCACCGTTCCGCTGGCCGTCGATGGGCACTGGACCGCGGCCGCCTGGGCCATCGAGGGGGCGGGCATCCTATGGGTCGGGCGCCGGCAGCGCCGGCTGCTCGCGCAACTGTTCGGCCTGGTGATTCAAGTCGGCGCGGGATTCTTCTTTTTCATCGAATCCAAATCGCCCGCGGCGTACGCTCTGGTCAACAGCGCGTTTATCGGCTGTCTGCTGTTAAGCGTGGCTGGCCTTACGAGCGCCTTTTTGCTCGTCCGCGACGCCCAGGCAAAAACCAGCGAGAGCGTGCTGGCGAAGGCCATGCTCGCCTGGGGACTCGTAGGGTGGTTCGGTGGTAGTGCCAACGAGATCGTCGATCATGTGCAGCGCGAATACGAAATCGCCGCTTGGTTGGTGCTGCTCGGTGCGACGACCGCGCTGCAAGAACGCTTGGCGGACCGTCTCCGTTGGTCCGCGCTGCGTGCCGCCGCGCTGCTCAACCTCGGTCTACTGGTCGTCGCCTTCGTGTGGGCGACGACTTCGGTTGCGCATCCGTTCGCGCATTTCGGTTTCATCGCCTGGCCTTTCGCGCTCGCCGCTTACTACCGGCTGCTTTGGCGCACGGACGACGACATCGCGCTACTTAAGGCGCCGCGCCATGTCGGCGTGCTCTGGCTGCTGTTCGCGCTGCTCGGGTGGCAGGCGCATTGGGCGGTGGGTCAGTGGTTGCCCAAAAGCGACTGGTCCGTCGCCGCGCTAGGAGGTGTGATTGCTGGCGCGCTGTGGATGCTGGTCGCGTTCAAGCCCGGCGCGTGGCCGGTGCGCGGCAATCTCCGGACATATCGCGTCATGGGGGCGTCGCCGCTAGTGCTGCTCGCGCTCGGATGGTTGTTCATCGCCGGCATGGGCGAGCCGGGCAATCCGGTACCGTTGTCCTATATGCCGCTGCTCAATCCTCTGGATATCACTGCGCTGTTCTTGTTGTTGGCGCTGCTCGGTTGGATGCTCGCGATCCGCGGCCAAGTGCCGTGGGCGCCCGCACCCATGTTCGTGGGGCTGGGCGCGGTGGCGTTCGCGTGGATCAATGCCGCATTGTTTCGGGCGCTGCACCACGCGGCGAATATCCCCTACGAGCTGCGGCCGATGCTCGCTTCCATGTTGGTGCAGGCGACGCTATCGCTATTCTGGACGGTGCTGGCGTTCACGCTGATGTGGTTGGCGGGGCGGACACGGCTGCGCTATCTGTGGATGCTCGGCGCCGGATTGCTCGGTGTCGTCGTGGTCAAACTATTTCTCGTCGATCTCTCGAGCTCGGGTACCGTCGAGCGCATCGTGTCGTTCGTCGGCGTGGGCGTGCTGTTGCTGGTGATCGGCTATCTGGCTCCGGTCCCGCCGGCGGGCAACGCGGAAAGACGGGGGTAACGGTAATGAGACGCAAACGGCTCGTGGTGGTTGTCTTCGCGCTCGCCAGCTATGGTTTCGCTGCCGAGCCCGAACGTGGGGAATTTGCTCACCAGGTACCGATCGAGATCAAGGAGACCGGGAGCGTTTATCGCGCGCCGTTTACGGCGCAGGTGTATCAGAGCCTCACGCGCACCGACCTGCGCGATCTGCGGGTATATAACGGTGACGGGCAGATCGTGCCACACGGCGTTCGCCGATCGAGCGCGGAACCGGAGAAACGATTGTTGGACCTTCCCGTGTTCCCGATACCCGTTGCGACGGGCGGCGCATCCGGTGACGTTTCGATGTTCGTCGCGACCGGGCCGAACGGCTCGGTCGTGGCCCTCAAGACCGAACGGACGCATCCGGCGGAACGCTGGGCCTATATCGTCGACGCCAGTCGATCTCAGGACTCTTTGGCGGCATTGGAGTTGGATTGGGAAGACGCCCAGCCCGAGCGGTACTTTGTCGGCGTGCTGACGGTCGAGGCCAGCGACGACCTGCGGAACTGGCGAACGATCGGTCAAGGGACGATGGCCAGCTTGCAGCGGGAGGGTCAAGTGCTGACACAACGGCACATCGCGGTCTCGCCGCAGCGGGCGAAATACCTGCGGCTAGGCTGGGCCGAGCCGCAACCGGCCGTCACCATTAATCGCGTGAAGGCCGAGTTCCGCGCGAACCCGGAGCCACAGCGAGATTGGATGGCGCTTGCTGGGGACGCAGACGCCAAGAACGGCGAGTATGACTACGTGCTGACCGGCAAGATGCCGGTTGATCGCGCGCGGATCTCGTTGCCGACGAACAGCGTCGCGCGCGTGACCGTGTGGTCACGCAACCGGTCGGGTGATCCTTGGGTGCTGCGTGGCCAAAAAACGATTTTCGCGATTCTCGACGGCGCGCGGGAACTGAAGGACAACGAAATACCCTTGCGAGCCATCAGCAGCGACCGCTACTGGCGTTTGCGGTTCGACGGTCAAGCGAACGGCTTGGGCGGCACGCCGTCGCTCGAGCTGGGTTGGATTCCGCATGAGTTGGTTTTTGTCGCCCGCGGTTCGGCGCCGTTCACGCTGGCCTTCGGCAGTCAGCGGGTAACGCCGATGGGCAACTACGGGATCGATGAGTTGTTGCATCGATCGAGCGCCGCCACCGAACGCCTGGATGTGCGTTCCGCCGTTCTCGGTACCGCGGATACCGCACCGGGCGACGCCAGTCGCGCGCATGGCTGGCCGGTGGAATGGCGGCAATGGCTGCTGTGGGGTGTGCTCCTGGCCGGCGTTGGCGGCCTTGCCTGGTTGGCGGTGCGTATCGGCCGGCAACTTGGGCCGCCGGCGGAATAACAATGGCCGGTTCTCTGGCTTCGCGTCTTTCTCGCGCGCCGGTCGAACGTAGTAGGCGCGTAGGCGGGATCTTGACGGGATCGATGCTCGGTCTCGTCATTGCGCTCGGCAGCAGCGCGACCGAGGCCGGCGATGGCATGGCCGTCATCGACGCGCAGATCGCCGCGCATGCGGGCCGCAGTGGGGTGTACGTGCTGGAGCGCGGGGAGGAGGCGCTGTTGGCGCGCGCCTGGCTCGCGGATCATGCGCGCGAGGCGATCGAGGTGCAGTATTTCATCTGGAGTACGGACAACATCGGCGTGTTGGCCTCCGAGGCGCTGCTGCGCGCGGCCGAGCGCGGTGTGCGTGTGCGCGTGATCGTGGACGACCTGCTGATCGACGCGCCGGATGCAGCGTTATTGGCGCTGGCGCAGCACCCCAATATCGAGATTCGCATTTATAACCCCAAGCACACGGTTGGCACGCCGTTTTACAAGCGCCTGTTCAACGTGCTCACCGACTTTCGCGGCGTTAACCAGCGCATGCACGACAAGACGTTTATTGTCGACGGTAAGGTGGCGATCACCGGCGGGCGGAACATGGCGGATGAGTACTTTGATTACGATCAGGTGTACAACTTTCGCGATCGCGATGCCTTGTTGTTGGGCGAGGCCGTCAAGGCTATGCGCGCGAGCTTCGAGCGCTTCTGGCAAAGCGAGCTGAGCGTCAAGGTCGAGGATCTGTACGGCGCGGAGGTGCGGGTGGGGGCGGATGAGGGCAGCCGCATCTACGCAGCACTGCACGACTACGCGCGCTCGCCCGAAAACTTTGCCCCGGAGGTGCGCGCCGCGCTCGCCGCCGTGCCGCAGACGCTCCCGCGGATCGCCGGGGAAGTGGCGTGGGGCGATGTGGAATTCATCAGCGATCTGCCCGGCAAGAACGAGGGCCGTTCCGGTCTGGGCGGCGGGGGGTTGAGCACGGCGGCCTTGGCCCGCCTGATCGCCGGCGCGCAACGCGCCATCACGATACAGTCGCCGTATCTGGTGCTGTCCGACGCGGCCCAGGTGTTGCTCGAGCAGGCGCGCGCCCGCGGTGTGCGCATTCGTATTAGCACCAACTCGCTTGCCGCCACTGACAATCTCGCGGCCTTCGGCGGCTATCGCCGACAGCGCGAGGCGCTGCTCTCCATGGGGGTCGAAGTGTTCGAATATCGCCCGGACGCCGAACTGCCGCGGCGGCAGATGCAAACGAGGACTGTTGCTCGCGCCAACGTCCCGATCTTCGCGTTGCACGCCAAGACACTCGTGGTTGATTCCACTTTGGTTTATATCGGCACGTTCAACCTCGATCCACGCTCGCAAAACCTTAACACCGAAGTTGGACTTGTCATCCGCGACGGCAACCTAGCCAGTGCTGTAGAACGGGCGATCGAAACGGACATGCTGCCTGCGAACAGCTGGAACGCAGCGGACCATGCAGATCGATTGGCGCCTTTGTGGAAGCGAGTGCGCGCATGGTTTTGGCAAATGATGCCAATTGCGCCACTGTTATAAGTATGGCGCTCTATCCGGTTGCTTGAGGCTGGTGTCCGATGGATCGTTCCGTCGAACGACATTTTTTAGCGTTGTGGCCGAATGCGGCGGCGCGTACGGCACTTGAGGCGCTCAGGGCGGGTCTCGCGGGGGTCGAAGGGCGCCTCATGCCGGAATCCAATCTACATATCACGCTGGTATTTCTGGGGGCGACGAACGTCGAGCAGCGCAGGTGTGTCGAGCGCGCCTGTGCCAACATTGCTGCCGAGCCGATGGAGATCAGGCTTGAACGCATGCGGTATCGCGCACGCGGCGGCATCGTTTGGATCGAGCCTGCGGTCACGCCGGTCGCGCTTACCGATCTCGTGCGTGCGCTGGAGGCGGGGCTAAAGACGTGCGGTATCGCGCTTCCACCGCGGCCCTACCGGGCGCACATGACGTTGGCGCGCGACGTGCGTCGGTACTCCGCGCCGCCATCGCCGGCGCCGATCGTCTGGACGGCGCGGACGTTCTGTCTGGTGCGCTCCGAATCCGCGCCGCGCGGTTCGCGTTATACGATCGAACGGGAGTGGGGACTCGGGCGCGGTTAGTTCGCGAGCGGCAAGTAGCGGACCGGGTCGATGCCGAAACTACCGGCGGGCAAGACCGACCGGATTTCAATGTGCGCGGAGCCGGCTTCCGATTCCTCCTGCATGAGATCGACAACGCGTACCGACGCGTAGGGCTGCTTTTGGGCGTCGAGTACCAGGGCCACGCGTGGTCTCAAACGTCGCTTGCGATTGACCGAGATGACGACGCCGATGCTGCCCGTATTCATCTCGACGACGCTGCCGATGGGATAGATGCCCATGCATTGGATGAAATTCTCGACCAGCCGATCGTCGAAGTCCTTGCGCCGCCACTCGTACATCTTGCGCAGCGCGTCGTGCGCCGACATGCCGGTATGGTAGGCACGATCGCTGGTAATGGCGTCGTAGCAGTCGACGATGGCGCCAATCTGGCCGAACAGCCCGATTTGCGAACCGGACAGCCCCATGGCGTAACCGCTGCCGTCGAACCGTTCGTGGTGACCAGCGGCGACCTCAATGGCCCGTGGCGGAATCCCGGGCGTTTTCTCCAATATCTCCACGCCGCGCGGCACATGGCTCTTCATCAACTCGAATTCCTCAGTCGTGAGTCGACCGGGTTTGTTCAGGATTTCGGGCGGAATCTTGGTTTTACCGATGTCGTGCAGCAATGCGCCGAGGCCAAGCACATTGAGCTCTTCCTCCGTGAGATCGAGATGGCGGCCGAACGCGAGGGCCAGCACGCACACGCGGATGCTGTGCAGCGCGGTGTACTGGTCTTTTTCTTTTAGATGATTGAGGCAGATTAACGCATCGGGATTGCGCAAAATGCTGCCGACGAGACCCGCGACCGCGGCCTTGGCGCGCGGTGTATCGATGAGCCGGCCCATGCGCGCATCGTCGATGATGGTGCCGAGCAGTACACGCGTCTCGCGTTCGATCTCACGTGCGCGTGGCAGTTCTTCTTCGATGGTGGCGCGGTCGTCATAGCGGCTTACGCGCGGTTGCGCTGCAGCGGCCTTGTCGACGAGCTCGAAGCCGATGCGCTTGGCGGCGAACTCGTCGGGCGCCGGTCGACCGATCACGGGTGCGACGCGGGGCTTCGCCTTGCCTTCCTCATATTCGACCTCGGTTTCGATGTAGACGTACTTGCACAGCCGACGGAGCTCTTCCAGCTCTTCCTCGGTGCGTATCTCGAAGCCTTGAAATAGAAAGCGACTCTCGATCCACGGGCGATCGAGCTCGCTCACGTACATGCCGAGGCGAAGGTTTTGTACGCCGATTTTCTTCTTCACAACCGAAAAAAGCTGCAAAAACTGTGCCTTAGCCCCGAGGAGACTCGGGACTAAGGCGCTGTACTATTTGGAGTTTTTTGCGGCCATGAGATCGTGAATCATGGGAGTGAGGATAACTTCCATGGCAAATCCCATTTTCCCGCCCGGAACCACGATCGTGTTGGGCCGCGACATGAAGGAGTCTTTGATCATGGCCAACAGATATGGGAAATCGATGCGCTTGGGGTCGCGGAAGCGGATGACAACGAAGCTCTCGTCCGGCGTGGGAATGTCACGGGCGATGAACGGGTTAGACGTGTCCACCGTCGGCACGCGCTGGAAATTGACGTGAGTGCGCGAGAACTGCGGCGTTATGTAGTGCACGTAGTCGTACATGCGGCGCAAGATGGTGTCGGTTACCGCTTCCGGCGAGTAACCGCGCTCGGCACAATCGCGGTGGATCTTCTGGATCCATTCCAGATTGACGATCGGCACTACGCCGATAAGTAAATCCACCCAACGCGCCGCATCGACGGTATTGGTTACCACGCCGCCGTGAAGTCCCTCGTAAAACAAAAGGTCGGTGCCGGGCTCGATCGGTTTCCATGGCGTGAATGTGCCGGAAGCCTGGTTGTACGGGCGCGCCTCCTCGTCGTTGTGCAGATAGAGGCGTGTTTGGCCGGTGCCCGATTCGCCGTAGGTGCGAAACAGCTCCTCGATCTTATCGAACAAATTGGCGTCCGGGCCGAAATGGCTGATCGGCCGCTGCGGATCGGATGCCGCGATTGCCTTCTTCATTTCGGCGCGGTCGTAGCGATGAAAGCTATCGCCTTCGACGATCGCCGGCTTTATTTTCTCGCGCCGGAAGATATGTTCGAAAGCGCGTTTCACCGTTGTGGTACCGGCGCCCGAAGACCCGGTGATGGCGATGATCGGGTGCTTATTCGACATTGAATGTGCTCTCCCCAAAACCTGAAAAGTGAAGGGGGCGATTTTACCCGAGGCGAGCGCCGGGCCGCTATGGGCACCGGCGGTTGAAAACACTAATGACTAGATAGCGACACCGAATGACGAGCCGGCGGATGCCGCCACCCGACCGGAACAAGGCGGGTGGGGCACCGCGGCAGGCCGATGGTCAAACGCCAGCAGGGCTGGCAGTTCGTTGAAAAACAAACCGCTAGAGTACCAAGCCGGGATTACCTTCGGCGCCCTTTAGTTTGGGAACGTAGGCCTACCCGATGTTGACGGTTTTCTTTTGCCGCAGATAGTCGGCGACCACGTCCCAGATCGGCTTGTCTCCTGCCGGATTCGGCTGCACGCTGGCCCAGCCGGCCACTTTGTACGTCTTGCGCGCATCGAGCGGCTTACCGCGGACTTCGAGATCCTGAATGCGCTTGCCGTGCGACTGGGTGAGATCGAGCGTGTACTTAAGGCCGCCGACGCGCACCATATCGCCGCCCTGTTGGTAGTAGGGATCGGGGTGGTAGAGATTGTCGGCGATGTCTTCCAGGATCACCTTGATCTGCTCGCCGGAGATGTCGCTGAGCGTGGCCGTGCCGTAGGTGATTGCCGTCTGCGTCATGAGATCGTCCATGGTGATGGGGTCGCCCGGGAGCAGCGACACGCCCCAGCGAAAGCCCGGCGAGAACGCGATTTCGGCGTCCTGTTGCGCCAGCATGGCTTCGATGATGAGCTGATCGAAGGTGCCGTTAAAGTTCCCGCGCCGATACAACACGCTCTCGGTCACCGCCAGCTTTTCATCGAGCTTCGATTTGAACGGCGCCCGCGCCTTCTCGATATACGCCGCCATTTCGGCATCCGCCGGCAACAAATTGGCGAAAATCGGCATCAGCTTGTAGCGGAAGTCGGCCACCTTGCCGTTTTTGACGTCGAGGTCGAGCACCGACAGGAACTTGGTGTTCGAACCGGAGTTGAATACCAGGGTCTTACCGCCCGGGTTGCTCACCACCGACGGGGCCGGGATCGCATCATGGGTATGACCGCCGAGGACGACATCGATACCGGTGACGCGGCTCGCCATCTTGAGGTCGACGTCCATGCCGTTGTGCGACAGCACCACGACAACCTGCGCACCCTTTTTGCGTACCTCGTCGACCATCTTCTGCATGTGATCGTCGTTAATGCCGAACGACCAATCGGGAATGAAGTGGCGCGGGTTGGCGATCGGGGTATAGGGAAACGCCTGGCCGATCACGGCGACCGGAACCTTGTTCACCTCGCGGATAACGTACGGCGGGAAGATCAGCTCGCCCCAGGTGGCGTCGGAGACGTTTTGCGCGACGAAATCGATCTTTCCCTTGAGATCCTTTTCGATGATCTCCTTGACCCGCTCGGCGCCATAGGTGAACTCCCAGTGCGCGGTCATGACGTCGACACCGAGCAGCTTTTGCGCATCGACCATGTCCTGCGCCTTGGTCCAGAGCGACGTCGCCGAACCCTGCCACGTGTCGCCGCTGTCGAGCAGCAGGGTGCGATTCGGCCGCTGTGCGCGTAGGTTCTTCACCAACGTCGCCAGGTGCGCGAAGCCGCCGACCTTGCCGTATTGGCGCGCCGCCGCTTCGAAATTGAGAAACGTAAACGCGTAGGCCTCCGGTGAATTGGGCGGGATGTTGTAGTGCTTAAGCAGTGCCTCGCCGACCAGATGCGGTGGCTTGCCGTTGGCCTGGGCGACGCCGATGTTTATGCTCGGTTCGCGAAAGTAGATCGGCAACAGCTGCGCATGACAGTCGGTGTAGTGCAGCAACGTTACGTTGCCGAACGCCGGCATCTCGTACGGGCCGGCGGCGCTGCCGCCTTTGGGCGAGCGGCTGCACCCGGGCAGCGCCATGCCGGCAGCGCCCGCGAGCGCGAGCATTTGCAGAAATTCACGTCGGGATAAACTCATGTCTAACTCCAAATAGGCGAGGGCGGGATGCGACAGGGGAAGGACGGATCGGCGTGTTGGCTTATTCCCTCCTTAACCTCGAAGTATGTTCCGCCGGTAAGAAAAAACCCGGCCCTTCGGGCCGGGTTTGAGTGGGTATGATCGGCAATCAGTTACGTACCGATGGCGCCGCGAGCGGCAGCCCGCTGCTCAAATAAGTCTCATAGAGTTGCAGGTGGTTGTACACCTTGTCGCCGTGCTTCGCCGGTTTGGCGCGCACTTGCTTGTTGCAGGTGCGATAACGGTGATGGACCGTCTCCAGCTGGTCCCACACGATGCGGTACGCCGGCCAACCGACCGGGTGACCGAGCGCCGCAGACAACGGCTGGTTGCCGCCAAGGTTCTTGCCGGCCATCTCCATGTGGCACGCGGAGCAGGCGAAGTTCAGCTGCCCACGGCGCGCCCACCAGAACTTCTTGCCCTCCTCGTAGGCGGCCACGGCGCCCGGCTTCGATACGTCAATGCTGACCCGCTGACCCTTCGACAGATCATAGAAAGCTGCCGTCAGGTTGGCGAGCTGCACCCGCGCCTTTCCGTCCTTGCTGAGATCGGCTGTAGTGAATGGACGCTCTTCGCCGTTCTTCTTGAGGCAGTCCATCAGGTCCATTTCGGCGGTACGGACCATGCCCGATTTGTCGTCCCAGTAAGGATAGTGCTGAGCGATGTTCTTGCCGCCGTTCTTAAAACAGTCGGCATAGCGCTTGCCGTTTTTAAACGGCTTGTTCCATTCCGCCCGCCCTTCCTCGAGGCCCAGCTCATACGGCGGAAACTCGCTAATGGCTTCCCACTGTGCCTTGTAGTCGTCCATGCCGGGCAGCGAGTAGAGGCCGATGGCATAGTCGTCGAACTTCACGCTGGGGAATTTCTTTTTGAAGTATTCGCGAAACTGTTTGAGATCGCCTGCCGGGTCGGCGGCCGCCAGTGGTGCCGTGCCGGTAACGGCCAGCGCGGCTAGCACTACCAATATTTTTTTCATCACAGCTCCTCCGAGTGTCAGAAAACTCACGCCGCAGAGGTACCGCGGCGTGATGCGCTCTAGCTTATCGTGGTTTCGGCTTGACCGGTCTCGCCCTTGTTGTCGCTCCAGGTCACTTTGACCTTGTCGCCCGCCTTTGCGCCTTTGAGCTTGACGCCCACCAGCGGGTCTTTCGAGATCGCGACGCCGAGGTCGGCGACCACGACTTCCTTGCCGTTGAGCGAGAATGTCATCTTCTGAATCCAATGGGCCGGAATGGTTTCCTTGGTCTTGGCATCCTTGCGCTGGCCGGTCTCCATCGGGTGATTCACCAGGACCAGGACTTCGGTCGCGCCATCGGCGGCCTTGGTACGCATACGGGTGGTTCTTGCCATGAGTGTATTCCTCTGCTGTGTCGGTTCGCGGGCTTAACCGCCGCAGCCGCCGACGGTGACCTTGATGTTCTGCTTCGCGGTATAGAGCTTGCCGCCCGATTTCACCACGCACAGCACGTCCGATGTCGAGGCCATCTTCATGCGCCCGGAGAAGTAACCCTCCGCGCCATTGATATTGACGTTGCACACGAGCGGACGCTCGTTCTTTTCCACCATGACGGCGATGGACTCGACGTTCGGCAGCGAGGTCGATACCGAAATCGGCACCACGGCGCCGTTTTCCGCCTGGATCGGCGCCTTAATCTTGATCGAACCCGAGGCCGCCGCTTGGCTGCTGCCGTAAAGATTCTTCAAGGTTTCTTCGACGCCCTTGGCGTCAAACGCGTTCTTCGGCCATTCCGCGGCGAGCACGCGCGCCGGTTTCAACAGACCGGCGCCGGCGGCGACGGCAACGACCGATGTTGCCAGCGTGCCTTTCAAAAAGGTCCTGCGATGTACATGGGTCACGAGACGATCCTCCTAGAGAATTTTGCCAATCGACTACAGGGTCAGTACGAACTCGACCACCTTGTCGATTTCGTCCTGCGATAAGATTTTGTGCGGGCCAAACGGGGGCATGACGGTGTCCGGATTAACCGTGCGTGCGTCGTTGATCTGCGCGCGCAGCTTGGCCTTGTCCGGGAAGCGCTGCTTCATCGCCACGAGCGGTGGCGCGATGTTGCCGGACGAGATGCCGGCAATCTGGTGGCATGCCATGCAATTGCCTTTCTTGCGATTGATTACGACACAGCCGCCCTGGGTTACGGCGTCCGCCTTCTTCAACGCCTCTTCGTCCTTGCAAGCTTTTTCATCCGGTACCTTGCCGGCTGCATGGGTGGGGCCGGCGATCAGTATCATCGTCAACAAAGCGGCAGAAGTACCGAGCACAAAGCGAGCGGTGTTCCGCATTTCTCCTCCTACACTGATTGTTTGATTACGATTGGTGGTCCGGGCGTACATTATGGAATTTGGTCTGACGGCACGAACCGCCAAGACAACCCCGACGACCGACAGGATACATAACAATAACGCGGTGAAACAAGGCCCAAATTAAAAAACCGTACATTAGAGAAACCTTACTTTCCTTCATAAAGCGCGACTTCTTCCTTGATTGCCTGCATCCGCGCTTCAAGGCTCGACTGCATGTAAAAGTTGTTGCCGGCAAACCGGGCCGCCAGTTGTAACTGCTCGATCGCGGCGGTCGGGTTGCCGCTCCAGTAATAATGTTCGGCCATGGCTTGGTGCGACTCGGCGCGGCGCCCGGCCGCGCCCGCCGCCTGCGCCCATAGCTCGTAAAGCGCCGGGTCTTCCGGCTGTTGCTTGATCGCCTCGCGCACGATGTTAACTGCCTCGCGCCCGCGCCCGCCCTTGAGCAATGCCTGGCTGTAGTAGCGCTGCAAAGGATAGTAGCTCGGGTGGCGCCGATATGCCGCCTCGTAAAGCGCGAGCGCTGGACCATGGCGGCCGGCCGCCATCTCTATTTCAGCTTGGGCGATGCGGTACGAGACGTTGTTGGGCTTGCGCTCGATGAGCTTTTTGATTTCGGCGCGCGCCGCGTCGTAGCGTCGGGCGCGTGTTAGCGCCAGCGCATAGCCGTAGCGTTCAGCGTCCGCGTTCGCGTGCTTGCCCTGCTGCAAGTTTGACTGAAACGCCCGCACCAACTCGCTCGCTTCGCTCGGCGCCAGGGCGCGCACCTTTGCGCGCGTGTGCAAAAATTCGCTGCTATCCGCGATCTGGCGGTAGCGAATTCGCTCAGCACGATCGCGCGAATCGGTGATGCGCGCGGTCGTAACCGGGTGCGTACGCAGATATTCGGGAAGATTAGACTCGTTGTGGCGGTTTAGCGCCTGCATGCGTTCGAAAAATGCGGGCATGGCGCGCGGGTCGAAGCCGCTGTTGGCCAGTAGACCGATGCCAATGCGGTCCGCCTCCTCTTCGGCAGCGCGGGTGAAGTTGATGCCCTTCTGCGCCACGGTGGCGGAGGTGAGCGCGATCGCCGCATCGCCGCCTTTCTGGCCCGACCCGGCCAAGACAATCGCGGCCAATAGCGCCGCCATCGCCGGTAGCGTGGTCTTTTGCGATTCGGCGATCATGCGCGGGATGTGCCGCTGCGTAATGTGCGCCACTTCGTGCGCCAGCACCGACGCCAACTCGGCCTCGCTCTGTGCGGCGAGGATGAGCCCGGTATGAACGCCAATAAAGCCCCCCGGAACTGCGAACGCGTTGATCGCCGGGTCGGCGATGGCGAAGAACCGAAAGTCCTGTTGGGGGTTGTCGCTGCGTGCAACGAGCTTGCTGCCGAGCGACTGCAAATAGGCGTTGACCTCGGCGTCGTCGAGGAATACCAGTTGGCGCCGCGCGCGGCGCATAAGGTCCTCCCCCAGGCGCCGTTCCTGAGCGGGCGTGATGACAGCGGCGGAGGCGTCGCCGAGGTCGGGCAGCGCAACCGGGTTGGCCCAGGAGGGACCGGTAACCAACAATGCGAGGCAGAGCAAGTACCGGAAAAAGCGGGCCATAAACAATAGTATCGCGCGCCAAGGCACGGGTTAGAACTCTTTAATGTGTGGGTGGTCGTGTATGGACGGCGAATAGGGCGAATGGTTCGGGGACCTCGGTCCGACCGGTTTGGTCCAACAACACGGGGCCGACTATCACTCCCACACGAATCTTATAATATACTTATTTTCGCTATGGGAGAGGGACAGGGCTTCGGGTTTGCGCTAGGCTCGCGCGCCTCGGGCGTCACGGACGTCCTCACAACCGAATGAGCTAATTTCTTTTCGATCAGGAGATGACGATGGCAGATCAAGAACTCGATGCACGCGGCCTCAACTGTCCGCTTCCTATCCTGCGGGCGAAGAAGGCGCTGAATGCAATGAGCAGCGGTCAGGTACTTCACATCCTTGCCACCGATCCGGGGGCGGTAAAAGACTTCCAAGCTTTTGCCAAGCAGACGGGCAATCAGTTGCTCGAATCGAGCGAAGCGAACGGTGAATTCAGTTTCATGATCAAGAAGGCCTAACGCTCCGCGAGGAAACTCTGTGTCTGTCATTGCGAGCGTAGCGAAGCAATCGTTCAATTCTGGTGCGGTCGGTTGGAAATTGCTTCGTCGCTTCGCTCCCGCAATGACGGAGTAATCAGACCTTCTCCAACGCTGGCCGATGTTGGCCGCCGACACGAGGTTAAAACATGGCAGCAAAGAAAATGGCGATCATTGCCACCAAGGGAACGCTGGACTGGGCGTATCCTCCATTCATCCTGGGTTCGACGGCGGCTGCGCTTGGGTTCGAGGTGCAGATCTTTTTTACGTTCTACGGGCTGCAATTGCTCAAGAAAAAGATGAACCTTAAGGTCAGCCCACTGGGTAATCCGGGAATGCCAATGCCGATGGGAATGGATAAGTGGTTCCCGGTGATTGGCACCGCGATTCCCGGAATGGAAACCATCATGACGGCGATGATGAAAAGCAAAATGAAATCGAAGGGTGTCGCCAGCGTGGAGGAGTTGCGCTCGCTGTGTCAGGAGGCGGAGGTCAAGATGATCGCATGTCAGATGACGGTCGACCTGTTCGATTTCTCTCCTAACGATCTCATCGAAGGCGTTGAGTTCGGCGGTGCTTCTATGTTTCTCGGATTCGCGGGTGACTCGGATATCTGTCTTTATATGTAGCGGCCCGTCTGTCGTGCAAAACAACAAAGGGGCGGCTACGCCCCTTTGTTGTTTTAAGTCCCCTGCTGCGTTTCAGTCATTGCGAAACTTTTCTCCAAACAAACGTGCCGCTCAGCGCAAAACCGCCGCCGAAAGTTCTAGGGCAATCAGCAACATAGAATATTCATATATCGGCATAGAATCATACGTTGACAGTAAGCGGTACTGCGCCTATTTTTTCGCGCGCAGGGTCGCTAACAACACTCAAGGAACGACGGGGGCGAACCGAGCCCCAACAACAACGCCCGCGCGAGCGGGCCCGAAGTTCCGATTCACTTTTTAGGAGGAGAGCATGACTATGTCTACCAAAGCGGCACTCGCCGTCGCGATCGCCACTGCCCTAAGTGCACCCACTGCTTTTGCCACCAACGGTTACTTCGCTCACGGTTACGGCACAAAAAACAAAGGACTTGCCGGCGGTGGTATCGCACTGCCGCAAGATGCAATGCACGCCGCGACAAACCCCGCGGGAATGGTTTTCGTTGGCGATCGTATGGATTTGGGTGCCGCAATTTTCAGTCCGCGTCGCGAGTACACGGTCACTGGAAATCCTTCCGGCGGCGCCGGCACCTTCCCACTGGAGCCCGGTAGCGTCGAGAGCGACTCCGAGTACTTTTTGATCCCGCATTTCGCGCGCAACTGGATGCTTGGCTCGGATGGTTCTTTCGGTGTCACGGTGTACGGCAACGGCGGTATGAATACGGATTACCCCGGGCATGCCAACCCGGTCCGTGGCGGCCCGTTTTGCCCTGGAACCGGCACCTTCTGTGCTGGACCGACGGGTGTGGACCTAGCCCAGCTTTTCGTCAACGCCTCGTATGCGCGTAAGCTTTCTCCCAGCTCGTCATGGGGTGTAAGCGGAATTCTTGCTTATCAGCGCTTCAAGGCGACCGGTGTTGGCAGCTTCGCACAGTTCTCTTCCGACCCGGCCCACTTGAGCGACCAGGGGAGCGATAGCTCTACGGGATGGGGCGCCAAGTTTGGTTGGCAAGGGGAAGCGACGCCGGCGCTAACGCTGGCCGCCTCCTATCAAACCGAGATCAAGATGAGCGAGTTCGACAAGTACGCAGGCCTGTTTGCCGAGCAAGGCGACTTTGACATTCCCGCTACGGCGACGCTCGGTTTGGCATTCAAGGTCGCGCCGGCGTCATTCTTGACGTTCGATTTACAAAAGATTTGGTACAGCAAGATTAACGCGGTGGGAAATCCCATTAACAACTTGTTGACAGGGTGCACTCCCACACCGCCGGCCGGTCCGGGTGTCGGCAGTGGTTGTCTGGGCCAATCGGGAGGCGGCGGTTTCGGTTGGGAAGATATGACCATCGCGAAGCTCGGTTACCAGTGGCAGACAAGCCCGGACTGGACTTGGCGCGTTGGTTACAGCAAAGGCGACCAGCCGATACCGAGTTCGGAGGTTGTATTTAATATTCTGGCGCCGGCCGTAATAGAGCAGCACTACACTTTCGGTTTCACCAAGAAAACGGGCGCCAATAGCGAGTTCAATTTTGCGGCGATGTATGCCCCGAGCAATTCGGTAACGGGGGGGAACTCGTTCGAAGCGCCAGGTCAACAGACGGTGGAACTAAAGATGGATCAGTTCGAAGTGGAAGCCAGTTGGGGCTGGAAGTTTTAAAGGGCAAACCATGTTGGAGTAGGGTTGGGCAAGGGGGCCGACAGCGGCCCCTTTGTTTTTCCGCGAGTCGAATCTGAGGTGAGGATAAAATCATGATGCGTTTTATCGTCGCAGTGCTTCTTTCCGTGTGCGTGTTTTCCGTCCGGGCCGAGGTGCTCAAGCCGTACGTGTTAGCCGATGTGACTACCGGCGATTTGCGTCAAACCGTCGAGAAAGTGAAGAGCGCGCTCGGCGCCAATGGGTTTGAGCTGGTCGGCACTTATCAGCCGTATGCGAATGCAATGGTGATTTGTGCCACCAACGCCGAGCTGAAAGCGGCGGCGGCCAAGGCCGAGAACGGTGGGTTTGGCGTCGTCCAGCGTGTCGCGGTTACCGAAGTAGATGGCAAGCTCCAGATTTCGTATGTCAATCCCACCTATCTCGGCACGGCGTATGGTTTGGGCAAGCTACCGGGCGTGGCCGCTGCGCTGAAAACGGCGCTCGGCGCCAAAGAAACGTTTGGGTCGGTGGGCATCGATGAAGAGCGGCTCAAGCCCGGTGTTTACCATTACGCGATGATGATGCCGTACTTCGGTGACGTCGATCTGCTCAAGGAACATCCGGACTACAAGACCGCGGTCGAAACCATCGAGAAGAATCTCGCCGCCGGTGCGGGTGGTACCGTCAAGGTGTACCGGGTCGACCTGCCGGGCAAAGAGGTCAGTGTCTTCGGCGTCGGAATCCCGAAGGGCGCGATCGACGGGCCGGGGCAGGGCGATAAGGACACGGACAAGGAGATCATGGACGTGGTGGACCATCAGCCGCTGAAGCACACCGCGTATTTGCCGTACGAGATCATGGTCAGCGGCGGGCGCGTCATTGCGCTGCGTGGCCGCTACCGCATCGCGCTGCATTTCCCGGATACCAAGATGTACGGTCCGAACGGCTTTACGAAGATCATGAGCGCCCCCTGGGGCATCCTGAATGCGCTCGAGCAGGCGGCAGGGTTCAAGCGGAACCTGTAGCGCGTCGCTCCTCGAGGCGCCGGCCCTTCGCGGCCGGCGCCCGGCGTGGGTCGGCGCATGGTCTACACTTAGCCGAAAATATCCCGTGTAGGTTCATGAGCCAGACACCCGTTACACCCGAGCCGGCCGCCGCGGCCGGGGCCACGACTGCGATAACGCCGGCCACCGATCCGTTGAAGCTGTTGGGTCAGGTGTTGGCGCTCGCCGTGCGCATGAAGGCGTCCGATATTCATTTGCGCACGCGCAACCACCCCATTCTGCGCGTCGATGGCGTATTGCGCGCCATCAAGGAGATCGCGCCGCTGCCTGGCGATTTCATGGAGCGTCTGTCGCGCACCATGATGTCGGCGCGCCTGATGTCGTTGTTCGAGCAGCACCATCAGGTGGACCTCTCGATTGGCTTTAAGGACATCGGCCGCGTGCGCGCGAATATTTTTTATCAACGCGGCTCGATCGGCATGGTGTTGCGCGTCATCAATACCAACATTCCGCCGCCGAACGAGTTGGGGTTGCCCGATATCGTCACCAACTTCACCAAGCTCGAGCGCGGTTTGGTGCTGATCACGGGCGCGACCGGTTCCGGTAAGTCGACCACGCTCGCCTCGCTCATCAACGAGATCAATAACACGCGCAGCGATCATATCGTCACGATCGATGACCCGATCGAGTTCTTGTTCTCCGTGCGCAAATCGATCATCACCCAGCGCGAAGTCGGCGTGGACACGAATACGTTCGCCGACGCCATGCGCGCGGCGTTGCGCGAAGACCCGGACGTGATCCTGCTCGGCGAAATGCGCGACCCGGAAACGATCGACACCGCAATGACGGCGGCCGAGACCGGCCACCTCGTGTTCTCCACCGTGCACTCGCCGGCGGCGGCGGAGACCGTGTCGCGTATCATTTCCTCGTTTCCGCCCGAGGCCCAGACCGGCATGCGCGCGAAGTTAGCGCAGAATCTGCGCGGGGTGGTGAGCCAGCGATTATTGCCGCGCAAGAACGGCGTCGGCCGCGCGGTCGCGTGCGAAGTGATGACGGTCGCCGCGCTCGCGCGCGAACTGATTCTCGACCCGCTGAAGATTAAAGAACTTGGCGACTTGATTCGCAAGGGAACCATTGCCGAGGGCATGCAGAGTTTCGATATGTCGATTCTAAACCTCGTCAAACAGGGTCAGATCGACGAAGAGACGGCGCTCCAATACGCGACCAGCCCCACCGATCTCAAGCTCAAACTCGAAGGCTTCGCGTAAGTGCGACGCCTGCGGCCGGGCGAGCACCGCGGCTGCCGGGCGGCGCTATACCAATCGCTATAACCTTGTGTTGAAATGCAGCAGCATCCGCAGCGCAAAGTTTCCGCGCAACTCCGAACCGACTAGGGTACGCACACACGATGGCCGATCGTAGACTCCAGGTGTTTCATACGGTAGCGCGGCTGCTGAGCTTCACCAAGGCGGCCGAGACGCTGCACATGACGCAACCGGCGGTGACCTTCCAGATCCGCCAGCTCGAAGAGTATTTCAACACCCGCCTGTTCGACCGCACGCACAACAAGATCAACCTCACCGCCGCGGGCGAGCGCGTGTTCCAGTACGCCGACAAGATCATCTCGCTCTATTCCGAGATGGAAAACAACGTGCGCGAAATTACCGGCGACGTCAGCGGTATCTTGATCATCGGTGCCAGTACTACCATCGCCGAATACGTGCTGCCGCAGCTGCTCGGCGAGTTCAAGGAGTCGTATCCCAATGTCAATTTGCGTCTGCGCGTCTCCAACTCGCTCGGCGTAGTGCACATGGTCGAAGACAACTCGGTCGACGTCGGCGTCGTCGAGTCGCCGATCACGAACAAAAACCTCGCGGTCGAGGTGTGCTGGCACGACAAGCTGGTGTTCATCAGCCCACCCAACCATCCATTGGCGAAGAAGGACGCGATCGCGGGTCAGGACCTTGTGGGCTTGCCGTTTGTGGTGCGCGAGGAGGGATCGGGCACGCGCGAATTCATCTCCGAGTACCTGGCGAAGAGTAATATGCAGCTACTCGATCTCAATATCAGCCTCGAAGTGGGCAATCCCGAGGCGGTGAAGAGCGCGGTCGAAGCCGGGCTCGGCGTCTCGATCGTCTCCCAGGCGACGGTGGTGAAGGAGCTCAAGCTCGGCACGCTGATCGCGCGCCCGCTCGCACCGCAGCTGGAACGGCCGTTTTCGATCGTCACCCAGCGGCAGAAATTCCGGCTGCGGGCGATGGAAGAATTCATGGGGTTCGCGCACAAACACTGCGAGAAGCGCGCGTCGCAATCGAAGAAGTAACGCATGAGTAAAGCGGGCAAGCGCGGACAACGGCTGCGCGAGATCGCCGAGCGGCTTCCGGACGCGCAGGCGCAGGCATTGCTCGAATACGCCGAATTCTTACTGGAACGCTACGGCGCCGCGCCGACAGCCGGCGATCCGCTCGCCATCCCGCGTGCCGAAAACGAAACCGTCGTCGCCGCCATTAAGCGATTGCGCGCGAGCTATCCCATGCTCGATGCCGCCAAGCTGCTCAATGAGACCTCGGCATTGATGTCCGATCACGCGCTGCGCGGACGCGAGGCCGGCGCCGTGATCGACGAGTTGGAGCGGCTGTTTCGCCGGCACTACGAGCGGTTGATCAGCGAGCGCGACGGTTAGAGAACGACACACAACCCATCGTCACCCCCGCGAAGCTTGTCCCCGCATGCCGCAAGCGGGGAGCGGGTGCCAGACGGTCTCACTGCGGGTCATGTGGTTGCCTGCAAGCCATCTCAAAAACGCCCTCACCCTCGCCCTCTCCCGGAGGGAGAGGGGATTTTCTGTCCCCCTTCTCCCTCCGGGAGAAGGGGGGGATGAGGGAGAATTATGTTGAGATCGCTTGTGGATTCCCGCCTTCGCGGATGATGTTTATTGCGGGACGACGTACTTCCCCGGCGTCGTCGCCAGCGTCGCGAAGCAGCGCCGGTAATCGGGCCCGTGCATCACGCTCTTCGGATCGTCTTGCGCGCGGCTGATATCGTCGCCCCATAGCTCAACCAACACCCGCTCGCCGGCGCTGCATTTTTCGTACATGCGGTTGCCGAACACATCGAACTGGCGCCAGGCGCGGATACCGTCGCCGTAGTTGTACAAGTTGATATTGGTTTCGCGCGGCGCATTGCGGTAGCGCGGCAGGAACCAGGTGGAATAATCGCGCGCGACCCGGCCTTGGTCGTCGTACACGAAGACTTCGATGGCGTGGATGCGCGTCGGATTCTCGCGCTCCCACTGAATGCGGCTAAGTAGGCGCCCGGTCGCGGCGTCGTAGTAGCTGACTTCGCGATAGAACTGCGGCAGATCCTTATAGCCGCCAAACTCTTCCGTCTCGCGGATTTTTTTGCCGTCGATCTGTTGCTGATGCAGTTTGCGCAGATTCTCGAAAAACTCGTTCGACAACTGAACCTGGTCCAGTTTCGGCTGCAGCGACTGTGCCACGCTCGCGGAGCCGGCGACGGCGGCAATGATGGCGATCGACGTAACAACTGGATAGCGCATGGCGGGTCCTCGCAGTGGTTATTGCAGGGGTAGTCGGGCCGAGGCATCGCCTTGCGGCAGGAACTCGGCCTCTTCTTTTATCGCCCTGGCCTCGCGCTCGCGTCCCAACGTCTCCAGAATCGCCGCTTTCAGCAGCAGCGAATCGCGCGCCTCGGGAATCAGCCGCAGCGCCTGGTCCACGTGCTTGATTCCTTCGGCGGGATTGCCGGTTAGGTAATGCACGAGCGCCAGGTTGTGGAAACCTTTCTGATACGTGGGGTCGGCACGGATCGTCGCCTGGAAATGCGCGACCGCCGCCTCGTACTCGCCGCGTTGCGCGAGGATAACGCCGAGGTCGTCGTGCGCCTCGGCGTTTTCGGGGTCGAGTTTCAGCGCCTGGCGAAAATCACGCTCGGCGTTTGTGACGTCGCCCTTCCAGAGGTAGCGCACGCCGCGCTTGGTGTAGGCGAGTGAGCTCTTGGGATTGCGCTTGATGTAAACCCCGAGATCGGCGATCCCGGCGTCGATCTCGCCGCCGCGCCCGCGCGCCATGCCGCGGCCGAAGTAGGCGTCGTCGAGCTTATCGTTGAGGCGGATGGCGTGCGTGAAGTCTTCGATCGCGCGCTCAAAGTCGCGCAGCTTGAAGTGCGCCTCGCCGCGCGCGATGTAGGCACGTGCATCCTTGGGATTATTCCGAAGCCGCCGATCCTGTTCCGCAACCTGACGCAGCATCGCTTCTTGATCGGCGGAGTGATCGAGCGTGGCGATGTCGGCGACCGCGGCGAACACCGCGAACAGCGGCAAGGTCAGCGATAGTTTCAACCATTTCGCCATTGCGCACGCAGTGAGAAACTGAAGGAGCGGCCCACCTAAGAGACGCGGCCGCCGACCGAACTATTCCAAGCCGCCTAAACCGGCCTGGTGCCTACAAAATCTCCGAGGCGTAATCCGCAAGCCGCGAGCGCTCGCCGCGTTGCAGGGTGATATGCCCGCTATGTTCCCATTGTTTAAAGCGGTCGACCACATACGTCAGGCCGGACGTGGTTTCGGTGAGGTAGGGGGTGTCGATCTGGGCGATGTTCCCGAGGCAGGCGATCTTGCTGCCCGGCCCCGCGCGCGTGATCAGCGTCTTCATCTGATGCGGGCTCAAGTTCTGCGCCTCGTCGATGATGAGGAACTTGCGCAGGAACGTGCGCCCGCGCATGAAGTTGAGCGACTTGATCTTGATGCGGGTGCGCAAGAGGTCGTGCGTCGCCGCCCGGCCCCAGGTGCCGTGATCTTGCAGGCCGGTATCGTTCAGCACATCGAGATTGTCTTCGAGCGCGCCCATCCACGGGCCCATCTTCTCTTCTTCGGTACCGGGCAGGAAACCGATGTCTTCGCCCACCGGCACCGTTTGCCGCGTCATGATGATTTCGCTGTAGCGGCGCGTCTCCAGTGTCTGCGTCAGCGCCGCGGCGAGCGCCATCAAGGTCTTGCCGGTGCCAGCCTGACCGAGCAAGGTGACGAAATCGATCTCCGGGTCCATCAACAGATTGAGCGCAAAATTCTGCTCGCGGTTGCGCGCGTTAATGCCCCAGACCTTGTTGCGTTCGCTGAGATAGTCTTTCACCACCTCGATGATGGCCATGTCGCCTTCGACCCGCCGCACGATCGCCTCGAACGGGCGCTCGTCCTCGGTATAAATGAATTGGTTCGGCACCCAGCTACGCGCACGCGGGCCGCGCAAGCGGTAGAAAGTGCGACCCTCTTCCTTCCACGACTCCATGTTCTTGCTGTGCGTTTCCCAGAAGTCGCCGTTCACGCGCTCGACGCCGGGATAGAGCAGGTTGGCGTCGTCCAGCACCTGGTCGGTGGTGTAGTCTTCGGCGTGGATGCCAATGGCGTGCGCCTTGATGCGCAGGTTGATGTCCTTCGTCACCAATATCACATCGCGCCCCGGGTGGCTCTTGCCGAGGTCGAGCGTGATGCCGAGCAGCATGTTGTCCGGCACGTCGGCGCGGATGCCGTTGGGCAGGATGCTGTGCACCGCGTCCAGATGAAAATGCAGGCGGCCGGTATTCATCTCCGGCGTCGCCGACGGAATCTTCACGCCCTGGCTGATGTCGCCATTGGCCTTTTCGACGAGGCCGTCGAGGAAACGACTGACCTGGCGCACGTTGCGCGCCGCCTCCGACATGCCCACCTTGGCCCGGTCCAACTCCTCCAGCACTACGATGGGCAGGTAAACGTCGTGTTCTTGGAATCTCAGGATCGAGGTCGGATCGTGGATGAGGACGTTCGTGTCGAGGACGAAAATCTTGCGTTTGGTTGCCATTGATTACCGAATGATGACGGAAAGTCGCACGGTTTGGGCGATTGTAGCGTTAAGCGCGAAGCGGGGGGAGCGCGCCGGTAAGGGGCATGGGTCCGTCAGTCGCCCGATTTCGCGCTTATGCGTGACGATGTATTGTGACCCGTGAACGCGTAGAACCCCAATGCATTTAATCCAACTTCTTTTACCGCTGTACGACAACGACGGTCAGCCGCTGCCGTCAGCGCTGTTTCGCGAGGTAAAGCAGGAACTGACCGACCGTTTCGGCGGGCTTACGGCCTATTCGCGCGCCCCGGCGGAAGGCCAATGGCGCGAAGACACGAACCGCACCGTACGTGACGATATCGTGGTT
Organism: Gammaproteobacteria bacterium; assembly: GCA_046565865.1. Lineage (GTDB taxonomy): Bacteria > Pseudomonadota > Gammaproteobacteria > Acidiferrobacterales > Sulfurifustaceae > JBKHXU01. The sequence continues at coordinate 10,532 of JBKHXU010000048.1, read as the reverse complement.
TTCGAGGTAATGGCCGAGGCCCTCAATCGCGATTGGTGGCGCGCCTACCGAGCGCGACTCGAACGTCGGTTCACGCAACAGCAGGTGATCATCCGCGCGAGCGTGATAGAAATGCTGTGACCGGCGCAGCATTAGCGCCGTTGTTCAAGCTCCCGCAGCAGCGCCGCCTCCATCTTCTCGCCGAAGCCCGGCAGTGCCCGAATCTCACCCGCTTTGGCCGCGGCATGCAGCCGTTCCGGCGTGCTGATGTCGAGCTGGCGGTAGAGCGTTTGCACCCGCTTAGGCCCCAAGCCGGGAATCTTCAGCAGCAAGCTGAGCGTGGAGGGCAATTCGCGATGAAGGGTTTCGAGCACGTCGCAGGTCCCGGTCTCGGCGATGGTGCGCACCTTCAGCGCCAAATCCTTTCCGATCCCGGGCAACGTCGTCAGGCTCTCGTTTTTCGCCAGCATGTCCGAAATCGCCTCGCCCCACCCACCGATGAGCTGCGCCGCATTGCGATACGCACGAATGCGAAACGGGTTGTCGTTTTTGATCTCAAGCAGGTCGGCGATTTCGTACAGGACCGAGGCGATATCACGGTTTGAAAGGGGCGGGGAGGTCACGTGACCGATCCTAAATAAGATTAAGCGCCTATGTTACTCGTCTCGGACGAGGCTGGCTGTTTATCCTACCGCACTGTTTTTTTCGCTCATTCGCAGCGCTACCCTGCTAGAGTCGGCCCCGAAGCCGATCTCTTCCACCAATAGTGTGATCGCCAACCGTTTCTAGATCGAGCCAATTGACGAAGCGCGGCATAGGATGTCCACTAGTAGGAACTACTGCCCATGTTTAGACACAATGCCCACGTCTAGACATAGCACCTAGTCCTTCATGAGGTTGCTCACATGAAACACGATTGGAGGCAGGCCTGTGAAACGGAATGCGATATGTGGGCCTTTGAGGAGCTCACGAAGTGGTAGAAAAACATAACCACCGGTTTGGTCCGACCTTCACCGACCCAATAAGGTCCCAATCTGTCACCATTTTTGATGTCTACTAATAGGAATTACTGCCCTTATTCTAGATACACGTGCCTGCATCGGCTGCAAACCTAGTTCATCGACACGAGAAAGCGAAATGAAATGGAACAGCGAAAAGATAGCCAAGTACCAGGAATTCGCGAGAGTCTACGTTGCTGCTTATAGCCAAAAAATCGATTGTGCAGATCTTGCCATAGCCGCGCTCGTGGAATTCGCGAAAAAGGAGGGCTTGCCCATCAGATTCAAGTACTACGATAAGAGTTGGCGGTGGGTGGCTTTTGATCCGGCGAATGACGATGCTCAGGAGTTCAAGAAACGGGCGATGGTTATGTTTGGAGCGTTGAACGTTATCGACAATACAAAGGGGATTCCTATAGCCGCCGCCAGACCGGGCGACTTCATTATGTCAAAGTGGAACAACTCTCTCGGGCACACACGAGTAATACATTCGATCACGCCCATACAAAACAAGTTCAAAGTGGTGTGGTATCAGGGAAACCTTCCGCCGGTGAAACCAGAGCGGAAGGAAGATTTTTTCTCAAACATTGGTAGCGTTTATGGGCAGCAGCCAAGGAGGTGGAACTTTGAACAGTTTGAACATTAAGCGTTACACGGTGGTGGCGGCGCTGCTTATTAGCACCCAGAGCTGCGCCGAAACAAATAACATCGATATCGCCACCTGCTTTACGAACAAGGCAGGCATGCGGGTTGCGAAAATCGACGAGAAGAACCATCGTATTTTTGCAGTACCCAAGCAGCATTCAGAAGCAGTAATAATCGGTCAAATTCGATCATCCGTGGGGTGTTTCAACAATTCAAGCTGGTCGAAAGACTGGAGCGTAAGTTTATTTACAAGCGACAAATACGCTGGATACAAGGACGAGCAACACATTACTCCTTATCACAAGAACAATGAGTGGGCCAAGGCGTACCTTGGTGAATTTGATGGGTCTTCGCAAACTTATACCAGCTTCCCGGCTATGAAGCGCTGACGCGCTGTGCAGTCGTCGCCGCGAAGGCGTTTTGACTGCTCGGCAAGGCAGAACCACGACGTTTATTTTATGTAGCCTATCCTCTTTCATGCGTACGGTAGAAAATAAATCCACTATTCTCGTTTCGATTTAAGCGTCTGGTGAATTCGCCGCGCGTTGAGTTGAAGATGGTGCATGGCGGCAAACCGGCAAAGGCAGTGGCGTGCGAGGCGCTGTCCGCGCATGGGTTCTTCCCTAGAGGCTGTCATTGCGAGAAGCCGAAGGCGACGAAGCAATCTCCAAACGCATGGTTGCTTCGTTACGGAGATTGCTTCCGCCACGCTTCGCTCGCGGCTAAAGGCTCACTCGCTCGCAATGACGGGCATCGGCCGGACGGAATGGAAGAGGTTAGGACGCCATTTGTGCCAACCGCACCGGCAAGCGTTGCGCGCCCCACGTCCCGGGCCGTGCCTCGAACACGCCGGGGCAGGGGGTGTGGCACTGGCGGCAGCGGCCGTCGTTGTCGAGATTCCAGGCGGTGATGACGTACCAGTCGCGGCCGATGAGGTTTGTGCCGCAGTGGTGGCAGTAGGTGCTGCCGCCGGATTCGTCGTGGACGTTGCCGGTGTACACATAGCGCAGGCCGTTTTTCATCGCGATGTTCCGCGCGCGCGTTAGCGTCGCGGGTGGGGTCGGGGGGCGGTCGCGCATTTTCCAGTCGGGATGAAACGCGGTGAAGTGCCAGGGCACGTCGGGGCCCAGATGTTCGACGCCCCACTGTGTCATTGCTTCGAGTTCTTTTTCGGAGTCGTTGAGACCGGGAATAAGTAGCGTCGTGATCTCGAACCAGACTTTGGTTTCGTGCCTTAAGTATTCGAGCGTTTCGAGCACGGGCTGCAAGTGCGAGCCCGTCACCTTCCAGTAAAAGTCTTCGCTGAACGCCTTGAGGTCCACGTTCGCCGCGTCCATGTGCGCGTAAAATTCGGCGCGTGGCGCGGGTGTCATGTAGCCGGCGGTGACGGCGACCGATTTGATGCCGGCGGCGCGGCAGGCGTCGGCGACGTCGATGGCGTACTCCATGAAGATCACGGGATCGTTGTAGGTGTAGGCGACGCTGCGGCAGCCGAGCTGCTTCGCCGCGCGCGCGATGGCGTCGGGCGTGGCGGCATCGGCCAGCGTGTCCCACTCGCGCGACTTGCTGATGTCCCAGTTCTGGCAAAACTTGCAGGCGAGATTGCAGCCGGCGGTGCCGAACGAGAGCACCGGCGTGCCGGGCAGGAAGTGATTGAGCGGTTTCTTTTCGATCGGGTCGACGCAGTAGCCGCTCGATCGGCCGTAGGTGGTAAGTACGATCTCGCCGCCGCGATTGCCGCGCACGAAACACAGGCCGCGCTGGCCCTCGTGTAGTTTGCAAAAGCGCGGACACATGTCGCATTGCACGCGGCCGTCGTCGAGCCGGTGCCAGTAGCGGGTGGGCACGGCGTCGGCGAAATTTTCGGGTTCCTGGGTGTCGGGCATGGACGCGCAATCTCCCACGGCGTCATCCTCGCGGAAGCGGGGATCCATCTGGTTAATGCCGAAGTACTGGATTCTCGCTTGCGCGGGAATGACGGCTTGGTTAAGGACCTGCGCAATAAATACGCCCTTGCTCGAAGCGTTGCAACTCGCTTGAAATTGTCTCGCCGCCGGATCATGGTTATACAACTCGGCAGGAGTGTCGCTATGGCGTCCGTACACAAGCCCGCCGTCGCCGGGCTCTTTTATCCCGCAGAACCGGAAACACTGCGCACGCAGATTGCGTCGTTCCTCGCCAACGCACCGGCCGCGGCGGCGGTGCCGAAAGCCATTATTGCCCCACATGCGGGCTACGTTTATTCCGGCGCGATCGCGGCGAGCGCGTATGCGCGTTTGAAGCCGGCGCGTGGCACGATCCGGCGCGTGGTGCTGCTCGGTCCCTCGCACCGCGTGGCGTTTCATGGGCTCGCGGCGCCGAGCGCCGATGCCATCGAAACGCCGCTCGGGCAGATTCCGGTGGATCGTGCCGCGCTGCAGCAGTTGGCGGACTTACCGCAGTTCGTCATCAACGATCCGGCGCACGCGCGCGAGCACAGTCTCGAAGTGCATCTGCCGTTTCTGCAGGAAGTCCTGGGCGAATTTTCGCTCGTGCCGTTGGCGGTGGGCGATGCGACACCGGTCGAAGTGGCAGAGGTGCTGGAGCGGTTGTGGGGCGGTCCGGAAACCCTGATCGTGGTTAGCTCCGACCTCAGCCACTATCACGACTACGACACAGCGCGAAAACTCGACCGCGTGACATCGAACGCCATCGAGCAGCTGCGGTATCAAGACCTCGATTTTGATTCTGCCTGCGGCCGCGTGCCCGTGAGCGGACTGCTGTATCTCGCGCAGCGCCGCGGCCTTACCGCCGAAACCATCGATCTGCGCAACTCGGGTGACACCGCCGGGCCGCGCGATCGAGTGGTGGGATATGGCGCTTACGTCTTTCGCTGATACCGATTCGTTATCGGCAGCGGATCGGAAAACGCTGCTCGATGCCGCGCGGCAATCCATCGCCAGCGGCCTTTCCGGCGCGCGTTTAACGATCGATGTTCAATACTATCCGGCGGCACTACAGGTGCCGCGCGCGACATTCGTGACCTTGCACGTGCGCGGCGAGCTGCGCGGCTGCATCGGAAGCCTGGAGCCGCGCCGCCCGCTGATCGAAGACGTGGTCGACAATGCCTACGCCGCCGCATTCCGCGATACCCGGTTTGCCGCGCTGACCGCCGCCGACCTCGATCATCTTTCCGTGCATCTGTCGCTGTTGAGTCCGTTGGCACCAATGCGGTTCGAATCCGAAGACGATCTCCTGCGCCAACTCCGCCCCGGCGTCGACGGGTTGGTGTTGGCCGAACACCATCATCGCGGCACGTTTCTGCCGGCGGTATGGGAGAGCCTGCCGACCCCGCGCGAGTTCCTGCGTCGGCTAAAGGAAAAAGCCGGCCTGCCGCCGGATTACTGGTCGGATACGATCACCGTCGAGCGCTATACCGTCGAGTCGCTGGCGTAACCGCCGGTTGTTGCACGGCATACCTGCCCTCATCCCCTGCCCTTCTCCCCGGGGGGAAGGGTGTTTTTCACACCCTCTCTCTGCGGGAGAGGGATGGGGTGAGGGCGGATGTTCCTGCGTTAAATTGATTTACAGCAAACCAGCAAGCAGCGTCGCGATACCCAGGAAGGACAGGAAACCCGTGACGTCGGTCACCGTCGTCAGCAGGATCGACGACGCCTGCGCCGGGTCTTGTCCGAAGCGGGTGAGGGCGATGGGGATGATGGCGCCGGCGAAACCGGCGGCGGCGAGTGACAGCACCATGGCGGTTGCGATCACAAGTGCGAGGCCGGGCGAATCACTCCAAAGTAAAACCGCGACGCCGGTGGTAATGGCAATGGCGATCCCGTTCAGCACCGCGACGTTGATCTCCTTGAACATCACGCGCGCCCAGTGGCGTATGCCGATCTCGCGCAGCGCGAGGCCGCGCATGGTGACGGCGAGCGCCTGTTGTCCGGCGTTGCCCGCCTGGCCGGCGACGACGGGCATGAGCACGGCGAGCGCGGTGAATTGCGCGATCGTGCTTTCGAAGAAGCCGACGACGGAGGCGGCAAGAAACGCGGTGAGCAGATTGATGTGCAGCCACGGCAGCCGGCGCGCAACGGCGAACTGCACCGGCGACAGCGCGCGCTCGTCGCGCGACACACCGACCATGGTTTGAATGTCGAGGCTCGCCTCTTCGGCCAGCGCCGTGACCAACTCCGATTGATGAATAATGCCGACGAGCCGCCCGGAGAAATCCACCACAGGCAATGCCGCAAGTTTGTTGCGCTCGATCAGCTCTACCACCTCTTCGCGCGGCGCGGTGTCCGGCACCATTGCCAATACCGGGTGCGCGATCGATTCCAGCGTGCGGCGTGGGTCGGCGAAGGCGAGGTCCTGTAGCTCGACGCGTCCGAGCAGGTGACCGCCGTCGTCGATCACCAGCAGCTCGTTGAGATTGCGTGCGCGCAGCGCGCGCAGCCGGCTCAGCGCCTCGCGCACCGTATGGCGCGCGCGAAACGGGATGATGTGCGGATTCATCAGGCGCCCGGCGGAGTCGGGGGCGTACTGCAACATGGTGCGCAGCTCGGTGGCGATAGACTCCGGCAACAATGCGAAGTAGCGCTCGCGCGCCTCCGGGTCCAGCCGGTTCAGCAACGCCGCCGCGTCGGCCGGTTCGAGTTCGCTCAACAGATGTCGCGCCACGTTGTCCGGCAGTGTCGGTAACAACGCCTGTGCCACGTTCGCGACCAGATGTCCCCATACCGCGACCACGACCGGCAGCGGTTGCGCCGCCAATACCTGTGCCGCCTCGACGAGTGGCATGGCCTCGAGGCTCGCCGCGGCCTCTTGCGGGTGATCCAGCAGGAAGCGCCGGTTGAGCGCCGCGATGGCGACGGCGGGATTAGCGGCCACGCGTGCCCCCGCGCGCGACGCGCGTCAGCGCCGGCAGTACCGCGCTGAGCACGGCCAAGATGCCGAGCCAATATGCACCGCCCACGCTCAATACAGCATCGACGGCGGTTTTGCTCAACGGTTGTTGCGGGCGGTTCGACAGCGCGCGTACCAGCGAGTCGTAGTGCAGCGCGCCGACGAAACAGTCGTCGGTGTCGATCACGCCGATGGAGCGGAACTCGGTCCACGCCGCCTGCCGGCCGGCCGCCGACACCGGCGCCTGCGCCGGAATCACCGGCACGCCGGTATGCATCAGCTCCGTCAATGGCGTGCGGCTCTGCGCGCGCACGATGCTGCTCAAACGCACGACGCCCGCGAGTTTGCGATTCGCGCCGACGACGAACACCAGATCGAGGTCGGCGTCGCTCGACCGGCGCACGCGCTCGAGCGCCTCCTTGGCGGTGGCGTCGAGCGGCAACGTCGGTACGCGCGTGTCGATCCAAGCGCCGACGGTATCTTCGGGATAAGTGAGCAATATCTTCAGCGTCAGTGCGAGCGAGGCAGGCAGTTCGGCGAGCAAGCTATCGCGCAGCGCCGGCGGCAAGTAGCGCAACATGTCGGCCGCGGTCTGTGCTTCGAGCGCGCGCAGCAAGCCCACGGCGGCCGTGGTTTGCAGTTGTTCCAGGCAGCGCGCGGCGTAGTAGGGCGCCATGTGGCGCAACACCTCGGCGGTAAGTTTGAGCGGTAGCGTGTTGAGCAGCGCCGCGCACGATTCGGGCACGACGTGTTCCAGCACCCGCGCCGCCTCGTGCGGTCTGGCCTCGAGGTAGGCGCGCGTGAGCGGGCTCGGCTTACGCATCGGGGCCCTGCATCAGCACCACCGCCGGTTCCTCGCTGAAAAATTTCGCCGGCAGATTCACCCGGCCCTCGCGCGTCTCCAGCACCACCGCGGTCGGTGTGATGTCGAGGATGCGTCCCTCGTAGCCGGCGATGCGCAGGCGTTGGCCGACATGGTATGTCTGCCGCAACGCATGGCCGCTGATAAGGTTGGCGACGAACGAACGTGCGCCCAAACTCACCGCGAGCGCGACACCGCCGAGCAGCGTCGCCAACACCACCGCGGCGATGATGACGAGGAATGTGACGTTGATGCCGATCTGATCGGCGCCGATCACCGCCGCCGCCAGCAGGATCAACACCTGCACCAGGCGTCCGAGTAACTGGCGCTGCGACTCCGGCAGCGGCGCGGTGGCGATCACCAGATCGCGCGTCAGCGCGCTCACTAGAATGCCGGCGAGGATGATGAGTGCGCCGGCAAAGAGCGTGGGCAAGTACGCGACCACGCGATTGAGCCAGGCGGAGAACGCCTCCAGCCCGAGCACGTGCGTGGACAGCGCGACGAAGAACAGGATCGTGGCCCAAAACACCGTGGTGCCGAGCAGCCGTCCCCATGGCGGCGTGCCGCGCGGGCGCTCGAGCGGCGGGCGGCGCGACAGGCGCGCGACCATTTGATCGAGCAGGCGCGCGAGGCGCACGGCAAACAGGCGCAGCAGCCGCGCCGCGAACCAACCCACGAGCAGGATCAAGATGCCGCCGAGCAGCGTCGGCAGGTAGTGAATGAAGCCGGTGATCATCTGTAGGAACGTGGTGCCGAGGTCGGCGGTCCACTCGGTGTAGTTATTCATTGTTCGGTCCTAGCGGGCTGTACCCGCGCGACGCGTCGGGCATGAAAAGTATATAGCACCGCGCCGGCGCTGCTTCTCGGTTTTCGGGGTTGGTGTTAAGGTCGGCGCATGATCGACTACCACGGCATTGGTCACATCAGCGTCGTTGTCGCCGATATCGATCAGGCGCTGGCGTTCTATCGGGACGTGCTCGGGCTCGCGGTCGATCCGACGCGCCCCGACCTTGGCTATCCCGGCGCCTGGCTACGCGTCGGGACGCAACAAATACACTTGCTGCAGCTAACGAACCCGGACCCGACCACCGGCCGCCCGGCGCACGTCGGGCGCGACCGGCACGCGGCGATTCACGTGTCGCGGCTGGACGCGTTGCAGGCGGCGTTGGATGGCGCCGGGGTGGGTTATACGATGAGCCGGTCCGGGCGGCGCGCGCTGTTCTGCCGCGACCCGGACGGGAACGGATGGGAGTTTATCGAGACGCCGCGTTAGCCGGCGCGCCGATCCGCAGGACGCGTCCGCCGTGATCGACGACGTACAGCTCCAGGTCATCGCCCTGGCCGAAGCTGCTGATGTTGTGGTTGGTGTCCAGTAACCGGCGCTGGGTTGTTACCTTTCGGCCGTCGTAACGTAGCCCCCAGATGTTGCCGCTCACGTAGTCGCCATAGAGATACGTCCCGCACAACGCCGGGTACCGGCTGCCGCGATACACGAAGCCGCCGGTGACGGAGCGACCCTCGCTTTGAAAGTAGCTATATATAGGCAATATCCCGATCGGCGTGCACCTCTTATTCACGCCCGGTGTGCAGATATCGGCCTCCATCACGCGCCAGCCGTAGTTGCCACCTTTCTCAATCACGTCGATTTCTTCCTTCACGTTCTGGCCGACATCGGCGAGATACAGCCGGCCGTTGCCGGCGTCGAACGAGAAGCGCCACGGATTGCGCAGACCGTAGGCGTAAATCTCGGGTGGTGTGTCGCGTCGGTCGAGGAACGGGTTGTCCGCGGGAATGCCATACGGTTTGCCGGCGGCCGGCCGATCGACGTCGATGCGCAACATCTTGCCGAGCAGCGTCGCCAGGTTTTGGCCGTGGTTGCGTGGATCGTCGCCTGAGCCGCCGTCGCCCATTCCTATATATAGATAGCCATCGTGCCCGAAGGCGAGCTGACCGCCGTTGTGATTCGAGTACGGCTGTTCGATCTTGAGCAACACCTGTTCGCTCGCCGGATCGCCGCGGCCGGCGGCGCCGCGTTTCCAGCGCGACACGATCGTGTATAGCTGCCCGCCCGAGCGCGTCGTGTAGTTGAGGAAAAAGAATCCGTTGGTCTTGTACTTCGGATGAAACGCGATGCTCAGCAATCCCTTCTCGCCGCCGCTCTCGACCTTATGCCGTATGTCGAGGAACGGTTGCGTCGCCGCCTTTCCATTCTCGACCGCGCGTATAACGCCGGGCTGCTCGACCACAAACAACCGGCCGCCGCCGTCGCCGCTAGCGTGCACCGGATATTTGAATCCGCTCGCCACTTCGGTGAGCGCGATATCGGGGATCGTGTTGGCGGCAGGATCGGCGCAGGGCGAAGCGGCGGAAACGATCGGTGGGGCTAGCGCGAAAACAAAGATCAACGGCAGGTGGCGGACGGCGAGTCGCATGGCGAAGTCCCTCTGGGTTCGCGCCCTTTATACCGCACGCCTAGCGGCTGCGGAAGCGTCATGCGCGGTGCGTGCGCGGTTTCGCGTGCGTTGCCATCGCCAAGGCCGTCGCGGCGGCGCGGGTTTCGACCCCGAGCTTTACGTAAATGCGCTCCAAGTGTTTGTTCACGGTGCGCGGACTGGTGCCGAGTATTTTGCCGATGTCTTTGTTCGTTTTGCCCTTCGCGACCCACAACAACACTTCCACCTCGCGCGTGGTTAGCTGGTACGACGTTTGAAGCGTATGCGCCATGTCGCCGCCGTCTTGTTCATGCAGCAGTACCACGAATTCGTCGCCGCGCGCGCTACCGAGAAAATGGGCATTCAGCCGCCGCCCGCCGGCGCCGGCGAATGTGGTTGCCGGCGTGCCGTTGCCGGCCGCGCGCGCTGCGATCTGCGCCCGCGCCCAGGTGCGCAGCGTATCCGGCGCCGGCGCCGCGGATTCTGCGAGCCAGGCCTGCGCGGTCGGGCTGATCCACAGCGGGTCGCCCCCGGCGTCGAGCACGATCATGCCGAAGCCGAGCGCGTTGACGGCGCCGAACGCCTGGTTCGCGAGACGCGCATTCCGAATATGCGCCGCGATGCGCGCCAGCACCTCCGCCGGTTGAATCGGTTTGGTCACGTAGTCGGTGCCGCCGGCGGCGAAGCCTTGTACCACATGCATCGTATCGGTCAGCCCGGTCATGAAAA
>JBKHXU010000047.1:0-2639 GCA_046565865.1 Gammaproteobacteria bacterium | reverse complement strand
ACTCCGGCAGCCAGATGCCGCGCGGCCGCCGACCCAAGATGCGCGTATGCGTGCGCACCGCCATCGACAGCTGCGCGTAGATCGATTCCTCGTTGACCGCGAGCAACGGGAAATAGCCGTGGGTGGCGCCGCAGGTGACGATATCGAGGTGGCCGCTCTCCATGAGTCGGCGAAACGCGAGCGTGACATCGTGCCGGTCGTGCTCAACGAAGCGCCGCCGCAGGTGTTCGTAGCGCTCGGTGTAAAACAGCACGATGGGATGGAAGTAGGGATCGTGCGCGGTGCGCGTGCGCTCTGCCGCCAGCGCGGTCAGGCGCTCGTCGAGATAGCGCACGTAACGCTGCGACAGCAGCGGGTCGGTCATCATGGACAGCAACGTCGGCGTCAACGACAGCGTCACGCGGAAATGAATGCCGCCGCGCGCCAAACCCTCGAACACGTCGAGCAGGGGAAGATAAGTTTCGGTGAGTGCCTCGAAGTACCAGTCTTCTTCGAGGAAGCGTTCGTGCTCCGGGTGGCGCACGAACGGCAGGTGTGCGTGCAGAACCAGCGCGAAGTAGCCCTTCGGACTCAACGGCTGCTGACGCCGCCCGGCCAGGCGAGTTGCTCTGGCTTGGTTTGAGATTCGCCGCTCGGGCTACCGATCGAGCCGGCCCAACGCAGCGCGCGCCCGCGTTGCTCACCGCCGCTGCTTAGGTACATGCGCCGGAAGTCAGCCTCCGAAATCCACCACCAACGATCGGTGCGCGCGGAGGCGTATAGGCTTGGGATACGGGCGACGCCGCGGTCGATCGCGCTCACGAACTTCTTGCCGCGATAGTAGCCGAGCTGCACCACCGCCTCGTGGCTGGCGAAGTCATCCGGGACGCTAAAGTAAAAATGCCCGCGCGCGGCCGAGACGGTCGCCTCATGTTGCACATCGAGCTCACCGTTCGCCGCGCGGCACAGCCGTAACTGCAACGACGGCTCGCGCGTGGCGCCGGGCGGGAGCGACCAATATGCGTGCAACACGCCGGGTTTTTGCGGCAGCAACACGAGTGTCGAGCGGTGAAGGTTGGGGAGGCGATCGATGTCCTCGCCCAAATCGGTAAGCGGTGGCGGCGGCGCCGTAGCATCGCTGCTGCTCCCAGAACCGTACTTCGCGCTTTCGATGCGCTGCTCGGTGCCGTTGTCGCCTGTCGCGGGAGCCGGCGGTTGCCACCAAACGTGATTGGGGTCGACCGGTGTCGGCGCGCGGGTGGCCATCGTGGCGCGGGGCGTGGACGCGGCGCCGGGCGCGGTCTTTTTGCGCGGCGCGGGAGGTTTGGTCGCGGCCTTCGGATTGGATTTCGCGGCGGGCGGCGTCGATGCCGCCTTAGCGCTGCTCGCGGCCTGCCGGCTCAACTTTTTTTCCAGATCGGGCTTCGCCAGCTTGGAATAACCTTTAACGCCGGCCTTCTTCGCCAGCTCGCGCAGTTGCTTTAACGTCTTCGTCGTCATGACGCGGATCGTTGCATCGACGTCCCGATAAGTAAAGTGGGGCAGCATGCCGCGATAGGGCAAGGCCGCAGCGCAGATGCGGGTTATGCACCGCGATCGGCCAGCGCACGACGGTACAGCGCCACATACTCATCGGCCGACCGATCCCAGCTAAAGTCTTGGCGCATGCCGTTGAGCGCGAGGCGTTGCCACGCCGGCGCGTCGTGATACAGCGCGAGAGCCCGTTGCACCGTCTGGCGCAGCCCGTCCGCTGTTGGTGCATCGAACACGAAGCCGGTCGCCTGCTTGCTCGCGGCGACGTCGACCACGGTATCGGCCAAGCCGCCGACGCGACGCACGATCGGCACCGTGCCGTAGCGCAGGCTGTACATTTGATTCAACCCGCACGGCTCGAACCGCGACGGCATTAGGAACACGTCGGCGCCGGCCTCGATGCGATGCGCCAGCGCCTCGTCGTAGCCGATCTTGACCGCGACGCGATCGGGAAAGCGCGCCGCGAGTTGCGTCAGCGCCGCCTCGTACGTGCGCTCGCCGGTACCGAGCACGACCAGTTGCGACGGCGTATCGGCCAGCGTCGGCCAGGCATCGAGCACGAGATCGATACCCTTTTGTTCCACCAAGCGCCCGACCAGGCCGAACAACGGCACCGTCGCGCGCGGCAAGCCCATTTCTGTTTGCAGCGCCGATTTATTCGGTGCCTTGTCGCGATAGCTTTTCGCCGAATACGGTTTAGTAATGAAGCGGTCGCGCGCAGGATTCCAAGCGTTGACGTCGATGCCGTTGAGGATGCCGCTCATGCGATCGGCGCGTGCGCGCAGCAGCCCGTCCAGCCCGAGGCCGAAGGCTGGGGTTTGAATCTCGCGCGCATAGGTCGGGCTTACGGTGTTAACACGATCGGCAAACGCAATGCCGCCTTTGATGAACGACAGCGACCCATAAAACTCGAGCGCGTCGATGGACCAGAGCGACGCCGGCAGCCCGAGCGCGGTCAGTGTGGTCGCCGGAAACACACCTTGATAGGCGAGGTTGTGAATGGTGAACACCGTCGCCGGCCGGTTGGCATCGGCCGCCAGCAACGCCGGCACCAGGCCGGTTTGCCAATCGTGGCAGTGTACGAGATCGGGGCGCCAATCGATGCCGGCCTCGCCGCGCGCGATTGC
>JBKHXU010000046.1:0-18109 GCA_046565865.1 Gammaproteobacteria bacterium | reverse complement strand
GCCCGAGCATGACGACGATCCCCTGCGCCCGCAGCGGCCCGGCGGCATAAAGCCGCGCCATCTCCGCCGCCATTGCCGGCGTACCGTAGGCGACCTCGCGCGCGGTGACCGGCAGCCCCAGCGCCGCCGCGCGGCGCCAGATCTCCGGGCTGTGCACATGGAACACGTACTGCACCGCGGGATCGAGCGCGTACACCATCGCGTGCGTCAACGACTCCGACGACGGCGCGATCGGCCCCCGCGCCACGACGCGGTTGCGCGCCGTATCCGCATGCTCGACGCAAACGTAATGCCGCGCGCTCAGCACGGGAATGCCGCCGGTTTGGGTACCGCTCACAATGAAATGATTTTGATAGCGGCAACTGACGTTGCCGAAGCCGACGCCGCCGTAACGCTGCGCATTGAGGCCGATGAGCCGCAAGCGCCACAAGATGGAACGCCAGGCATTGAGCGTCGCAATGTCCGCCGCCGCGGGCGCCGGGGCCGCGCGATAGTCGAGCTGAAACTTGGTGACGCCCTCGATCGGCTCGATCATTTATGCTTTCTTATCGCCACGCGCAGTGCGCGAAACACGCGCGCGAAGTCGGCGGGCTTGAAATGCGCGTTGAGGCCGCTCGGGTTCGGCAATACCCACAGCGCCGCCCCGGCGAGCGGCTCGGGCTGCGGACCGAGCGTGGCCTTGGGCTTGGCGAAGGCGATGCGATATGTGGTGAGGCCGAGCACCGCCACACAGCGCGGCGCGAAGCGCCGTACTTTGGCGACTAACGTCTTGCCGCCGCGCACGATCTCATCCTTGCTCAACTCGGACGCGTCCACGGTGGCGCGCTGAACGATATTGGTGATGCCGATGCCATAGTCGAGCAGCTCGCGCTCTTCATACGGCGACAGCAATCGTGGCGTGAAGCCGCTCGCATGCAGCGCCGGCCAGAAGCGGTTGCCGGGGCGGCCGAAGTGATGGCCGATGGCGGCGGTGTAGAGACCGGGATTGATGCCGACGAACAACACGTCGAGGCCGGGGCGGATGATGTCGCGCACGCGCTTGGCGCGCGCGGCCTCGAGTTCGGCGCGCGTCGGCGGGCGGCGCGCGCGGTCGGACGCACGCGCCATCAACCGCCGGTCTGCGACATGAAGCGCACGATGTGCGTCGGCCGTTCGTTGAATTCGTGGCGCTCGGGCTTCAACGCCAGCGCCGCGCGCAACGCCGCCTCGATATCGGCGTCGCTCGCGCCGGCACGCAGCAGCGGGCGCAGCGGGTAGTTGTGGTCCTGGCCGAGACAAAGATAGAGCGTGCCATCGACCGCGAGCCGCACGCGATTGCAGGTGGCGCAAAAGTGCTGCGAGATCGGCGTGATGAAACCGATGCGCAGCTCCGTACCGGCGACTTGCACATAGCGCGCCGGCCCGCCGCCGGGCATGACGCTCGGGATGAGATCGAAGCGCTTCGATAGGCGTTCGCGCACGTGTTGCAGATTCAGGTAATGTTCCGCGGCGCTGCGCCCGGGCGTGCCAATGGGCATGGTCTCGATCAGGCGCAGCGTGTAGCCGTGCGTGGCGCAGAACTCGACCATGGCCTCGATCTCGTCCTCGTTCACGCCCTTCATGGCCACCATGTTGATCTTGATCGGCGCGAAACCGGCGTCTTTGGCGGCGGTCAGCCCCTGCAACACCTTGTCGAGCCGGCCGCCGCCGGTGATCGCGGCGAAGCGCTTCGGATCGAGCGTGTCGAGGCTGACATTGATGCGACGCACACCGGCGGCACGGAGCGCCGGCGCCTGACGCGCGAGCAGCACGGCGTTGGTGCTCAGCGACAGGTCGTCGATGCCCGGCAACCGCGCCAAGCGCCCGGCCAGATCGGACAGACCGTGGCGGGCCAATGGCTCGCCGCCGGTCAGACGCACGCGGCTGACGCCCAAGCGCGCGAACGCGCCGATGACGCGCTCAATCTCGTCGAACGTGAGCCAGGTGTCGGGCGCGTCGAAGTCTTTGTAATCCGCCGGCAAACAATACGTGCACCGCAGGTTGCAGCGGTCGGTGACGGAGAGCCGCACGTATTCGATGCGCCGGCCGTAGGGATCGATGTACATCGCAGGGTCTAGTCGCGCGTCGGGAAAGGTCATTATGGGCCGACCCGCCGGTAGAGGCCACTCCGGATTGAGCGCGCGGCAGCGAAGGCATAGGGTCGAACCTACACCGGATGCAAGGAGGCAACCATGATTTTCAAGCAGTTTTATCTCGAAAGCCTTGGCCACGCCTCGTATTTCGTGGGCTCCGAGGAGACCGGCGAGGCGCTGGTGTTGGACGTGCGCCGGGATGTCGACGTGTATTTCGAGGAGGCGCGCACGCGCGGCATGCAGCTGCGCTATGCCACCGACACGCATCAGCACAACGACTACGTCTCCGGCATCTGCGAACTGCCGGCGCGCGGCGAGGTCCAGCTCCTCGCCTCGGCGCGGGCCGAACTCAAGTATTCGGTGCGCGCGCTCGACGACGGCGCACGTTTAAAGATGGGCGAGGTCGAGTTCGAGGTGCTCCACACACCGGGGCACACGCCGGAGCACATTTCGCTGCTGGTGTACGATCGCTCGCGCGGCGACGAACCGGTCATCCTGCTTTCGGGCGGCGCGCTGCTGGTCGACGACGTCGCGCGCCCGGACCTGCTCGGCGGCCGCGAAGCGACCGAGCACGGCGCACGCGCCATGTGCCACACGCTGCATGAAAAGATCTTGAAGCTGCCGGACTCGGTGATGGTGTATCCGACGCACGTCGCCGGGTCGCTCTGCGGCGGGCACATCGGCTCGATGCTTTCCACCACCATCGGCTACGAGCGGCGGCTGAACAAAATATTGGCGAACATCGATCGCGCCGACCGTTTCGTGGAGCACTGCCTTGATCTAAAAAATCTGCCGACGGTCCCGCCCTACTGGCGCCGCATGCGGCGCATGAACATTGAAGGGCCGCCGCTGCTCGGCGTGCTGCGCGATCCGCCGGCGCTAGCGCCGGCCGAGTTCGACAAGCAGCGTCAGCGCGACGGCGTGTACGTGGTCGACTGCCGCTCGCCCGAGGCGTATGCGGCGCACATCCCGGGCAGTTTCAATGTCGGCGGCGAGGGCTCGTTTAGCACCTGGGCCGGCACCGTGCTGCCGGAGGGCGCGCAGACGCTGCTCGTGGTCGAGCATCCCGACATGCTGTGGGATCTTTACTGGCAACTGCTGCGCATCGGCTACGACCTGCCGCGCGGCTGGCTCGCCGGCGGCATGCATGCGTGGCGCACCAGCGGCAAGCCCCTCGAGATCCTGCCGCAATGGAGCGTGCACGAGTTGCGCGACCAGCTGGGCCGCGACCGGAATCTGCGTGTGCTCGATGTGCGCCAACCGGCGGAGTGGGCCGCGGGGCACATCGAGGGCGCGATCCATATCAGCGGCGGCGAACTGCCGGCCCGCATCAACGAGGTCCCGCGCGATCGTCCGCTCGCGACGGTGTGCGGCAGCGGCTATCGCTCATCGGTCGCGGCCAGCCTGTTGCAGCGTCACGGCCATCGCCAGGTGATCAACGTCCTCGGCGGCATGAGTGGCTGGCGCCGGGCGGGTTTTCCCGTCGTCCGCCCGCACGAATCGGCGTCGAACTAGACGCCTAGACGCGTAGCCGAATCCCCCGCATACTTTTGCGCCGATGCCCGTCGACGCACCACAAGCGGACGTTCCCCTTCGCGGCCTGATTCTCGCCGGCGGCCGCGGCACCCGTCTCGGTGGGTGCGATAAAGCGCTCCTCGCCCTCGGCGACAAACCGTTGCTCGCGCACGTACGCTCGCGGCTCGCGCCGCAGGTCGATGCGCTCGCGCTATCGAGCAACGCCCCGCCCGAGCGCTATGCCGAGTTCGATATTCCCGTCGTCGCCGATCGACTACCGGGTTTGGGTCCGCTGGCCGGCGTGCATGCCGCCGCGCGCGCGTGGCCGAACGAGTACATCGTCTCGGTCGCGGTTGACCTGCCGTTTCTGCCGCTCGATCTGGTGGCGCGACTGCGCCGCGGCTGGTCCGGTCGCGACTGCCGCCATGCCGCGATCGCCGGCCGCCACATGCTGGCGGTGCTGTGGCCACCGCGGATGGCGGATCGGTTGGAAGCGTTCCTGCGCGCGGAACAAAGCGTGCACGCCTGGCTGACGCTGCACAGCACCCCGGTCGCCTTCGGCGGCCTCGACGCCATCGATCTCAACGTCAACATCAACACGCCGGCGGAGTTGCGCGCGGCGCAGCGCTACCTGACGGGCGAGACGCCGGCGGTACCGGCGCTGGACTAGACGCGTTCGACCAGCCGCGGCTGGCTGCGCAACAGTTGCTCGACCTCGGCCGCCGGCAGCGGCGGCGCATACAGATTCCCCTGGGCCTCGTCGCAATCGAGCTGGCGCAAGCGCGCCAGTTGATCGCGCGTCTCCACCCCTTCCGCCAACACCCGCTGCTTGAGCGAATGCCCGAGGGTGATGACGGCGCGCGTGATGGCGAGGTCGTTGGCATCGGTGGTGAGACCGCGCACGAACGAGCGATCGATCTTGAGCCGGTCGATCGGGAAGCGTTTCAAGTAACTCAGCGACGAAAAGCCGGTGCCGAAGTCGTCGATCGCCAGGCGCACGCCCATGTTCTTTAGCTCGTGCAGCGTCGCGGTCGAGCGCGCCGCGTCCTGCATCGCCACGGTTTCGGTGATCTCGAGCTCCAAGTACTGCGCCGGCAGCCGCGTCTGTTGCAACACGCGCGCGACCAGCGCCGGCAAATCCTGCTGATGGAATTGACCGGCCGACATATTGACCGCCATGGTCCCGACCATCAGCCCCTGCTCGCACCACGCGCGTTGCTGCGCGCACGCCTGGTGCAGCACCCACTCGCCTAAGCCCACGATCATGCCGGTTTCTTCCGCGAGCGGAATGAATTCGCCCGGCAGCAGCAGCCCGCGCGTCGGGTGTGACCAGCGCAGCAGCGCCTCGACGCCGGTGGCGCGCCCGCTCTTCACGTCGAACTGCGGCTGGTAGTACACCGCGAGCTCGCCGTGCTCGAGCGCGTGGCGCAGGTAATTTTCGAGCGCCATCCACTGCGCCGCCATCGCGTTCATCTCCGGCTCGTACAGCTGGAAGCCGCGGCCGCCGGTCTTTTTCACCCGCTGCATCGCCGATTCGGCGTTGCGCAGCAGCGTCACCGCGTCGCGGCCGTCGTCGGGGAACACGGCGACGCCGATGCTGACGCTGGCGAACAGCTCGCGCCCGGCGACGTAGAGCGGTTCCTTCATCGCCTCCAGCACCTTTTCCGCCACCATCGCCGGCGCCTGCGCGCTCACGAGGTCGGGCAGTAGCACGGCGTACAGCTCGCCGTCGAAGTGATAGAGCGTCGCGTTGTGGCAGCCCTCGCGACAATGATCGAGGATGGTCTTCAACCGCACGGCGATCGCCTGCAACAACTGGTCGCCGATGACGTGGCCGAAGGTCTCGGTCACGACCTTGAGCCGGTCTACGCTCAGCAGCAGCAGCGCCGCCTGGCGTGCACCGGGGCCGGGCGGCGGCAGCGTCTGCTCCATCACCTCCTCGAACATGCGCCGGTTGGGCAGCTCGGTGAGCGCGTTGTGATACGCCTGGAACACGAGCCTCTCCTCGGTGCGCCGGCGCTCGGTGATGTCGGTGACGTAGGCGTGGTAGATGGTGAGATCGGGGATGTAGTGGATGCCGCATTCGAGCAGACGCGTATCCACCTGGTATTGCCAGACGTCGTAGCCGCGGCCGTTGGCGCGCAACGCCTTCAGCCGCTGGCGCAGGTCGGGCGGCAGGAGCTTCAGTGCGTCGTTGGGATCGAGGCCGATCTTGCCGAGCAACTCGGCGGCGGCGGGGTTGGCGTACAACAACGTGCCGTCGAGCGCGAGGCGCATGACCGGATTCGGATTGCGCTCGGGAAACACCGCGAGCCGGCGGCGCTCGGCATTGGCGTAGAGATAGCCGTTGACCGAATAGCCGACGATAACCGCCACCAGAAATATCGCGATCGTGTACAGCAACACCAAGCGGCTGATGGTGGCGATGGTCGCCTCAGCGCTGCCGGCGGATTCGAGCACGCGCGCCTCGATCAACTGCATCAAGGTGTCGAGTTCGGTGTTGAGCGAGCGCACGATGCCACTCAAGTGCGCGAGCAGCGCCTGTGCGTGCTCGCCATCGGCCGGCTGCTGCGTGAGCGTGCTATCGAGTTCGGCGGCGATGTCACGCATGCGCGCGTAATACCCTTGCACGCGTTCGAGCTCCGGCGCCTGCCCGAAACCCCGACTCAGCCGCTTGTACGCCTGCTCATAGTCGGCGGCGTTTGCGTCCTGTTCGAGCAGAAAGCGCTCGCGGTCGCCGCTCGCGTAGTACTCATGCAGCAGACTCTCATGCTCCATGACCTCGACCTTGAGCTGCGCGATGTCCTCGAGCAGCGGCAGGTCCTGGCGCACGAGCTTGCGCGAGGCGTGCAGCATATCGTCGCCAAAGCTGTAGATGAGCACCGACAACAGCGCCCCAAGCGCGAGCACCAGCACATAGATGCCGCGCATCTTCAGTTTGATGTCTAAAGCCATACTCGCTTTGTATGTATCGGCAGTCGCTCGTCTTTGGCAGTTTGTGCCTAACGGTTAGAACGCGCAAACGCCGGTGGGTTTTAATACGTGACGCTCGCCTGCGGCCGGCTCAGCGCGTCGTCGGCCCCAGCCGCAGCGACACCGCCATCGACGCCAAGCACGTGCGCGCCGCCGCCAGTAGCGGCGCGGGTCCTGCGACGTACACCTCGGCATCTGCGTGCGCGAGGATATCGGCCGCGATGCGCGCAAGCGCCGCCGCGTGGCCGCCGGTGCTGACGGTGACGGGCGTATAGCGGAACGCATCCAGCGCGTCGGTCCACGAACGGCACAGGTTGTTCATGTAGTGGCTACCGGCGGCGGCCAACCAGTACAGATGCGCGGGTCGGGTTTCGTCGACCGCCATCAGATGCTCGGCCAAACTTTTGATGGGCGCGAATCCAGTATCGCCGGCGATGAATACTACCGGCCGATCCGACTCGCTCAGGGTGAACTCCCCCTTCGGCCCATCGACCGCGACCGCATCTCCCAACCGCAATCGCGTCAGCGCGCGTGCCGCGGCATCCGCGGCGTTGGCGATATGAAAATGCAGATTACGATCGTCGCACGGACAACTCGCGATCGGAAAATCGGCGCGCACCGCATCGACGCCGAGCGTTACGTACTGCCCAGCCAGAAACCGCAGCCGTTGGGTGCGCGGCGTTTGCAGATGCAACAGCGTCACACCGGCGCCGAGCGGCGTCAGCGCGCGCACGCGTGCAACGATGCGCTGCGGCGGAATCTCGCTCGCCGCGCGCGCCTCACCGGCCTCAACCGCAAGATCGCTCGCGGCCGCGACCGAACACATGAGCACCGCGCCCGCGGTCTTGTCGGCCCCGCTCAACACATAGTCGTGGTGTCGGACCTTCGTAGTCGCACCCGACACCACGCGCGCCTTACACAGGCCGCAGTTGCCGTTGGAACAGCCGTAGTTGGGTGCCAAGCCGGCGCGCAAAGCGCCCTCGAGCAGCGTGTCGCTCGCCTGCAGCGTGTACTCGTGGCCGCTCGGCAATAGGCGCACCCGATACATGGCGCTCAACCGCGGCGGCGCTTTAACTGATAGCCGGTCATGTCGCCGACGAGCTCGGCACAGGGCAGCGCGTCGACCGCGCCATAGGTCGCGAGCGCGCGCTCGATGAGCGCGTCGACGTCCTCGACCCGGCCGGCGGCGGCGCCGTCGAGCAGGCGTTGCAGGCCCGCGAGCCCGCCGTGCTGGATTTTCATGAGCACGCTGTGCGGCATCGTCAGCAAATCGTCCTCGACGCCGAAGGCCGGCAGCGCCGCGCTTTTGAACCGCTCGAACAGCTCGGCGCAGCGGCGGTGGCTCGCCGGCGAGCGGCAGGCGATGTCGGGACCGCTGCGGCGCGCGACCGGCTCGGCATGCTTGCAGCCGTAGGTCGCGGCGACCAGCGTGCCATTGAAGGCGCATTTGTACGTTTCCATACCTTTATCCTTTCGACGTTGCCGTGGCAGCATAATCCCGTCGACTTGGCGACGGCAACGTAGCGCTGCCGTCGCCACCATTGTCTCCTGTAGACTACGCGCCCTATGCATACCGACTCGCGCCGCGCCATCGCCATCTGGCTCCTTGTCTGCTGTGGGCTCATCTTCGCCATGGTCGTGCTCGGCGGCGTCACGCGCCTGACGCGCTCAGGGTTGTCCATCGTCGAATGGCAACCGATCATGGGCGCGTTGCCGCCGCTGTCCGAGGCGCAGTGGGAAGAGACCTTCGCCAAGTACCGCCAGACGCCGGAGTATCTGAAGGTCAACCTCGGCATGAGTCTCACCGAATTCAAATCGATCTTCTGGGTCGAGTATGCGCACCGCCTGCTCGGGCGCGTCATCGGTCTCGCGTTCCTGCTGCCGTTCTTGTATTTCCTCGCGCGCGGTCGAATCGAACGGCGACTGGCGCCCAAACTCGCGGCGCTGTTTGTGCTCGGCGGACTCCAGGGCGCGCTCGGCTGGTACATGGTCGCGAGCGGGCTGGTCGACAATCCGCACGTGAGCCCGTATCGGCTGACGGCGCATCTGGGGCTGGCGGTGCTGATCTACGGTTATATGTTCTGGCTCGCGCTCGATCTGCTGCGCCCGCGCACGGCGAGCATCGCCGCCACCGGCGCCCGCCGTCACACCTGGGCGCTGCTGGCGCTGGTGTTCGTGATGATCTTGAGCGGCGGCTTCGTCGCCGGCACGCGCGCCGGGTTCGCGTTCAACACGTTCCCGCTCATGAACGGCGCGTGGGTGCCGCCCGGCGTGCTCGCGCTTGAACCCTGGTGGCGCAACCTGTTCGAGAATGTCGCGACGGTGCAGTTCAATCACCGGCTGTTGGCGTACCTGCTGATCGCGATGACAGTGGGGCTCTGGTTCAGCGTGCGCCGCATCGGCGCCGCGCGCCGCGCCGCGTTACCGGTGTATGCCGCACTCGCGCTGCAAGTGGCGCTCGGCATCGGGACCTTGCTGTGGGTGGTGCCGATCCCGCTGGCGGCAGCGCATCAGGCGGGGGCGCTACTGGTGTTCACGGCGGTGATCTATCTCGCGCACACGTTGCGCGGCGCGATCAGCCGATAAGGCGCGGTCCGGTGAGCAGTCGCGGGATCTGGTCCGGCGCCAGCGGCCGACTCAAAAGATAACCCTGCACCGACTCGCAGCCGTGGCCGCGCAGGAATGCGAGCTGCTCGGCGGTCTCCACGCCTTCGGCGATGACAGCGAGCTTCAAGCCGCGCGCCATGGCGATGATCGTCTTCACGATCTCGGCATCGCCTTGGTCGGTGGTGACATCATGGATGAACGACTTGTCGATCTTAAGCGTGTTCACCGCGAACCGGCGCAAGTAGCTCAAACTGGAATAGCCGGTGCCGAAGTCGTCGACGGCGAAGCGCACGCCCATGCCGCTCAGCGCCTGCAGCCGCGCGACCGTGATTTGCGCGTTCTTCATGATCACGCTCTCGGTAATCTCGAGCTCGAGACGCTCGGGTTCGAAGCCGGTCTCGGTCAGTAGTTTGGCGATGCCATCGACGAAGCCGGGCTCGTTGAACTGGCGCGCCGAGACATTGATCGCCACGCGCAGCGGCGGCAGGCCCGCCTGTTCCCATAGCCGCGCCTGCTGGCACGCGGCGCGCGCCACCCATTCACCGATCGGGACGATGGTGCCGGTCTCCTCCGCCAAACCGATGAACTGCGCCGGGGCCAGCAAGCCGAGCTGCGGATGCTGCCAGCGCAGCAACGCCTCGACGCCGACGACGCGGCCGTCGGCGAGCGACACCTGCGGCTGGTAATGCAGCACGAACTCGCGCCGGTCGAGGGCGTGGCGCAGGCTGGTCTCGAGCGTCAAGCGCTCGACCGCGTGCGCGCCCATGTCGGCCGAGTAAAACTGATAGGTGTTCTTGCCAAGTTCCTTGGCGCGATACATCGCGGCGTCGGCATTTTTAAGCAGCGCCTGCGCGTCGGCGCCGTCGCCCGGGTAAAGGCTGATGCCGATGCTGGTGGTGACGTAGAACTCGCGGCCGTTGATGGTGAACGGCCGGCCGAAGGCTTCCAGAATTTTCGAGGCCAGCGGCGCGGCGTCGTCGGCGTGCGCCAGGTCTTCGAGGATGATCGCGAACTCATCGCCGCCGAAGCGCGCCACGGTATCGCGCTCGCGCAGACATTCCTTGAGCCGACCGCCGATCGCCTGCAGAAATCGGTCACCGACGTCGTGACCCAAGGTATCGTTGATGGTCTTGAAGCGATCGAGGTCGAGGAACAGGACCCCGAGACCGCGCTGGTGCCAATGGGCGCGGATCAGCGCCTGGTTCAACCGGTCGAGGAACAACATCCGGTTCGGCAGTCCGGTGAGCGCGTCGTGATGCGCCAGGTAATGCAACCGCTCCTGCACCTGCATGCGCTCGGTGATGTCCTTGCCGGTGGAGATGTAGTGGGTGATGCGTCCGTCGGCGTCCTTGAGCGGCGTGATGGTTTTCTCTTCGTAGTACAAACCGCCGTCGCGCTTGCGATTGATAAAGACGTCACAGAAGGTGTTGCCGGAACGGATCGTGTCCCACATGCGCCGATAGAACTCCGGGGCTTGCAGCCCGGATTTGACGACGCTCGGGTTTTTGCCCAACACCTCGTCGCGCGTGTAACCGGTAATGGTCTCGAAGGCTTGGTTCACGTACTCGATCACCCCGTTGGGATCGGTGATGAGCACGCAGTCGGCGGTCTGCTGCACCGCGCTCGACAGCTTACGCATCTCGGCCTCGGCGCGGCGGCGTTCGGTGACATCCTGATTGACGATAATGGCGCCGACGATGCCGCCTTGCGCGTCGCGCAGCGGCACGGCCGAGTTCAAAATCGTTTTGCGGACGCCATCGAAACTTTCGATCTCGACCAACTCATTGAGCGACGTCTCGCCATTTTCGATGGCCCGCGCCGCCGCCCACTCGTGCGGTTCGATTGGCCTGCCGGTGTCCGCCCACCAACCTTTGTACTCGCCGAACTGCTCAACGCCGACGTAGCGCGCACCGCCCCAAATCTGCCGCCCGGCGGGATTGCTGTCGATGATGCGGCCGTCCCGGTTCATTACCCATACACCGACCGGCAGCGTCTCCATCACCATGCGCAACAGCTGTTCTTTCTGGCGTAACGCGTCTTCGGCCTGCACCCGTTCGGTGATGTCGTGACCGGTCCCGCGATAACCCTTGAAGTTGCCCTGCTGGTCGAAGATCGGCACACCGCTGATGCTGCTGTAGCGCAGGCGGCCGGCCGGGTCATAGCGCTTGAGCACGAGGTTGCGAAACGGCACTCGGGCTTGCAGCGCGGCGCGGTGTCGCTCCCACTCTTCGGCCGGTACGTCGACGTAGGGCAACTCCCAACGCTGGTGCCCGATGCTTTGCTCGGGCGGAAAGCGCAGCCCGATATCGGTGCTGCGCGTGACCATGGTGAACCTGAGGTCGGCGTCCTGCTCCCAGTACCAGTCGGACGACAGCGCGGTGAGACTCTTGAAGCGTTCCTCGCTTTCGCGCAATGCCAGCTCCGCCTGCTTGCGTTCGGAGATATCGGTGATGAATCCTTCAAGATAGAGCAGGCATCCGTCGCCGCCGTAGACACCGCAGCCCTGCTCCCATACCCATTTTTCCTCCCCGTCTTTCGTACGAATGCG
The DNA here is from genome assembly GCA_046565865.1 of Gammaproteobacteria bacterium. Lineage (GTDB taxonomy): Bacteria > Pseudomonadota > Gammaproteobacteria > Acidiferrobacterales > Sulfurifustaceae > JBKHXU01. The sequence goes on along the minus strand of JBKHXU010000046.1, from coordinate 6,355 downwards.
ATAGGTCAGGCAAAACGGCTCGCGCCGTTTAAGCGCCGCCTGCACGCCATCCCATACTAGAGCGCGGTCATCGGGGTGAATGAGCTCGGCATAAGCAAGCCCGTTTTGCACAAAGGTATCGGCGCTGTAGCCGGTCAACGCCGCCGCCCCCTCGCTCGCGAAACTCATCGTCCAGGTCTCGTCGTTGCGGCAGCGATACACCATGCCCGGCAGGTTACTCATCAGCGTCGCGAGCCTTCGCTGATCTTCCTCCAACGCATGCGCCACTTGGCGCCGATCGAGCTCGCCGGCCACGAGCACGGCGAACATCTGCAACAACGCGCCGACCAAGTCGGCGTCGCGAAATTCCGCACGATCCATCACCACGACCAGACCCAGGCATTTGCCATGCGAGTCGTACAGCGGGGCGCCGCCGTAGGCCTCAACCCCGAGCGCTGCCAAATCTGGATCCATCGGGAACAACCGGCGCGCGCTCCTTGGATAGAGGCAGACATCGCGCTCGACCACGATCTCGCACGGCGTCCCTCGCACGTCATACTCGAAGTTGGGCTTGATCTGACCGTCGGCGCAGAACGCCAGGGTGCGTACGCGCGCGCCGCCATCGATGATCTCGCCGACGAAGGCGTAAGCCACATCCAGTTTGCGGCACAGATAGCGCAGCACCGACGGAAAGAAATCGGCGTCGGCGGTGACCGGCAGACTGGTCGCGACTTCGCGCAGGAGTTCGCCGAGCCGCGCGGGGCCCGGAAACGGCCCTTCGTCTCGGTTGACGAACGTATGCTTACCCATCATCGAGCCCTTTTTATTATTCGACGCGGGGTAGTCGCGTCCATGCGCCATGGGTTCATATCTCCTTCTTTTTTCGACCGGCCGTAACGACCATGCCCCCGCAAACAGGGTATAGAAGAGAATAGTTCATTTTTAGACAGCAGGTTGCACCAGGGGCGGGGGTGCGGGATCATCGCGGTTCGCTCCCGCGCACGTTTGATGCCGAAAACATGGGCCTCCCCGCACCTCACCACCCGGACTCGCCCGGGCTTGCCGCCATGGCCGCCGCGCTCGGTCCTGACCGGGTGCATACGACGCCGGAGACCTGCGAATTCTACGCCAGCGACGACGGTGCACGCCGCTGCCTGCCCGCGGCGGTCGCGTTTCCCGCTAGCCACGCGCAGGTCGAGGCGCTCGTCGCCGCTGCCTTTGCGCACGACATCGCGCTGGTCCCGCGCGGTGCGGGCTCGGGCAACGTCGGCGGCGCGCTGCCGGTGCCGGGCAGCGTGGTGGTGAGTTTCGAGTGCATGCGCCGGGTAATCGAGTTCAATCCGGCCGAGCGACTGATGGTGGTCGAGGCCGGGGTGCCGACGGCCGAGATCGACGCGCTCGCGCGTTCCGCCGGCCTCTTCTACCCGCCCGACCCTGGTAGTGCGCCGTACTGCCACATCGGCGGCAATCTCGCGATGAATGCCGCCGGACCGGGTGCGGTGAAGTATGGAGTCACGCGCGATTACGTCCTCGGCCTGCGCGCCGTCGCCGGCGATGCGCGCGCGCTCGTCACCGGCTGCCGCACCACCAAGGGTGTCGTTGGTTACGATCTCACGCGCTTGCTCGTCGGCAGCGAGGGCACGTTGGCGCTCATCACCGAGGCGACACTGAGGCTACTGCCCGCGCCGGCGACCGTCGGCACGCTGCGTGTGTGCTATGCGAGCGGCGCCGACGCCTGCGCCGCGGCGGCGCGGGTCATGACCGCACCGGTCGTGCCGTCGGCGCTCGAATTCATGGACAGCGCCGCGATCGCCGCGATTCAGCGCGCCGGCGCCGCCGAGGACCTGCCGCGCGACACGCGCGCGCTATTGATGGTGGAGGCCGACGGCGATCCGACCGAGGTCGCGCGCGCGTTGGCGGTATTCCGCGCCGCGCTCGACGGACCGGGCATGTTGCAATTGCGCCAGGGCGACAACGCGGACGCCGTAGCGGCGCTATGGCGCGCGCGCCGCGCCTTGTCGGGCGCGGTCAAGGCGCTGGCGCCGCGCAAGATCAACGAGGACGTGGTGGTGCCAATACCGCGACTGGCCACATTGGTCGCTACCATCGAACAACTCGCGCGCGAGTATCGACTATTGATCGTAACCTTCGGTCACGCGGGCAACGGCAATCTGCACGTGAATCTCATGGTGCACCCGGACGACGCCGACGAGATGCAGCGGGCGCGGGCGTGTCTTGCGGCGCTGTTCAAGACCGTGCTCGCGCTCGGCGGCACGCTCTCGGGCGAACATGGCATCGGCTACGAGAAACGCGAGTTCGTGCCGCTTGAGCTCAGCTCGGACGCGCTCGCGCGCATGCGCGCGCTAAAGCGCGTGTTCGACCCGAAGGGGATTCTCAATCCGGGGAAGATGTTTCCCGAGTGACGGCCCACCCAGCAACCCCCTCCCTCACTCCCTCCCCCCGCAAGCGAGGGAGGGAGGCGAGCCGAGCGCGCTGCGCGCGACTTTTATAGGCTGGGCGTCGCATCGCGTCCGCCGTGGGTTTGCTCGCGGCGCGACTGACAGCGAATACAACGGCGCGCGGTCGGATTCACCCGCAACCGTTCGCGGTCGATGTCGGCACCGCATTCGACGCACTTGCCGTAGCGCCCGGCGCGCAGCCGCGCCAGCGCCGCTTCCACCTCGCGTAGCTCGCGCACTTCGCGATCGAGCGTCGTGAAGTTGGTGCTCATAACGAGATCGGCAACCGACTCCTCGCCGGCGTCGTGCACGCGCCCGGCCAGCTCTGCAAAGTCCTCGCGCTGGGTCTGAATCAACGTATCGCCGATCGCCGCGCGTAAGGCGTCGCGGCGCTCGCGCAACTGCTGATCGAACAACTGCTGATCGTTTCGGATAAGCGCCATCCCAGGCTCCTGTCGGTTTCCTTGTGGCAGCTAATGATACGCGCCGTCGCAAATCGCCCCAACCGTTCCGCTATAACATCAACACGCGCACCGAGTCGCCTTGCGCGAACCCCGGGCTCTCAGCCTCGATGCGGATCAGGGCATTGGTCTGCGCCAACGGCGCCAACTGGTGCGACCCCTGCCCGCGCAGCGCCTCGACCCACAGCCTATCGCCTTCGCCGTACAGGCGCGCGCGCAGAAATTCGGTGCGCCCCGGTCGGCGCTGAAACGCGTTGGCGGCGGTCGCGGTCAGCATCCATTCGCGCGCGGTGGCGTGGTGCCATACCGCGAGCGCCGGCGCCACAAACAGCCGGAACGTCACCAAGCTCGACACCGGATTGCCGGGTAGCGCGAAGAAATGCGCGCGCTCGCCGAGACGGCCGAACGCGATCGGTTTACCCGGTTTCACCCGCGCCTTCCAAAACGCGATGTCGCCGTGTTCGGCGAACACCTGCTTCACGAGATCGTGGTCGCCGACCGAGGCGCCGCCGCTGGTGATGACAAAGTCGTAATCGGCGGCGACCGCCAGCGCGTCGCGCAGCGCGCCGACGTCATCGCGCACGATACCGCCGTCGGTTACCTCGGCGCCGAGCGCGGTCAGCTGCAGCAGCGTCGGCAATCGATTCGATTCGTAAATCTGCCCGGTTTTGAGCGGTGCGCCGGGCGCCGCCAGCTCGTCGCCGGTCGCCAGCACCAGCGCCCGCGGCCGGCGCCAGGCGCGGACCTCGGCCACGCCGGCGGCGCCGAGCAGCGCGAGGTCGAGTGCGCGCAGTCGCTGGCCGCACGGGTACAACGCCTCGCCCGCGTGAAAGTCCTCGCCCCGGTGCCGCACGTGATTCACCACCGGCGTCGCCAGCGGCAGCGCCACGCGCCCATCGGGCTCGACGCGCGCGTCTTCCTGGATCACGATCGCGTCGGCGCGCTCCGGCAGCGGCGCGCCGGTGTAGATGCGCATGGCGCTCCCCGGCGCCAGCGCCTGCGGGTTATCGCCGCAGCGCGATACGCCCACGAGCGGCAGTACGCCGGCGTGCGCGGCGAGGTCGGCGCTGCGTACCGCATAGCCATCCATTGCCGAGTTGTCGAACGCCGGGTTGTCGACGCGCGCCGCGACCGGCTCCGCCAAATAGCGCTCGCACGCGCGCGCGAGCGGCACCGCTTCGGCGTCGGTCGCGCGGCGGATGCGTTCGAGGATCGCGCTTTGTGCTTGTTCGAGGCTGAGCATGGCGTGGCGGCTGCGTGCTTCATACTACCACGGCGCCCCGGCGCACCCGCGGCTTCGGCGCTGTCGTTCCGATGAACCGCGTGCGTTCCGTATCGCGTTCCTTATAATGCGGCGATGGCCAAACCCGAACGCGCCTTCGTGCCGCTGAACGTGGCGGTGCTCACCCTGTCGGACACGCGCACCCCGACGACCGACACCTCGGGCGATCTCATCGCCGAGCGGTTGACCAGCGCCGGACACGCGGTCGCGGCGCGCGCGATCGTGCGCGAGGAGATGGAGCTGCTGCGCGCGCAACTGAAGGCATGGATCGACGATCCTGCAATCGACGCCATTATCTGCACCGGCGGCACCGGCATGACCCGGCGCGACATCACGCCCGAGGCGGTCGCGCCGTTCATCACCAAACCGATCCCCGGCTTCGGCGAGCTGTTTCGCTCGCTGTCGTATGCCGAGATCGGCACCTCGACCATCCAATCGCGCGCCGATGCCGGCATCGCCGGCGGCACCGTGATCTTCATGCTGCCCGGCTCGACCAACGCCTGCCGCCTCGGCATGGACAAAATTATTTTGAGCCAGCTCGACGCGCGCCACCGGCCGTGCAACCTGGTTGAATTGCTGCCGCGCATCCGCCATGCCTAAACGTCCGCGCCGCGGGCGCAGCGTGCGGCCGCGCACCACCAAGCATCGGCGCCGGCCGGCCAAGGCAGCGGCGTTGTCGCACTTCGACGCCCAGGGCCAGGCGCGCATGGTGCAGGTCGGCGCCAATCCGGTGACGGCGCGGCGTGCAATCGCCGAAGGCACGATTCACATGCAGCGGCACACGCTCGACCTGATCGCACAAGGCGGTCACAAAAAAGGCGACGTGCTCGGCATCGCCCGCATCGCCGCGATCCAGGCGGCGAAGAAGACCCACGAGCTGGTGCCGCTGTGCCACCCGATCGCGCTCGATGCGGTCGAGATCGAGTTGGCGCCGGCCACGGACGCGGCCGGCATCCACTGCCGTGCGGTGGTCGCGGCGACCGCGCGCACCGGCGTCGAAATGGAGGCACTCGCCGCGGTGCAGATCGCATTGCTCACGATCTACGATATGTGCAAGGCCGTGGACCGCGGCATGACGCTGACCGACGTCCGGCTGCTGGAAAAATCCGGCGGCCGGTCCGGGACCTGGAAGCGCAAGTGAATTGAGGCGCGGTCCCTGCCCAAAAGTCGCACCGTCCGCTAACACCGCCCGTAACTCCTCCTTCATTTCGAGCGAAGCGAGAGATCCATCCGCCGAGCACCAAACCGTCGTCCTGACATTCGCACAGACTCCAGGCGGCCCGTACAATACGCGGCCCGGCGAACCCGCCCGGTTGTGACAATCGATGGCGACGAACGATTTTAAGCTCAGCAACGGCATGCGCTTCGAGGAGCTGCAGCGCCTCGACGGCCTGCAGCGGCTCGATGCCGCGTACCTTACGCGGCTGCGGGCGCACGATGCGGCGCTGCATGATCAGCTCCTCGCGTATCGCGCGGATGCCGCCATGACGCCGATCGCGCGCAGCGAGCTCTTGATCGCGTGCGCGCCGGTGCTGGAGGAAATGCTGGCCGAGCTGTTCGGCATCGATACCGAGCTCGCGCGCTCGCGCGCGGCGACGCGCGCGCATGATCCGGTGTTCGCCTTCAAGAAACAGTTCGTCACCAAGCGCGCGCGCCGGCGGTTGTTGAAAAAAGACGAGTACGAAAGTTTCGCCGCGCTCGATGCGGCGCTGCGCGCCGCGGTCGGCGCCGACGGCGGCGACCGTGAGCTGGCGGTCGCGCGTTACGGCATGGAACTGCTGGCCGATGAAACCGCGAATGCCGATGCCATCGAGCAGCTCACGCGCTGGTGCGTGCGCGCCATGACATCCGACGAGGGTAAACGCGCCGTCGCCGGCTGGGTCAGCTTCAAGCTGCCGCAGGGCGTCGACCCGGCAAAGCTGGTGCCGTTCGAGATCGTCGTCGGCGATCCGGCCGGGCGGGTCGAGGGGCCGAAGGATCACCGGCGCCGCCGCGACGGTTTCAAACTCACCGACCCGCGCTACGGCGCGAGCGAGGTGCTGAACGAGGTCAACTACTGCATTTACTGCCACGACCACGACGGCGATTTTTGCTCCAAGGGCTTCCCCGAGAAAAAAGGCGAACCTGAGCGTGGGCTCAAGGTAAACAGCCTCGGCGTCACGCTCACCGGCTGC
>JBKHXU010000045.1:0-11582 GCA_046565865.1 Gammaproteobacteria bacterium | reverse complement strand
GCCGGCCGCTTCCCGCAGCGCGAGATGGGCGTGATGCTGGTGTCGGACATGCAGCGCGCCGTCGGCGAAAAAGTATTCGGCGTGCCGCAGTTCGCGCAATGGGCCAAGCACGTCGCCGACGTGATGCTGTTCGACATGTGGCCGAAGCGCAAGGCCACGCAGGCGGGATAACCATGGCCGGCGTTTCCGGCGCCGAGGCGATCGAGCGCAAGCTCTCGGCCGCGCGCACCTGGCTCATTATCGACAAGCCGTTTCTGGGCGCGCTGGTGTTGCGCCTGCCGATGATCGAGGCCGATCCCAAATGGTGCCGCACCACCGCCACCGACGCGCGCGCCATGTACTACAACCCGCAGTACATCGAGTCGCTGTCGCTCGAACAAACCAAATTCATCTTGGCGCACGAGGCGCTGCATTGCGCGTTGTCGCATTTCAATCGGCGCCAGCACCGCGTCAAGCGCCGTTGGGACGTCGCGTGCGACTATGCCGTCAATCCGCTGCTGCTCGCCGACGGCCTGGAACCGCCGCCGGGCGCGTTGATCATGCCGATGTACGACGGCATGACGGCGGAAGAGATCTATCCGTGCATCAAGGACAACGACGCGGAAGATACGCTCGATCAGCACATCTACGACGACGATTCGACCGGCGATGGCGAGAGCCACGGCTCGCGCGGTCCGAAGTCCGAAGGCGGCGGCAATCAAACGAAACCGCCGCGCGATCAAAACAGCGACGGCGCGGGCCGCGGCGACACCGATCCCAAGGCCGCGGCCGCGCCCAACGACGCGGGCGGCGCCCAACCGCCGCCACCACTGTCGCCGGCCGAGCGCGAGCAACTCGGCGTGCAGTGGCAACAACGCCTCGCCGGCGCGGCGCAGCAGGCGATGCAGGCCGGCAAGCTCGGCGGCGCCATGGCGCGCCTGGTCGATCACCTGCTGCAGCCGCAACTGCCGTGGCGCATGCTGCTCGCGCGCTACATGAGCGCGACCGCGCGCACCGACTACAGCTTCCAGCGCCCGAGCCGGCGCGAGGGGACGGCGATACTGCCGAGTCTGCACAGCAAGAACATCGACATCGCCGTGGTGCTCGATACCAGCGGCTCGATCTCGGGCGAGGAGATGCGCGAGTTTGTGACCGAGGTGAATGCGATCAAGGCCTCGATCAACGCACGCATCACGCTGCACGCCTGCGACGCCGCGCTCGCCCAAGCCGGTCCGTGGGTGTATGAACCGTGGGAGGAGGTACGGCTGCCGGAAAAACTCGCGGGCGGCGGCGGCACCGACTTCACACCCGCGTTTGCCTGGGCCGAAGGCCTCGATCGCCAGCCGGACTTGCTGCTCTACTTCACCGACGCCAAGGGTCAGTTTCCGCGCGCGGCACCGGCGTTCCCGGTGCTGTGGCTGGTCAAGGGCAAGGAAAAGGTGCCTTGGGGTCAGCGGGTGCAGTTGAACTAACGTGCGGCCCCGGAAACGACCTTTCGATACTGCCTGTCATTCGGAGCGGAGCGAGGAATCCGACCGCACAGCGGTCGTCCCGAGCAACAGCGAGGGATCTCCAGGAGGTCCCTCGCCGCCTGTCGGCGATTCGGGATGACACTTCGTGTCAATTTCTCGCTGCGCTCGAAATGACACCTGTCGGTTATTTTCGGGACACTACACCAGGGCCGCACCATCCATGGAACTTTCCGCCGAAGACTTATTGCGTCTGAACGTGCTGCTCGCCAACAAGATCGAGGCGATCCGTATCGACGATCAAGCAATGTCGGTGCACGGGCTCGCGGGCGAGCACGAGGCGACGCTGCATCTCAATCCCAATTGCCGGCCCGATCAGTATCTGCGGCGCGTACGCGAGCTGTTGTCGAGCCACGTGCTCGGCTCGCCCGGCGGCTATCCGGTGTTCCTGCAGCGCTGGACGCGCATGGGCCAGACGAAGCACGGGAGTCTCGACAAGTTGCTGCTGCTCGGTGAGCCCGAGGCGGTGGTCGCGGTCGCGGGCGCACCCGATCTTACCGATGAACTCGCGCGCCGCGTGTGGTGGATCCAGCCGACGGCGGACATCGCGCGGCGCATGCTGCAACGCCCAGCCGTCGTCGCCGGCACGATGGGTAAAACGCTCGCGGCATATCTGATCGAACACCTACCGTTCGAGACCGACCCGCTGACCGTCATCACCACCGTGCGCCTGGTGCTGCAGCCGGGGCTCGTCGACGCGGACACGCGGTTGCGCATCTGGCGCCGCGGCGATCATCGCAACGCGTATCACATCGGCTTTCTGGAAGCGATTCCGCAACAGCTGCCGGACCCCATCCCAGCGCGCGCCGACCATGCGGCGACGCAAGACCGGCTGCGCGCGCTCGCGGAACAGGGGAACCCGATCGCCGACAAACTCGAGCGGGTGCTGGCAAGCGAGGGGCAAACGTTTGTCGCGACATGCGAGCCGCTGCTCGAACATCCCGTTAACAACGACGCCGCCGCGGCACTGCTCAATGCCATCGGCCGCTATTTCCGGTCGCTGGCGCCCGAGCTCTCGACCTCGCGCGACATCGCCGCGATCCTCGCACGCGCGCACGACATCGAAGCCGTCGCGCCGGCTGCGGCTGTCATACGCGAGATCCCCGAGCTGCGCCCGACCCTGGTTGCGGCGCGGGTGCTGGCACAGGCGGACGAGCAGTTGATTATCGAAATCCTGGCGAAGACCAGCGCCGCGGGGACACTGCTGCGACGTAAACTCGATGCGGTCGTAACGCCGTTGTTGCAACAATGCGCCGTCTTGCGCGGCCGGCCGGTGAGCACCGCGACCGGGCGACGCCGGCCGCGTTGAGATAGCTCGCATTGCGAGAAGCCGTAGGCGACGCAGCAATCTCGATCTGGTGGAGATTGCTTCGCTCGCGATGATTGCTCAGTCTATTTCTTCTTCGGCTTACCCGGCCGGCCGATCCGATCGATGGGGACAACCGTGGTCGTGCTGGGCTCGTCCACGAACCGTGGACGCATGTTCATTTTTCCGCCGCCCGCCTCGACCAACTCGCGCTCGCGCGCGCTGATCAGCTTCAGGCACTCGCGGATATTGTCGATCGTCTTATCGCTTAACGGATGGCGCAGACCCGGCGCAGTCGCGGTGTCTCTCACCACGTCGGTCAACACCGACTTGACCGCACGCAGAATGCGATGCTCCATGCTGCTTGGGGAATCTGAGGTTTTGTCGCTCATGCGGAATCGCCTACGGATCGAGGCGACGAGGTTACCGGGAAGGGACCGGCTTGGCAACGCGACGACTACGACTTGCGGCTGTATTCCCGCTCGTAGCGTATTACTTTCTTTACGTAGTCCTGGGTCTCGGGATACGGCGGCACGCCGCGATGACGCCGCACCGCATTTTCGCCGGCGTTGTAGGCGGCAAGCGCGAGGGTGCGTTTGTTGTTGAAGATTCGCAGCAGATACCGCAGGTGCTGCACGCCCGCGAGGACGTTTTGATTCGGATCGTGCAACTCCGCAATGCCATAGCGCTGCGCCGTCTCGGGCAACACCTGCATCAGCCCGAGCGCGCCCTTATGCGACTTGGCGTACGGATTGAACGCCGACTCGACATGCATGACCGCCTTCACCAAGGCGAAGTCGACCTTGTGCTCCGCCGCCATGCGCGCGATCAGCCGATCGTATGCCGACGGATCGGCGCGAAAAAACTGCGGATTGTTGGCAACCGCGAGCTGTCCCATTCCCTTGGCGGTCTCACCGATGCGTACCAGACGATAGTGGCGATTGTTGAGCGGATGATCCGTGACCATGCGCGAACCGTCCGGCAACTGGTACACATAAATGGCACCGACGGCGGGGGCCGACCCGGACCCTGCCGCCAGCAAGATCGCTCCCAACAGCCACGTCTTGGCGTTATTCGCGTTCATTTACGGTCCAACTGCACAAGCTGTGCCAGCTGCGGCGCGACGCGAAAAGTGCGTCCTAACTCGACCGCGACACACGCTTTTTGGGGCGGCGCGTTTGCGCGCTGTCGTCTCAGAACAGGATACGGATACCCGCGAACGCGCCGGTTCCCGTACCTTTGGCCTTATTATTAGAGTCGTCCTCGGCCTCGGCATAAAGGTACTTGAGTTCGGTATAGACACCCACCTTGCCCGACTGAAGCTCCACGCCGCCCATTACTTGCGCCGCCAAACCGCCGGCGCTACCGGTGATGAGGTTGCCATTGAAGTCGATGGTGGCGGCACCAATACCGGCGCCGATATAGGGGTTCACCGTCGCCATCGGCCGAAAATACTTCTTCGCGTTACCGAGTATCGCCGACGTGTCCATGGTGCTCCGCAGCGATGAACCGGTGGCGGATACGTCGTTTTCGTATTGCACGTACTCGAGGCCGAGCGCGATTCCGTTCGCCTGACGCCACTCCAGCTCCAGCCCGAAGACGCCGGATGCGCCGTCATCGACGATGACCGAACCACCGTCGATGACTTGTCGATCCTTGGATATGCTGAACGTACCCGCTTTGGCGATGAATGCGACGGAGTCGGCCGCAGCCGGACCGGCGAAGAAAACGGCGAGTAAAAATGCAGCGCATTGTGCGGCGCGTTTCGCGACCGGAAGGACGCCGTTTGTCATTGGTATTGTCCCTCGAGTTATGGGTGCGAACGGCGGCACGAGGCCCGTCGCGGAGAAAATGATAGCAGGCAAAACACCCGAAGCGAACGGGTTGTATCGACTAGCCGATTTTCTGCTGCAGTTCGTCGCGCAGAATCAGCAAACGGGGGTCGGCATCGATGCCGAGCTTTACGTACATGGCGTTGGCCTGCGACACCACGATTTCGATCGCGCGATCGCGAAACAGCTCGCCGACTGGCGTGGCGGGATTGAGGCGCGGATCGAGCTCGATGCGGATGCGTTCGCCGGTCTTGCGCTTGAGCACTAACATCGTTACCTCCCCTTTCGTCTTCCGGTGGGGGCAAGCGCTCGAAGCGCCTGCGCGCCCAGTTTGTCGGCGTCCGGCGCACCCAGCATATCGGCGGGGGTTACGCCCAGGGCCTCGGCGATCTTTTCCAGCGTATCGATGCTCACGCTACAGGCGGAGCGCTCGACCATGCTGATATACGTCCGATGCAATCCGCTCGCCGCTGCCATTTTTTCCTGCGACCAGCCGCGCATCGTGCGCAACATCCGTAGTTTTTGCGCGAGCTGCTTCCTTGTCTGGCGTCCCATGCCTACATTGCAGTCATCCGGCATGCGCGCGTCTACAGCGTAAGGTCTACATCTAGACGAGTAAAACTCGCAAAACGAACCATATATGCTGCACCCTGCCATGTTTAAGGCGCCAGCCGGGGCCCGCGCGCCCTCACCGTCGCGCGTCGCCGCCAAGCCAATATGGAATTAATAGCACGATATCGTGCTATTTAGCAACGTTACTTGCGCGGCTTGCCCGCGCGTTTTTTATAGACGCCGCGGCGTTCGCGGCTGACGATGAAGGTCTCGACGTCGTCGGCGGTGGTCAACCACTGGTGGCCGAGCTTTTGCGCGCGCAGCCGCCCCTTTTCCGCCAGGCGGCGCAGGTAGTCGCCGGAGTAGCCGTAGGCGTCCGCGGCTTGCGACAGCGTGATCAACGCGTTTTTCGTCGAATCCTTAGCCACGATCGGTGGGTTCCTCGATCACGATGGTATCGCCGTGCGCATAGGCCGGCGCGCACGCGCACAGTATGCGCAGCGGAATCGCGCCGACGTTGGCGATGCAATGCGCGGTGCCGGCGGCGATACATACCGAGTCGCCCTCGACGATGGGAAACGAGGCATCCCCAAGCGTCATCAATCCCTCGCCGGCCAGGATGTAATAAATCTCTTCGCTACGCTCGTGTCGATGCAAGCGGGTGCGCGCACCGACCGGCACCGTTGCCTCCGCCAGACTTTGGTTGCGGTTGCCGTGCTGGGTGGGATGCATCAGTTCGCGGATCGACGAACCGTCCTTGGTGATGTACGTCGCGATGTCGTTATAGCGAGTATGCATAGTCGGCTACGGTCCCGATTGTAGCGGCATCGCCGCGCGGTCGACAAAGACATCTACGCCGTTCGCGGGCGTTATGTCGGCGGCCGGAATCGGTTTCCCTCCGAGCCAGGCCACGAGCGCCTGACGTTTGGCAGCGCCCGCGACGAGAAAGAACGCGGCGTCGGTACGCGAAAGCCGCGCGGCGCTCAAGCTGATTCGCTCGGGCGGCGGCTTGGGCGAGTCACGAACCGGCACGGCGTCCTGCGGCAAAGCGCGCGCCGCATTGCCGGGGAAAAGGCTCGCCACATGGCCGTCCTCGCCGAGACCGAGCAACACCAGATCGAACCGATCCACGGCGGCGACCGTCGCCGCGTAGCGGCGCGCGCCCTCCTCCGGACCAAGTTCCCCCGGCATCATATGAATCTGCTGCACCGGGATCGGGACGTGCGCCAACCAGGCCGCGCGCGCCATTGCATCGTTGCGCTCGGCATGATCGACCGCCACGCAGCGCTCATCGCCGATATAGATATGCCAACGCACCCAGTCCGCGCGCGCGTGGCGCAGGCGGCGATACACCTCGCGCGGCGTCGACCCGCCGGTCAACACGATACTAAACGCGCCGCGACGCGCGACGGCCTCCGCCGCCACGCGCTCGATGGCGCGGGCGGCGCGCTCGCACAGCGCCTCGAAATCGGGATAGACATGCCAGCGTCGGATCTGCGTCATCGCAGTTAAAGCTGATTGCGCCAGTACTGGTGCTTGCGGTCGAACAAACGATTGGTCTCTTCCGGTCCCCATGTTCCCGCCGGATACATCGGAATATCGCCGCGTGCGGTACTCCACTGGCGCAAAATCGGATCGACCACACGCCACGCCCATTCGACTTCGTCAAACCGCAAATAAAGGCTGCGATCTCCCTCAATAACATCGAGCAGCAGTGTCTTATATGCCTCCATCGGCGATTCGTTCGCATGCCGGTACGACGCATTGAGGCGCACCACGCGCGTCTCCATTCCAAGTCCCGGCTGCTTCGCATGCAGCTCCATGTGCATGCACTCGACCGGCTGGATAGAAAGCAGGACCCAGTTCGGATCGACGTGGCCCGCCGCTACGTCGTGAAATAGCAACTGCGGCGGATAGCGAAAGCGAATCGCAATCATCGACATCTGCTCCGCCAAGCGCTTGCCGGTGCGCAGATAAAACGGCACGCCGCGCCAGCGCCAGTTGTCGACGTACAGTTTGGCGGCGACAAAGGTTTCAGTCGCCGAATCGCGCGCCACACCCGGCTCGTCACGATATGCGGCGGCCGGCTGATCCGCTACCTTGCCGGCACCGTACTGTGCCCGTACCGCGTGGTTGTCAACCTCCGCCGCGGGGATCGGGCGTATCGAACGCAGCACTTTCACCTTTTCATCGCGCAGCGCGTCCGCGTCCATCGACGCCGGCGGCTCCATCGCGACCACGGTGAGAAGCTGCATCAAGTGATTCTGGAACATATCGCGCAGCGCGCCCGCGGTTTCGTAGTAGTCGGCGCGCCGGCCGATGCCGCCCTGCTCGGCCACGGTGATCTGCACATGATCGATGTAGTTTCGGTTCCAGATCGGCTCGATCAACGTGTTGGCGAAGCGGAACACGAACAGGTTCTGCACCGTCTCCTTGCCGAGGTAGTGATCGATGCGGTAGATCTGCTCCTCGTCGAAGTATTTATGCAGCAGCGCATTCAAAGCGCGCGCGCTGTCGATATCCTCGCCAAACGGCTTCTCAACCACGATGCGATGCCGCCCGTGGCTGCGATTGATGCCGGCCTCGTTCAGATGCACGACCACGTCATTGAAGTCGGCCGGCTTGATCGCGAGATAAAACACGATGTTCTCGCACCGACCCATGCGCGGCTTGCTGAGCTCGGCCAGCAGGCGCTGGTAAGCGGCGCGGTCGTGCAGATCGCCGCTGACGTAGTCGAAGCGTTCGGCGAAGCGGCGGCAGATGTCCGCGTCGTACTCCGCGCCCATGCGCGTGCGCAAGGTCTCATCCAGGAATGCGTGCCACTCGCGGGCACTCCAGTCGCGGCGCGCAAACGCAACGAACCGCAGGTCGTCGCTGAGCTTACCGGCGGCGTCGAGCTGATACAGCGCGGGCAAAAGCTTCGCACCCGCGAGGTTGCCGGTGGCGCCGAAAATGACGAAGTAACACGGCCCGAGATCGCTCATCCGTCGGTGGTGCTCTTGGTAGCGTGACCGCCGAAACTCTGGCGCATCATGGCGAGCATGCGATCGCCGTAGTCCGATTTGCCCTGGCTCGCGAAACGCATCATGAGCGCCAAACTCATCACCGGCGCCGGCACGCCCTGCTCCACCGCCTCGATCGCAGTCCAACGGCCCTCGCCGGAGTCGGCAACGATCGGCCTGATTGAAGCGAGCGATTGATCCTTGGCGAGGAAGTCGGCGGTGAGATCGAGCAGCCAACTGCGCACCACGCTTCCGTGGCGCCACAGTTCGGCGACCGCGGCGAGGTCGATGGTCAAATCCGGTCGCGCCTTCATGAGCGCGAAACCCTCGGCATACGCCTGCATCATGCCGTACTCGATGCCGTTGTGAACCATCTTCACGAAGTGGCCGGCGCCGGTCGGTCCGCAATGCAGCCAGCCTTTGTCCGGCGCGGGCGCCAGCGCCTTGAGCGCCGGCTCGAGTTGCTTCACCGCCTCCGCCGCACCGCCCAGCATCAGCGCATAGCCGTTCTCCCGCCCCCATACGCCGCCGGAAACGCCGGCGTCGATATAGTGGACGCGTTTTTGCGCCAGCATCTTGGCGCGGCGCATGGAGTCTTTGTAGTAGGAATTGGCGCCGTCGACCAGAATGTCGTCAGTGGCGAGCAGCGGGATCAGCGATTCGATGTGCTCCTCGGTCACCGCGCCCGCCGGTAGCATCAGCCACACCGCCCTTGGCGCGGGTAGCGCCGCTACCAGTTGCCTGATATCGAAAGCGGCCGTGATACCGACCTCCTTGGCCAGTGCGCGCGTCACTTGACCGTCGCGGTTGTAGCCGACGACGTCGATCCCTTTTGTCCGCAGCCGGCGCGCCATATTCGCACCCATGCGGCCCAATCCGATCAGACCTAGTTTCATGTTCGCTCGCCGAAAAATGTCGCTGGCGCGATTATGGCCCGATCCGGCCCGCGGTCCAAACCCCGCTTCCCAATTCCCTTAGAACCCAAAATAAAGCCCAAGACCCGTGTAGCGCAACGACTCGCGGAAAAACTGACCGTTGGGCGAGTGCCCACGAAAGTGCTCGAGCAGCAGGCCCACGCGCCGCGTCGTTACCGAGTGGAATTCGAGCCCGGCGACATAGGAGCGGCTGTATGCCCAGTCGAGCTCCTCGGAGGCTTGTATGTCGACCGCCGCGATGAAATCGAAATGACCGAGCGTACGCGGGCGCATGTATTCGACGCCGGCTTGGGCATGTTTGCGGGCGAGATCGGGTTCGCTGTTCAAGATGTACCCCCCGCCGCCATAAAAGCGCCAGTTCCGCCACTCGTACGACACCAGCCCCTCCGCGTCTTCGTAGCTCAAATTCACGCGATCGAGGCCGGGGTTGCCGAGGATGAATTCATCCCCAAGGTGCGAGCTTTGATGATAAACACGCACAAGATACGACCACGGCCCCTTACGATAGCTCCACGGCAAACCGATCCAGTAATCGGCATTGATGAGGTCTTTCGACGGCGCGTCGAGATTGAACAGGGCGAACACCGCACCCTGCAGTCCCAACTGCGACGCCCCCGAGCGCCCCATGAAGCCGCTGCCGATGGCGAAGTAATGTCCGAGCGCGATCGCGCCCGCATTGAACGTGTCAGTCGGTGTTTGGTAGCGCTGGTAACTCAACGACGCCCGCGGCTGCCGCGGATCGGCCATGAGCGGGGCGAACAGTTCGTTTTCGGACAGAAACCGCACGTCGAGCGGCTCGTCCTTGGCCTCGGCGGGCTCGGTGTCGCAGTCGGTGCTGCGATCCCACGCGACGCGCGTCACGCGCTCGGTCTCGATCAGCAGCCGCTCGATGTCGCGCCGCTGTGCCGGTCCGAGGCAGGTGCGCGCGGCGATGGTCGCGATGCCGTCGCGCGATATCGTTTTGATCGTAAGGCCCAGCCCGGCAAAGCGGCTATCGAGCAGCGCGTCGAGATAACCGCGCAGGTACGCATCGCTCGTCTCGGCCGCCGCCAAGGAAGCGCTCGCGCACAGCGATACCAGCACTACGCAGCATAACCACCGCCTACCCCTGGCGCTACTCGCCATCATACGAGTGGATCGCATGAACGAATATTAGCGGCCCGCGTACAAAAAATACGCAATGACGGCTAGAACAATGACCAACCAGCGCAACGCCCTCCCGCGCACCGCCGCCTGCTTGGCGGCAAGCGACGCCTGCAACGCCGGCTGGCTGCGCAGATACGTCTCGACCGCGTCCTTCGCGAGCTTCAACTCCATGCCACGCTCGCGACGGACGATCTTGATCGCCTCGATCTTGTTGCCCTGGTGCAGCGCCGCGATCGCGGCGACCGGCAGTGTCGAAGTTTCGTCAGTTCTCATCCGTGTCACCGGCGGCGTCGGATGCCGGCACGCTTCGACCACCGCGCCAGACCGCCCACGCCGCCCACATTGGCAGCACAAGAACGGCAAGCCAACCGAGTATAAGCACAACTACCTCTAACGCCTGCGGCAATACATCCGCATGCGGGCCAGCGAGAAAGATAACGACAAAGAATGCGGCCACCGCGACCAAAACCAGCGCGACAACATACGTCACGATTACCATCACCAGTCTTTTGAATGTCATGGGCGCCGGGCTAAGCTGCGGTCGGCGCGAGCGCGATCGTCGTATTTCGCTTTTTCATACACAACGCCGCATTCAACAGCCGGATCAAGCGCACTGGGGGGGGTCCCATAAGGGCTAGGGCCAATACTTTTCGCTAACTGTAGAAAAAACACATAGCAACCCGAACCCCATTGTTAGAAGAAGGGCCGGCTTCACCATACCAAGAGACCTACGCTCAAACGCAACGCTGGCAATATATCCGGCAAGGGCTACAAACGCGCTTAAAACACTCAAGGCGAAAGCGCACAGAAAGAAACCTACCAGTGAGGATGGTGTGTAATTCGGCATTGTTTCGCCTGCTGCCGGGGTATACAGAAGCAGTCCTTGAGGGGCCAACGAGTATTGCCAGACAGCCATGCCAATTGCGAGAACTAAACCAACTGAAAACAAAATTGCTGTGCGCACAATCATCCTCGTTCGGCCTTAACGCAAAGTTCACCGGCGCGCTGATTTTGCGCGTCCGGTGGAACGACGTGTTAGCCGCGACTTTTCCGGGAGTTCCTCACGGATAATCTGGCGCAGCACAGCTGCCGTTACAGGTTTCTCATTCTTTTCCAAGAAAGCCTTTAGTGCTTCATTCATTAGAGTTTGGTAACCAGCGCCTGAGCGCTCAGCTTTTGCACGAAACTCATTAAGCACCGCATCATCAATGTAGATGGTGATACGTGTCTTTCCTTTAGCAGGAATTAGCGCACCACGCTTTCCTTTCGAGAAGTCGTATTCAGCTCTCATAGTCTTTTAC
>JBKHXU010000044.1:0-31739 GCA_046565865.1 Gammaproteobacteria bacterium | reverse complement strand
TGCCGGTGGCGCCATGGGCAATGGCGTCCGCGCCGGTCTCGTTGGCGATCTCCACCAGCCGTTTAGCGATCAACGGCCGGGCGATGGAGGTGCCGAGCAGGTACTCGCCTTCGTACAGCGTGTTGGCGCGGAACATCGGGAACACGAAGTCGCGCACGAATTCTTCTTTGAGGTCGTCGATGAAGATTTGCTTCACGCCCATCTTCGCCGCCTTGGCGCGCGCGGGTTCGAGCTCCTCGCCCTGGCCGATGTCGGCGGTGAAGGTGACGACCTCGCACTGATAGGTGTCTTTAAGCCACTGGAGGATGACGGAGGTGTCGAGGCCGCCGGAGTATGCGAGTACGACTTTCTTGATCTTTGCCATGAGTCTCTTTAAGAAACGGGAATACCAGGGAAAGCGCGAGTTTAAGGCAAATGGGATGGGTTCGTCGCGGGATTGGGCCGGACGCCCTCACCTAGCCCTCTCCCGGAGGGAGAGGGAAATATAGTTGGGCCTCGGCGACAAGCGCGGTACGGACACTGTGCTGAGCCCGCCTCCGGGCGATTCCGGGTGGGAGATGCCGACGGAAGTGGTAGCGTGGCCTACCGGTTGACGTCTGGATGGCGTCGGCCGCAGGTATAGTCAACCGAAACCAATAACACAGGAGTACGAACATGATTGATTTGCGTCCGATATTTCACGGATGGGTCCGCCTGGTTCTGAGTGGGATTTTCGGCCTCGGACTTTACGGCGCGGCCCACGCGGGCATGGTGAGCACGGGGGACGCGATCGACTCCGCGCGCGCGGCGACGGCGCGTGAGCAGATCAAAGCGCTGGCACAGCGGCCGGAGCTGGCGAAGCAGATGAAGGCGTACGGGGTGAACCCGGATCAGGCCGAAGAACGGGTGAACGCGATGACCGACGCCGAAGTGCTGGCGTTGACCGACAAGCTCGGCGACCTGCCGGC
Source organism: Gammaproteobacteria bacterium (assembly GCA_046565865.1). GTDB lineage: Bacteria > Pseudomonadota > Gammaproteobacteria > Acidiferrobacterales > Sulfurifustaceae > JBKHXU01. The sequence continues at coordinate 30,792 of JBKHXU010000044.1, read as the reverse complement.
GGGCGGCGCGATCTCCGACAACACGCTTATCCTGATTTTGCTGATAATTATCCTCGTGCTCGCGTTGTAGCCGAGGCTCAAAATTCGCGGCTGATGTTGCTCCAATCCCGGGCATGATGAATAAGGCCCAGGATTGTGATCGAGTCGTCTGAGATGCGATATATCAGGCGATAGCCGGCTGGAAATATTTCGCGGGTATCTGGTTTGGCGATTTCTGGGACGATGCGTCCGCGTTCCGAAAGGCTGGTTAGGCTACTTGCCGCTTGCGTGATCTCTGCGACGAACGAACGGGCGTATACGGGGGAGTCGTTGGCGATGTAGTCGGCTGCGGCTTCGAGATCGGACCAAGCCGCCTGGGTCCAGATCAGCCTTTTAGCCACTTCTCCATCCGTTTTTCTGCTTCTTCCTGGGTCAGCACACGGCCGGCTTCGGCATCCGCTTCGCCCTTAGCAATTTTTTGCCGAACGTAGATCCGATACTGAATGTCCTCGTACGAGGCATTCTCCGGAACCTGCTTGAGCAGCTCTTCGACTTCGCGTTTGGCGTTATGCATGGCGCCCGAATCCAATGTATGTGAAGGCATCGTACTACCGTTGCTTGAAAAGTATAGCAGCGGACTGCTTGCCGTTACCCCAAGTTTGAGCAGGGGCTGGGAAACTCGGGGTACGCGCCGGCAGCGAAGCAATCGTCGGGAGATTGCTTCCCGCCGCGCTTCGCTCGCGGCTAAAGGCTCACACGCTCGCAATGACTGCGGCTTATTGGAAAGGTTCTTAGCTCGCGACCTTGGCGCTGCGGCGCAGGCGCTGCAACAGGCGGCGCGCCATCTCGCCGAACATTTCGGTTTGGGTCGGGTGCGGGTGGATGGCGTTGGCGACTTGGTCGAGGGTCATGTCGCCGGCGACCATCATCACCGCTTCGCCGATAAGTGTGTCGGCATGATCCGTAAGGAAGTGGACGCCGACGATGCGGCGGCTTGCCTTGTCGGCGACCAACTTTATGAAGCCGTCGGTCTCGGCGGTGATCATCGCCTTGGCATCGATGTTCATCGGCATTTTTACTTCGACGGCGTCGATGCCTTTCGCCTTCGCTTGCTCCGCGGACAGACCCACGAATGCGGCTTGCGGGCGGGTGAAGATGACGCCGCAGTCTTTTTCCTGTTTGTACGTTAAGCCCTCGCCCAACATCGCGCTAGCAGCGACGCGGCCTTGTTGCGCGGCGGTGTGCGCGAGCATGAGCCCGCCGTTGACGTCGCCGACGGCGTAGATGTGCGGGACGTTGGTGCGGCACTGCGCGTCGACCGGGATCACGCCGCGCTCGGCGCGCACGCCGGCCTTATCGAGCAGCAGCGGATCGAGCACCGGGCGCTTGCCGGTCGCGACCAGCACGTAGTCGCACTTGAAGTTGGCGCCCTTCCCGTCCGGGTTCTGGTACGAGAGCGTCATGGCACCGGGCTTGCCGCTGATCTTCGTAACCTTTGCCGACGTGACGAGCGTGAGATTCTTTTGTTTCTTGAGCAGCTCGGCGAGCGCCTTCGCGACTTCGGGTTCAACTTCAGCAAGCGGGCGATCCTGCGCCTCGACGATAGTCACTTGCGTGCCGATGTCGGCGAAGATTTGCGCCATCTCCAAACCGATGGCGCCGGCGCCGATGATGCCGAGCTTCTTCGGCGGGGCCTTGAGGTTCCACACGGTGTCGCTGGTCAGCACACCCTTGGAATCGGCGCCCGGGATCGGCGGCACGAACGGCGGCGCGCCGGTGGCGATGACGCAGGCCCCGAATGTTATCCGCTCGGTCTTCTTGCCGCTGCCAATCGGTGCGCGCACGTGCGGGTCCTTGGTATTGCCGGACGTGTCGATCGTGATCGAATGGTCCGAGTCGAAACGCGCGAAGCCCTGCTTCACATCGATGCGCACGCCCTTGTCGGTCTTGAGTGCCATGTCGCCGCGGGTTTCGAGCACGTTGCGCCGCGTCTTTTCGAGCAGCTTCCAATCGAGCTTGGGCTTGGTGGTGTTGAGCACGCCGAGATGCGCGTCGTGCATGCGGTCGCGCACGCGATCGGCGGCGGCGCGCCATGCCTTGGACGGGATGCAGCCGCGCCACAAACATTCACCGCCGGGGAACGGGGCGTCGTTGATCATCGCGACCTTCTTGCCGTGCGCGACGAGATCGCGCGCGCAGTCTTCGCCACCCGGTCCGCCACCGATGACGACGACGTCGTAATCGTAGTTGCCGGCCGGAATACCGCCCTTGCCGGTGGGGGTCATGGTGATGTTCGGCGCTTGACCTGCAATCCAGCTCTCGGGATTCTCGACGAGCTGCTTGAAGTAGTTCAAAAACTTCGCAGCGTCGGCGCCGTTGATGATGCGGTGATCGGCCGTGATCGTGACCGGCATGCCGTTCGGGCCGCGCGTGGAGATGGCAATGATCGCGGACGTGCCAGGCGACGGGATGGCGTCGAAGTACGACACGCCGAGCATCCCCATGTTTGAGATGGTGAACGTCGGGTTCGAATACTCCTCGGGCTTCAAGCGTTTGATGCGGGCGCGCGCGACGAGATCCTTCCAAGTCTCGTTCAGCGTTTTCAAATCGCGGCTCATCACATCGCGCAGCACCGGCACCACCAGGCCCATGCCCTCGGTCTCGACGGCGAGGCCGACGTCGATTTGATCGCGCTCGACGATGCGGTCTTCGTGCTGGTACACGGCGTTGACGCGCGGGAACTTATTGATCGCGAGCGCTGCCGCCTTGGCGAGCATGACGGTGAGCGAAAAACCGGATTGCTTGCTAGCGGCAACGAGGCGCTCGGGTTGGACGTTAACCGTCACGCGGAATAGCGGCATGGAAACCGAATACTCCATGCTGTGCGCGACGGCCTTCTCCATCGCATCCATCGGCCGGCCGAGGCCCGGCACCTGATAGATGCGCTTGGCCATACCGGGTGGCGTGCGCGGCGCCAACACGTCGGCGGCGACGATGATGCCTTTGGAACCCGCGATAAGACTGTTGATGTCGATACCGTGCGCCCCGGCAAGCTGTCGCGCGTACGGGGTCGCCTTGCCTTGCGCCGGGCGCGGCGCGGGGCTCGCGCCGTGCGGCATCGCTGGGATGCGCGTCTTCGGTTTCATGGTGCCGTAGGGATCGGAACGCGGCGCTTCGGCGCCGACCGTTTCCGCTTCCACCGGCGCGGCGGCTTTGCGCGCGGCGGCCTCGCCGCCTTTGACCTCGCTCTTGTCAGCAACGAGATAAGCGATGGGTTCGCCGACGGGAATCACACTATTAAGTGGCGCGAGCGGTCCAGACAGAAAACCTTCGCGGAACACTTCGACGTCCATGATCGCCTTGTCGGTCTCGACCGTAGCGACGATGGTGCCGCGCTCGATCTTGTCGCCCGGCTGCTTTTCCCAGGTGACGACGGTGCCCTCGGTCATGGTATCCGAGAGTTTGGGCATTTTGATGATGTAGGGTTCGGCCATGGGACTCGTCCTTAACTAAAGGTGCGATTTGCACTGCGCCCCCGCCCTAACTTTTCTGCTGCGCATTCCTGCTCCGCAGAAAAGTCCAGGGCAACCCATCCTGGGTTGCCCGCTCGCCGGGCAAACGGTCCGCTGGACCGCTTGCACATCCCCGGCTCGCCCCCCGCTTCGCGGGGGAGGGAATGGGAGGGGGAACCGGTTTGCGCGTACGGCAGACTAGATCCGGCCCATTACCTTGAGCGCGCCCTGGTAAACGTCGTCAACGTCCGGGATGGCGGCCTTCTCAAGGTTCTCGGCGTACGGCACGGGCACGTCGGCGGCATGGATGCGCACCGGCTGCGCGTCGAGCGCGAAGAAGCATTCCTCGATCACCGTGGCGATGACCTCTGAGCCGACGCCAACCGCGGCCTCGTCTTCTTCCGCTACCAGTACGCGATGGGTTTTTTCCACCGAGCGGCGAATGGTTTCGCGATCGAGCGGCTTGAGCGAACGCAGGTCGACGACCTCGGCACTGATGCCGTCCTTCGCGAGCCGCTCCGCTGCCTGCAAGCAAAGTTGCAGGCTGAAGTTGTAGCCGATGAGCGTTATGTCGGTGCCCTTGCGCACGATCTCCGCGCCTTCGAGCGGGCGGAAAAACTCCTTGTCCGGGATGTCTTCGCGCATGTTGTACATGCGCTCGTGCTCGATGACGATCACCGGGTCGTTGCAGCGTACGGCGGATTTCAGCATGCCGTAGGCGTCGAGCGGTCCGCGCGGCGTGACTACGCGCAGGCCCGATGTGCTCATAAATAGCCGCGCAAGACGCGCGCTATGTTGCGCGGCAAGCTGGTGCGCCGTGCCGCCCGGGGTACGCATCACGAACGGGACCTGCACGCGCCCGCCGGACATGTAGTGGATTTTGGCGGCGGCGTTGATGAGGGTATCGAGCGCGAGCAACGCAAAGTTGATCGACATGATTTCGACGATCGGACGCAGCCCAGCCATCGCCGCGCCGATGCCGATGCCGCAGAACGAGTTTTCCGAGATCGGAGTATCGATGACGCGACTCTCGCCGTATTTCTGATACAGCCCGGAGGTGGCCTTGTAGGTACCGCCGACGACGCCGACGTCCTCGCCCATCACGATCACGTTCGAATCGTTCGCCAGCTCCTCGTCGTGCGCCCGACGAATTGCTTCCCAATAAAACATTTCTGCCATGGAATGGTGTCCGAATTCTTAGTGGCTGTTTTGCAGCGGGCCAATCCAGCGCGGATCGGGGTTGTCGTCGAGCACGTACTTGTTCAAATCCTCGACGCGCGGCGCCGGGCTCTCTTCGGCGAACTTGATGACGTCGTTTTCCAGCTCGTCCAGTATCTCGCGCTCCATCGTCTTGATGTCTTCGTCCTTGATCACGCCGGCCTTCTTCAGCTTGTCGCCGTAGATCTTGATCGGATCGCGTTGCGACCACTTCTGCTCCTCTTCCTTGCCGCGATAGGCCGCGGTCTTGTCGGACATCGAGTGGCCGCGCAGGCGGTACGTCATGTATTCGAGGAAGTATGGGCCTTTGCCGGAACGCACGTGGTCGACCGCCTTCTTGGCCGACTCCATAACAACCTCGATGTCCTGGCCGTCGTGCTGGCTCGCCGGAATGTTGTAGGCGCACATGCGTTTGTACTGGTCGGTAATGGCGGTGGAACGATCGATGCGCGTGCCGATTGCGTACAAGTTGTTTTCGCACACGAACAGCACCGGTAGCTTCCACACGCTGGCCATGTTCATGGTCTCGTGGAACGTGCCCTGGTTATTGGCGCCGTCGCCCAAAAAACAGATGGCGATGTCGTCGGTCTTTTTGTGTTTGCAAGCGAGCGCGAGACCGGCAGCGAGCGGGAACGGTTGACCCACGAGCGCATAACCGCCCATGAAGCGCACAGTCGGGTCGAAGATATGCATCGAACCGCCACGACCGCGCGACGAACCGGTTTGCTTGCCGTACAACTCCGCCATCACCTCGCGTGCCGGCGCGCCGCTTTTGAGCGCGTGCACGTGATCGCGGTAGCCGGTGATAACGTAGTCCTTGCCCGGACGCGCCATCTCTATCACGCCAGTCGCGACCGCTTCCTGACCTATATATAGGTGTAGAAAACCGCCGATCTTGTGTTCCATGTACGCCTCGAAGCAACGCTCTTCGAAGCGCCGAAAGAAAATCATTTCGCGCAACAAACGTTTTTGGTCTGCAGGTTTCATAGCGTCCTAGATGTTGGGCTCAACCGCGGCGCCGGGACTCGGCGAAGGACAGCATCGGGCGGTTTGCGTTCCGGTGTATCGTTCTCAAGCGCGCGGTATGATCGGTTTTTTGCCTACACAAATCAAGGCAACGCGGCGTTGTACGCACTTCGCGTCCATTCGCTGCCGTTTCCGGCGTCACTGAGGCATGCATGCAATTGAAAACAGCGAAGATCGAAGTAATTGCGGGCAGTTTATCGGCAAAGTTACTCGAAAGCTACGCAAGCGCCATCGTGCTGGCGCCGACGAAGGACTTGGTGTTGAAGACGCTGCCGCACGGTGCCGACATCGCCAAGCGCATGGAGCGCGCGACTTATAAGGTAGGCGCCGCCAGCCCGTTCGTGACCGACCTGCCGAACAAGCTTGGCACGCGGATCAGTATTGCCGGCATCAAGCCCGACATCTCGGCTTTCGAACTGCTCACCCTCGGACGCAAACTGGTCGCGGCCCATAGCGAGCTGCGACCGACTCGCATTGCAATTGCCTGTCACGGCCTCGACGTTGAACTTGCGACGCGGGCATACGAGGCAATTGTGGCCGCCGCCCTCGCGGCGGGTGCGGAGCTGCCTACCTATAAGAAAGAATCCGACCGGCCACCGCTGCCGACACTCGCCGTATTCGCGGGGTCGCTATCGCTTGATTTCGCGCGCACCATCGCGACCGCGCGCGGCAACGCGCTTGCGCGCTATCTCACGGCGCTGCCGCCGAACGAATTGACACCGGGCAACTATCGCAATCGCGTGCTGCGGCTCGCGCGTGAATACAAATGGAAGACGCGGTTCCTCGATATCAAAGCGCTGCAAAAGCTCAACGCCGGCGCGTTCCTCGCCGTGGCCCAAGGCAGTCCTGAGCCGGACGCCGGCATCTTGCATCTGCAATACACGCCGAAGGCGAGCAAGAAACCGCCGCTGGCGTTGGTCGGTAAGGGCATCTGCTTCGACACCGGCGGGACGAATCTGAAAAACGCCAAGTACATGCACGGCATGCACGAGGATATGCAAGGCAGCGCGGTCGCGCTCGGTACGTTGCTCGCGCTGACGGAGCTTAAGGTTGATTTTCCGGTCGATTGCTGGCTGGCGCTGGCGCAGAACCATATCGGACCCAAGAGCTATCGCCAAAACGAAGTGGTGAAGGCGGCGAACGGCATGAGCATCGAGGTCATGCATACCGACGCCGAGGGCCGCATGGTACTGGCCGACACCTTATATCTTGCGTCGCAGCGCAAACCGAAGCTGCTCATCGACTACGCCACGCTTACCGGCGCCTGCATCGGCGCACTCAGTACACGCATGAGCGGTGCGCTCACCAACCGCCCGGCGCTGATACCGACACTGATCAAGGCCGGCGACGAATCCGGCGAGCGCGTGTGGCCGTTCCCGCTGCCGGGCGATTACGCCGAGGCACTGAAGAGCGAGATCGCCGACATCAAGCAGTGCATCCTGGAGAACGACGCCGATCAAATTCTCGCGGCGCTGTTCCTGCAAAGGTTTCTGGTGAACGATCCCGATTGGGTACATATCGATCTCGCGGCCGCCAACCACAAGGGCGGGCTCGCGCATATCCCGACCGATGTCACCGGCTTCGGCGTGCGTCTGACGCTCAATCTGCTGCTGGATCGGATACCGCTCTGACACAAACACCCTTTCCGATGAGCGAAAAATCGCACTTTCCGTTCGTCGTGATTTTGCCGCGGGCCAAGCGAATATGGCCTTTTAGCTCGAGATCCTTCAACAGGCGACTGACGACCTCGCGTGTCGCACCGAGTTCCTGCGCCAGTTTCTGGTGCGTCACGTTCAGGCTGTTCGTCTTGGCGCGCTCGAACAAACGACCGAGCAGGCACACGAGCCGCATGCTGAGATTCTGGAACGCGGTGTCCTGCGCCAGACACATCAGCTCGCACAAGCGGCCGCTGAGCGCGGAAAAAACGAAATGGCGAAACCCTTCCGAGCCGCCGAGGCAGGCGAAGAAATCGGGCGCGGCGATGCCGAGCGCGTATACATCGGTGCTTGCCTCGGCGACCACATCGAATGAGCGGTTGTGGTAAAGCGCATTGAGGCTGAGCACGCACAGATCGCCTGGCTCGACGCGGTATAGCGTCAGCTCGCGCCCATCGGGCGCAACATGGTAGACCCGCACGCTCCCTTCCAGGATCAAGAAAAACTGGTTGAAGTTGGAGGCGTCGCGTCGGAGCAGCACCGTGCCGCGCGTGAACCGATGATGCGCGGAGCGCCCGATGGCCTCCAGCCATACGCGATCGTTAATCCTCGCCAGCTCGGGATACGCCGACAGCAGGCCGCAGCCGCCGAGCGCCGACACACCCGAAGAAAGCGGATTGTTGAGGGAACGATCGGCAACCGAAGGGTTTGTGATCTTGCGCGCGCTCATGGACTCGCTCTTGCCTCCCCGACTGCTTGCGGCCCGACGGCGCCCAATCGTTATGGCCCCCGTACCAAGCCGAAAACCAATTGGATGATGCTCAAACCGGATCCGAAGTGTTTGCGGGCACCTCGGTGTTCGCATTTTGTGATACTTAGACCAAGTCTAATATTCTTGCAATAAATCGTCCTAGCGGGAGCCGACGCGCGGTTGCGTGGCGCGAGTTCCCAAGGGAAGAGGTCGCCGGGCGCCGTTGGGCGCCCGGCGATTGAGGGCTAGAGCACGGTGATGCGGGTACGGGCGGTCCCTATCACGGTGTTTTTGACCCAATGTAGGAACTCGATGGTGACATCGTACTGACCTGCGGTGTCGATCTTGATAGTGAAGTCGTAACGCTCGGCCGAGACCGCGCGCTGCGACGAGACTTGCATTGTCTGCGGCAACGGCCGGCCGTCGGAGGCCACGAGCGTCGGACGCAAGCTGCCGAAGTTAATGCGCTGCGGCAGGTAGCCGGCGTTGATGTAACGGATAAGCAACGTTTGCCCGCGGTTCATGGTAACAGCGACGCGGGGATCGGTCAGCGCCGAGCGCGCGCCGTCAACACCCGAGATGATGAAATAATCGGGCCGAAGGTCGTTCAGGCCCACGTCGCCGCCGCAGGTTCCGGCGTCCCATGACAACGAGTGCCAGCGCGAATCGAACTCATCGGCCGCCCAGATGGCCTCGACGTTGTACAGCGGGCCGTTGTTGAACGGCCGCTTGGAGCCGTCGCTGGGATCGACGATCAGCACGCCGTACATCCCCATCTCGGCGTGCAGCACCGTGTTCGTGTGGCAGTGGTAAAAATACGTCCCGGCCTGCGACGCCCGCCACTGGTACGTATAGGTTCCGTCCACATCGAACGACGTGTGGCCGACGCCGTCATTCATGTCGCTCGGCTCTATCCCATGGTGATGGATCGTATGCAGCCACATCATGCCCTGGTTGGTGAAACGTGTGTGCACGATCTGGCCTTGGCGCACACGGATCGGTGGCGACGGGAACGGACCGCTCATCATGCCGCCCATGCTGCCGTCGGCAAAACCCCATACGGTGATATTACGCCCGTCATCCATCCTCACCGACCCATTCATATAGGTCGCACGATTGAATGTCGCGTTGGGCGTGACCTTGCCGGGTGTCGGCGGCGCATCCGGATACACGAAACACGCACCACCCATACCTCCACCCATACCTCCACCCATACCACCACCCATACCACCACCCATACCTCCACCATGCATGCTCATTGGTTCTCTCCGTCGAAATCGTTACATGAAGCGAATCGCGGTTGCGGCGCCAAACTGATACAGGCCGCCGCCCGCTGTTTGCGTCATCTCGTCATGCAGGTGCATGACGTAGTGTCCCTTCGTGACCGGTGGATAGGCATCCGGCGGCGCCACAAAAGGGAAGATGACGTCGACTCGGCCCATATTGTTGTCGATGGGCACGGTGTCCTTCTTCCAGATGGCGCTGCGCACGGCGCCGTTTTGCGTCAGCCACTCCACGTGGTTGGCGTGCCAGTGAATCGAGTGCGAGCACATGCCGGCGTTGAGTACCCGGATCAAGGTGCGGTCGCCGATCATGCCCTTTAGCGCCGTGTCCGGGTTGTAACCGGCGTCGACGTTGGGATCGCCGTAACCGGCCGCCCCCGGCGGGCGCTGGCTCAAGCCGTTGATGGTGAAGTAGTAGGGTTTGAAATCGGTAGTCGGCGTCAGCCGGTCACGCACGCGGCCATGCCATACAGGATCGATTTCGTTAAATATCCAAAACAGCTGTTTTTTAAACTTCGGGCTGCCGACGTAAAGCTGATCGCTCACTCCCGCCGGCATCACCGCCAGACCGCCGTGCAATCCCACCAGCCGGTTGTACGGCGCGTTGAGCTTGTCGTAGAACATGTAGGTCCCGGCCTTCGGCGCGGTGAACTGCACGCTCTTGAAGGTACCGGCGGCAATGGTGCCGCTGTCCACCACGCCATCGATCACGAAGCTGTGGGCGGTACCCAGATTGTTGTAGATGTTGATGACGATGGTGTCGCCCTCTTGCGCCGTAATGGGCTTGGCCGGCACATCGAGTACCGTACCGCTGCTGCTAAATCCACGGAAATACACGTCGACCCCGGTCGGCTGCCGGATGAAACCTTCCGTGACGTAGAACGTGCGCGTCACGGTGGCGGCGTGCGCGCGCGGCGTCCACTCCAACAGACCGTAGCCGCCGGCCGCGCCCACAAGGCCGAGTGTCCCCATGCGCAAAAACTCCCGTCGCTTCATCGAATGCCCCCTGTGTTGGTCACGATTGGCCGAGGTTCGAACACGACACGCCGAACCACGAGCGGCGACGAGAATAGAGACGCGTTCGAAGGTCCGTCTGTAACGTTGGTCACACTGACGCCCATGCTCGATTGAGGGTTTTCTGTGCTCGCCGTTCCGACACGCCTTGTGCCGAGAGCGCGATTGCGATCGTTTGGGAAGATTTGAACAACCGGCGACCCACTTGAATTCCGCCGGCGGCGGACCTATTTCCATGGCGCACATCGATTGCACGTATCAGGAGGGCTTATGGACGTCAAAACGAGTCTTAGCCGCGTGGGTCGAAATGTGGAGCGCGGGTTGGCCCGCGCCTGGTCGTCCCTCGCGGAAGGTTGGCGCGAGTTGTGGCAACGCAGCGGCGGGGCATTAACCCGTTTCGTGCGCAAGGAAAACGGGGGTATCGACGCCGATCTGCCCGCTTACTTTCCTCATTGGGGATTGATGGCGGGCGAAGTGATCGCGGCCGATCGTGAAATCATCGTTCGATTGGAGGCGCCCGGCCTCGAACCCAAGGACTATGAGGTATTCGTCGAAAACGGGGATCTCGTTTTGCGCGGCGAAAAACGCCTGGCGCGCGAGGCGGGCGACGAAACGTACTACGTCATGGAGCGCGCTTACGGAAAGTTCGAGCGCCGCATCCCGTTGCCGGCAGAGGTCGATGCCGGCCGTGCGCAAGCGGTGTACCGCCACGGCGTCATTACCGTGCGCTTGCCGCGGAGCGACGCGGAACGCATACGCCGTATCGCCGTCCACTAACTGACGAGTAAGCGTCATGAAGCGCGCAGCGATAGTGCATCGCTGGCTCGCACGCGTCGACCGGCTCCGCGCCGGCTGGGGACTGCTCACGTTCTACCAGCGGTTCGAGCAGGTCGTCGCGCTCGCGCTCACGTTCATGATCTCCATCGTCATCGTGCTCGCGTTGCTCGATCTCGTACGCGAGGTGGCGCGGCTCGTGCTCAACGATCCGTTGCAACCGCTGTCGCACGCGACGTTCCAGCGCCTGTTCGGACAGATCATGACGCTCTTAATCGCGCTCGAGTTCAAGCACTCCATTCTTAAAGTGGTTGCGCGGCAAGAGAGCATCATTCAGGTCAAGACCATCCTGCTCATCGCGATGCTCGCACTGGCGCGCAAGTTCATCATCCTCGACACCGGCGAGATATCGGCGCAGACCATTCTCGCGCTTGCCGGCGTCATCCTCGCGCTCGGTATCAGCTACTGGCTGCTGCGCGAGCGCGACGATCGGCTTCGCCAACGGCATGACATTGAGCCGGTTCGGCCGTTGGCAACGGCCGGTAAACGCGCCTCATAGACAGCGCCCACCGATCGCCTCTTCCGATATTCATGAAACGGTGCGTATTGTCAGGGCGCGTAACCACGCAGGACGATACGCTCACCACCGCGGTCAACGTGCACCGCGACTGCCGCCCCGGACGGCACCGATTCAAGCCAACGCATGACGTCCGTGTGATCCACGGGCTCTGCTCCGTCGAGCGCGATCACCTTGTCACCAACGGAAAGCCCGAGAGACGCCGCGGGCGATCCGCGGCCGACTTCAGTCACAATGTTTCCCGCCGGAGTCGTCTCGATCGTAACGTTCCAGCGCGGCCGAAACGCGTAGCCTGAGCGATCGAACGCCCAGTCGTCGAAGGCAAACGCGTACTCGGGAACCGGTGCAACAAAACGCCACGCGTTGTTGCGCCCGAAGCGGATGGCCCGCTGCGGCGTAGCGAGGTCGAGGCGCCAACGGTTGTCCTCCCACCGGAAGAACCATGGAGAACACAGTCGCTGATCCGGCATGTAGCGCACGACCGCATGGCGTCGGCTTTCGTCGATGCGTGCGGGCTCGGGGGCGCATTTCGAATAGGTCTTGTACAGATTCTCCATCTGAGCCGGCGTCGTCACCCACCGTGACATCACGGCACGGGTGTCGGACGTGTAGAGGTCGAGATCGGGGCGCGCGTTGTGCTCGCGCATCGCCTGCATGTACGCAACGAGCGTCGCTTCCGGCGACGCCTCGGCGCGGACGTCCAGACCAGCCTGCTGTGGTATCGCCCCGCGGCCGACTTCGGCCGAGTTAACGGCACCGCCGCCTGCGGTTTCAGGCGCCAGCGCGTCGGGCTCAAACTCGCGGCCGGCGCGCGCCTGCTGCGCACGCGCGACGATCAGTTCGGTGGTTGCCAGCACCCCATCCGCAACCCGGCCGACTCGAAAAAACGGCACCATCTGATCTCGCTCGACATACGCGACAAAAATGTCTGGATACACACCCTCCAAGGCACGCGCGATTTCCATCCGAACCTTGTCCTGACCCGTATCGATCACCAGCAGCAGTCCACGCCCACTGCGGCTGAGACCGCCGACGCCGAGCTCGGCGAACGTCGCTTCCGCATAGCGGTTGATGTCGCCGGCGTTGCGAGTCGAAACAACGCGGTAGTCGATATCGTGATCCTTGACGAGGTATGCATGATGCAAAGCGATTGCGCGCGTCTGCTGTCCGGTAAACAGTTGCGCCTCGTCACGCACGGTTGTCGGCGGCTGTTTCGTACACCCGCCAATGCCGACGGTGAGCGCGAGCAACAATCCGAGGCAGCCATGCGCGGTGATGATGTTATTCATTCGCGTTGCCCGCTCCGCATCCGGTCTAGGGTCGTTCTTGATATTCGCGGTGCCCAAATTCGACACCCATGGCGCGGCACACGTCAACCGATCGTGGTGCTAACTCAAAGCAGCATGAAAAGTGGCGCGCGTCGGACAAGCGCGCCATACCACGCGCAAAATACGAGCACCTGGGCCGAGGCCATTGAGTCCTACTATATGCCTTGAAACCCCTTGGTTTCTGCTCTAACCTAGCGCCCGCTTTTCGGTTCGGTTGAGCCACTACCGGAACAACGACGAGGAAAACAATGAAGAATCCTTTGGACTCGCTGTGGGGCACCATCATCTCGGGTCTGGTGCTGACGGTCATCCTGTACGTCATCGCCGTCAACTTCCTGCGCTAACACGAACAAACGAACCTGGGGGAAACATGGAACTGATAATCGATCGCTGGCTGCACATCCTCGCCGGTGTTATGTGGATCGGCCTGCTTTACTACTTCAACTTCGTGCAAGTGCCCGGCGTCGCCGCGGCGAAGGCCGACGGCACGGCCGCGGGCATCACCAAGCACATCGCGCCGCGCGCGCTGCTGTTCTTCCGCTGGGCCGCGGTCGTTACCTGGCTCACCGGCGCCTGGTATCTTGAACGCTCGGGCATCGGCCTTGGCAACGCATTCGCGCTGAAGGGCACCGCCGCCCCCATCGGTCTCGGCGCCTGGCTCGGCACCATCATGCTTTTCAACGTCTGGGTCCTGATCTGGCCGAACCAAAAGAAGGTGCTGGGCCTGGTTGAGGCGACCGACGCGCAAAAGGCGAAAGCAGCGCGCGTCGCGTTCCTGGCGTCACGCACCAACACCATGCTCTCGATCCCGATGCTGTTCTTCATGGTGGCCGGCCCGCATGGATTGCCGCGCGTAATCTCCTAACCCCCACGCCTCCGTGGTACCCCGAAGCCCGGCACTGCCGGGCTTCGGCGTTTTGGCACGCTTGTCATTCCGACTACCGCGAGCACTGATTACCCGAGGCGCTTGCGTCGCGAACATGAATGACTAGAATGCCTTTTTATCCACTCGGCGCCTTGCGCCTGAATCGACGGTCACCGGCGGTATGCGGGACGGCCAGTCTATTTAGGCGCAGGTGCCTTTATTCTTTTTATACGTACAGACGATGACGCACCTGATGCAGACATACGCCCGGCTCCCGGTCAGCTTCGCGCGCGGCGAAGGGGCTTGGCTGTGGGACGAACAAGGCCGCAAGTACCTGGACGCGCTTACCGGCGTGGCCGTGTGCGGACTCGGACATGCGCATCCGGCGGTGACGCAGGCGGTGTGCGATCAGGCGGGCAAACTGGTCCATACCTCGAACTGGTACGGCATCACGCTGCAAGAGCAACTCGCCTCACATCTATGTCGCCTGGCCGGGATGGACACGGTGTTCTTTGGCAACTCCGGCGCCGAGGCGAACGAGGCCGCGATCAAGCTCGCGCGCCTGTACGGTCATAAGCGCGAGATACTCAACCCCGCCATCGTCGTCATGGAAGGCAGCTTCCACGGGCGCACGTTGGCGACGCTGACCGCCACCGGCAATCGCAAGATCCAAGCGGGATTCGAGCCGCTGGTGGCCGGTTTCAATCGCGTGCCGTACGACGATCTCGCGGCGGTGCGCCATGTCGGCGACAACAATCCGGCGGTGGTGGCGGTGTTGGTCGAACCGGTGCTCGGCGAAGGCGGCGTGGTCGTGCCCGACCCGGGTTATCTCCAAGGACTTCGCGAGTTGTGCGATCAGCGCGGCTGGTTACTCATGCTCGACGAAATCCAAACCGGCATGGGCCGCACCGGTAAATGGTTCGCGCATCAGCACGCCGGCATCGTGCCCGACGTGATGACGCTGGCGAAGGCGCTCGGCAACGGCGTGCCGATCGGCGCCTGTCTCGCGCGCGGGCCGGCGGCGCAGGTGTTTCAACCGGGCAATCACGGATCGACGTACGGCGGCAATCCGCTCGCGTGTCGTGCGGCGCTCGCCGTCATCGATGCGCTGGAGACCGGTTCGCTGCCGCAGCGCGCGAGCGCACTGGGCGCGCGCATGCTCGCCCGGTTGCGCGAGCGCTTGGCGGATGTCAAAGGCGTGCGCGACGTGCGGGGCTTGGGTCTGATGCTCGGCGTCGAACTGGAAAGACCGTGCAAGGAGCTGCTCACGCAGGCGCTCGAACGCGGCCTGCTCATCAACGTCACCGCTGAACGCGTGGTGCGCCTGCTGCCGCCGCTGATCTTCAGCGACGCCGAGGCCGACCAAGCGGTCGACACCGTCGCCGAGCTTGTGCGCGGCTTCGTCGCGGCGCCGTGACGACGCCGCGCCATTTTTTGACGCTGCTCGATCTCGGCCAGGCCGAGCTGGTGGCACTCGTGCGGCGCGCCATCGAACTCAAACGCATGCGTCATGCCGGCGAACGGCACGCACCGCTCGCGGGCCGGACCCAGGCCATGATCTTCGAGAAGTCCTCCACGCGCACGCGCGTGTCGTTCGAGGCCGGCATGGCACAGCTCGGTGGGTCGAGCCTGTTCTTGAGTCCGCGCGATACGCATCTCGATCGCGGCGAACCGGTTGAGGACATGGCGCGCGTCATGTCGCGCATGGTCGACGTGATTGTAATTCGCGCCAATGAACACGCGATGGTCGAGCGCTTTGCGGCAAACTCGCAGGTACCGGTGGTCAATGCACTAACCGAGCTGCACCACCCGTGTCAGTTGCTCGCCGATATGCAAACCTGGATTGAGCACCGCGGCGACGTTACCGGTCGGCGCGCGGCCTGGATCGGCGACGGCAACAACGTGTGCCACTCCTGGATACAGGCGGCCATGCGTTTCGGCTTTACGCTCGCAGTGGCGACGCCGAAAAACTACGCCCCGGACGCCGCGATCGTCGCCGCCGCCGGTGACGCGGTACAACTGACAAACGACCCGCAACAGGCGGCAGCCGGCGCGGATGTCATCGTCACCGATACCTGGGCCAGCATGGGTCAGGAACACGAGAAGGCCGAACGCGCCAAGGTGTTCGCGCCGTATCGCGTCGATCGCGCGTTGATGGCGCGCGCCAAACCGGATGCGATCTTCATGCATTGCCTGCCGGCCTATCGCGGTCACGAAGTCACGGCCGAGGTGCTCGACGGACCGCAGAGTGTGGTGTGGGACGAGGCCGAGAACCGGCTGCACGCGCAAAAGGCGCTGCTCGAACTCTTGCTGGCTCGCGCCTGAGGTCCGCGTCGTTCCCGCGGAAGTGTAAATGCGGAGCAAAGCGACGAAGCAATCTTCAAACTACTGCGCCGGCATTTAAAGATACTTCGCGGCGCGCAATGACAGTGGTTTTTGAATCAATCAGAATTTCCTTAGCGCTTTCCACCATCGCGCGCCTGAGTTATGTTCGCGGCACACCAAGTCGGCGATCGCGACCCCTTGCTAGTACTTAATAACATTCGCTGCAGCTACGACGACACTGTGGTGGTGCGTAATCTGTCGCTGCGCGTCAATCATGGCGCCATCGCCTGCTTGCTCGGTCCGTCAGGTTGCGGCAAGACCACGGTGCTGCGCGCGATCGCCGGCTTCCAACCGATCGAGACCGGCGAAATATTGCTGCATGAGCGCGTGGTATCGCGCCCGGGGTTTACACTGCCGCCAGAGCAGCGGCGGCTCGGCATGGTGTTTCAGGATCACGCGCTGTTTCCGCACCTCACCGTGGCCGAGAACATCGGCTTCGGCGTGCGCGGCGTCGACGCGGCGCAACGACGCACGATTGTCGACGAGGCGTTGCGCACCGTTGGCTTGAGCGCACTCGAGCGACGCTATCCGCACGAGCTGTCCGGTGGCCAGCAGCAACGCGTGGCGCTGGCGCGCGCATTGGCGCCCAGGCCCGATGTGGTGCTGCTGGACGAACCGTTCTCCAGCCTCGACGTCGATCTGCGCGAGCGCTTGAGCGCCGAGGTGCGCGATATCCTCAAACGCCACGACATCACCGCGGTGCTGGTCACGCACGATCAACACGAGGCGTTCGCGCTCGGCGATCAGGTGGGCGTGATGCACGAGGGGCGCATTCTGCAATGGGACACGCCATACAATCTGTACCACGAACCCAACTGCCGCTTCGTCGCCGACTTCATCGGCCAGGGCGTTTTTTTGCCGGGCACCCTGCTCGCGCCCGACACCATCGAGACCGAAATCGGGGTGTACCGGGGTAACCGCGCGTATGTATGGCCGAAAGGGACACGCGTCGAGGTACTGCTACGCCCGGACGACATCGTGCCGGACGCGGCCAGCCGCCTGCGCGCCGAAGTCGTGCACAAGGCATTCAAGGGCGCTGAGATACTATATACATTGCGCCTACCAAGTGGCGGCCACCTGCTGGCGCTGTTTCCCAGCCACGCCGACCACGCGGTCGGCGAGCAGGTCGGCATCAACGTTCAGGCGGACCACTTGGTCGCTTTTGCCGACGAATCGGCGCCTGCGCCGGTCGCGGAAAAACGGACAGCCCCGACTACACTCTAAGGGGTGAGCCGGGAACTTCGCAAAGACACTTAACGTGTCTTCGCGCCGGCGAACGGGCGGGCCAGGATGACCCGTCTTAAGCTTTTTCGCGGAGCAGGATTGCGGAGCGAAAAAGCCGGAGACTTCGAACGAACGGCCACGGGTAAGGCGAGGGTTTCGAGGAAGCCCAGTGACGGCTCTCTTGCTGGGGTATAGTGACGCCTATACGCCGCGCCAGGGAGCGCGGGTATTCCGACATGAAGTTGTCTCGAACGGACGGAAAAAATTCTTGAGCGATAAGAAAATCCTGCGCGTGCTCGTCATCGACGACTCGCCCGACGATACCGAACTGACCTTGACCACGCTGCGCAAGAACGGCGACTTCATGCTCAAGTCGCACCGGGTACAGGACCTCGCGTCGTTCCAGAGCGCGATCGAAAAAAATGAGTGGGACGTCATTCTATCGGAATACACGCTGCCGCACTTCGGCGCCGCAGTGGCGCACGACGTGCTGCGTCGCGCCGACATCGCCGTACCGTTCCTGGTTGTAACGCGCGCGATCCGCGATGCGGACATAGTTAAGATCATGCGCGCCGGCGCTCAGGATGTGATCGTCAAAGGCCAACTCGCGCGGCTCGTGCCGGCGATCGAGCGCGAGCTGACCGTTGCCGCCGAGCGCCGCGAGTATCGCGCCGCGACGCAGACGCTGAAGGAAGTCGAGAACAAACACCGGGCTATCGTCGAGGGTTCGCGTGAGGCCATGTGTTACAGCCAGGACGGCATGCACGTCGATGCCAACCGTGCCTACCTCGATATCTTCGAGTATCAGGAGTTCAGCGAACTCGAAGGCATTCCGGTGATGAACCTGATCGACAAGAGCGATCAGCCGCGTTTCAAGGAATTTATGCGCAAACACCGCGACGGGGGCGGCGCGCCGCAGGAGTTCGTCGCGCTGCGCAAGAGCGGCGCCAAGCTGCACGTCGAGGTGACACTGTCGCCGATCACCATCAACGGCGAACAGTGCACGCAGCTCTTGATCACGGACGTCTCCAAGCGTAAGGCGGTCGAGACCAAGCTTCAGTATCTCAACCAGCACGACCCGCTCACCGGACTCTACAATCGCGCCTACATCACGCAGGAGCTGGCCAAGGCCATCGAGCAGGCCAAGGCCGGTGGCAAGCACAGCGGTGCCATCTATATCGACTTTCACGAACTCAAGCACGTGCACAACATGCTGGGGCATGCGGCGGCCGATCGGTTCCTGCTGAAGGCGGTCAAGGTGCTGCGCGAGGCGCTCGGCAACAGCGTAACGCTCGCCCGCTTCGGCGACCACGAGTTCGTCGCGCTGCTGATCGATGTCGACGAACGCATGCTCACTGATCGCGGTGCTCGCGTCGACAAGGCACTGAAAAACACCACCTTCACGGACGGCGGTCATACCGTGGACTGCGCGTTCCGCATCGCGAGCGCCCCTATCAACGCCGCGGCCGAGAACAGCCAGAAATTGTTGGCGTCGATGTATCGCGCCGCTGCTCCCGCGGAACCGCCCAAGCCGGCGGCAACCGCCGCGCCAGCGGCGGCGCCGGCGTCCCCGCCCGCGGCAAGCACGCCGACCCCGGCCGCTACCCCCGTCACACCAGCGGCCGCGCCAGCGGCGGCGGCGCGCAAAGGCCCTGGCGATTGGCACGATCGCATCGAGCACGCGCTGCAGCACGACGGATTTCAACTTACCTATCAGCCGATCATCAGCCTGCACGGCGACTCGGCAGAGTACTTCGAGGTCTTGGTGCGCATGACCGGCCGCAACAACGAACTGATCGCGGCCGGCGAGTTCATGCCGCCGGCAGAACAAAGCGGCCAGGCGGTCGCGATCGATCGTTGGGTGGTGAAGCAATCGGTGCAGGCGCTGGCCGATCTCGTGGCCGAAGGGCGGCAACCGATCTTCTTCGTCAATCTTTGCGCCGCGGCCATCACCGACGAACAGCTGCTGACCGTGCTCGAGGCCGCCCTGAAGCAATACAAGGCGAACGCCCAGAGCCTCGTGTTCGAGATCGACGAACCGGCCATCGTCGGCAAACCGAAGGAAGCGGCGAGTTTTCTGCGCACGCTGAAACGTATCGGCGCGAAGTTTTGCGTCGACAACTTCGGCAAATCGATGGGCGCGCTCGATTACCTGCGCGATCTGCCGGTCGACTACCTCAAGATCGATGCCGCGCTGGTACGCAATATCAGCCGCGATCCGGTCAATCAAGCGTCGTTCAAAGCGGTGCTTGAGGTGGCCAAGTCGCTGGAGAAAAAGACCATCGCCAAGGGCGTGGAATCGGCGGAGATCCTGTCGTCGCTATGGACGTTCGGCGTCGACTATGCCCAAGGCAACTACTTCCAACAGGCCGATGCCGCAACCGACTACGAATTCTCCGGCGAGACGACGCTGTCGTCCGACATTTCGGTTCCCCAGTGGGCCACGGCCCAAACCAAAAGCCAAAGCAAGACCCGTTGACGAGCCCGCGAGCCGCGGCGCATGTCCGCGGCGCGCTAGGCATTCTTTAGCAGTTTGTCGTATCCTTCGGCCCCTATGTCAGGCCAATACATTTACACCATGCACCGCGTGTCCAAGGTGGTGCCGCCCAAGCGCGAAATTCTCAAGGACATCTCGCTCTCGTTCTTCCCCGGCGCCAAGATCGGCGTGCTCGGGTTGAACGGCTCCGGCAAATCCTCGTTGCTGCGCATCATGGCCGGGGTCGACACAGACCATGATGGCGAGGCGCGGCCACAGCCGGGTATCCACATCGGCTATCTGCCGCAGGAACCGCAGCTCGATCCTAAAAAAGATGTCCGTGGCAATGTCGAAGAGGCCGTGGCCGAGACCAAGAAACTGCTCGACGCCTTCAACGACATCTCGATGAAGTTCGCCGAACCGATGAGCGACGACGAGATGACGAAGCTCCTCGAAAAGCAGGCGAAGCTGCAAGAAAAGATCGACGCCGCCGGCGCCTGGGAATTGGAGCGCAAGCTCGAGATCGCCGCGGACGCGCTGCGCCTGCCGCCGTGGGATGCGGACGTGACCAAGCTCTCCGGCGGCGAGCGCCGGCGCGTGGCGCTGTGCCGGCTGTTGCTTTCGCAGCCGGACATGCTGCTGCTCGACGAGCCGACCAACCATCTCGATGCGGAGTCGGTCGCGTGGCTCGAGCGCTTCCTGCACGACTATCCCGGCACCGTGGTCGCCGTGACGCATGATCGCTATTTTCTCGACAACGTCGCCGGCTGGATTTTGGAGCTCGATCGCGGCCATGGCATTCCTTGGAAAGGTAACTACTCCTCCTGGTTGGAACAAAAAGAAAAGCGCCTGGAGATGGAAGAAAAGCAAGAGACCGCGCGCCTGCGCACCATGAAGCAGGAATTGGAATGGGTACGCACCAACCCCAAAGGCCGCCATGCCAAGAGCAAGGCGCGTCTCGCGCGCTACGAAGAAATGGCGTCGCAGGAATTCCGGAAGCGCAACGAAACCAAAGAAATCTTTATTCCCTCCGGCCCGCGCTTGGGCGACCTGGTGGTCGAGGCCAAGAACGTCAGCAAAAGCTTTGGCGACCGGCTGCTGATCGATAATTTGAGTTTCAACCTGCCGCGCGGTGGCATCGTCGGTGTCATCGGCCCGAACGGCGCCGGCAAAACGACTTTGTTTAAGATGATCGCAGGCGCGGAGAAGCCGGACAGCGGCGAGCTACGCGTGGGCCCGACGGTGCAACTCGCCTACGTCGATCAATCGCGCGACACGCTCGCCGGCGACAAGACCGTATGGCAGGAAATCTCGGGCGGGCACGACAACATCCTGCTCGGCAAGCAAGAGGTGCCGTCGCGCGCCTACTGTGGACGCTTTAACTTCCGCGGCAACGACCAGCAAAAATTTGTGAAGGATTTATCGGGCGGTGAGCGCAACCGTGTGCATCTGGCGAAGCTGCTGAAGAGCGGTGGGAATCTCTTGCTACTTGACGAACCCACCAACGACCTCGACGTCGAAACCCTGCGCGCGCTCGAAGAGGCGCTGCTCGACTTCGCCGGCTGCGCCGTCATCATCTCGCACGATCGCTGGTTCCTGGATCGGATCGCCACACACATTTTGGCGTTCGAGGGCGATAGCAAGGTCGTCTGGTTCGAAGGCAACTTTGCCGACTACGAGGCCGATCGCAAACGCCGCCTGGGCGTCGACGCGGAACAACCGCATCGCATCAAGTACAAGCGGCTGGTGCACTAGGGACGCTGCTCTTTCTGTCATTTCGAGCGCAGCGAGAAATCTCCCTCCGTTCAGCACCACTTCGTCCGCGGAAGCTTCCTCGCGGATGCTCGGAACGACCGCTTGGCGGTCGGTTTGGAGTGACGATCGTAGACACCCGCGCTGTCACCGTCATCCACAATAAGCGCGGATGGGAACCAAACGATCACCTCCCTTCCAAAGAAATCGACAGGTAACGGCATCGCCTGCACACGAACTAACTAACTAAACCAAGGAGTAATCGCTCATGAATACTAAAAAGATAACGGGCCTCGCGCTCGCCACCGCCGCCGCCGGGTTGTTCGCGACCGCAACCGTTCCCGCCGTCGCCGCCAAGCACGAAGGCAAGGTGCAGTGTGTCGGCATCAACGCGTGCAAGGGCAAGAGCGACTGCGCCACCGCGACGAACGCCTGCAAGGGTCAGAATGAGTGCAAAGGCAAAGGCATGACCGAGACCTCCGCCAAGGATTGTCAGGACAAGGGCGGCAAGGTCGCCAAGAAGTAACGCCTGTGTAAACCGGGGGGTGTCCGCCCCCTTGTTTTCGCTTCCCCCTCCTATTCTCTCCCCCGCGTTGCGCGGGGAGGGTTAGGGTGGGGGCAGTCACACCATAATGAGTTATTCACTACCCTATCTCGGCTTCGGACTCGGCCTGCGGCCGGATCACTATCACGCCATCCTCGCCGACGCCCCACCGGTCGATTGGTTCGAGATACTTTCCGAAAACTACATGGTCGGCGGCGGCAAACCGCTGCACTATCTCGATCGCATCCGCGAGCGCTACCCGCTCGTCATGCACGGCGTATCGCTATCGATCGGCTCGACCGATCCGCTCAACACCGACTATCTGCGCGATCTCAAACAACTGGCGGCACGCGTCGAGCCGGCGTGGATCTCGGATCATCTGTGCTGGACCGGGGTCGATCGCACCAACCTGCACGATCTCATGCCGCTGCCCTACACCGAAGAGGCGATCGCGCATGTCGCCGCGCGCGTGCGCCAGGTGCAGGACTATCTCGGCCGCCAACTGCTGCTGGAAAACGTTTCCAGCTATGTCACCTATGCCGACTCGGCGCTCACCGAGTGGGAATTTCTGAGCGAGGTGGCGCGGCGTGCCGACTGTCTCATCTTGCTCGATATCAACAACGTCTACGTCAGCGGCTTCAACCACGGCTTCGATCCGCGGCGCTATATCGACGGCGTGCCGCGCGAGCGCGTGCAACAATTCCACCTCGCCGGGCATCGAAACCTCGAGAGCCACATCATCGATACCCACGACGAGCCGGTAATCGACGCGGTGTGGGAGCTGTACGCGCACGCGTGCCGCCGCTTCGGTTCGGTATCGACCATGATCGAGCGCGACGACCACATCCCGCCGCTCGCGACGTTGGTGGACGAGCTCGCGCACGCGCGCGTGGTGGCGGAGCGCGCCTGCTCGCCGAATCCGGTGGCGATATCGTGAGCGACCTCGTCCGGTTGCAACGCCAGTTCCAGGACTACGTCGTGCGCGGCGCGCGCGATATCGAGCGCGCTATCGACGCCACCGGCAGCGATGCCGGCGAACGTCTCGCGATCTACGCGCAGGCGTACCGGCTACGGCTGATCGAAGCGCTAGAGACCGACTACGTCGCGCTGCGTGCGTTCGTGGGCAACGAGTTTGCCGATATCGCGCGCGCCTACATCGACGCGCATCCGTCCACCCACCCGTCGCTGCGCCACTTCGGCCGGCACTTGCCCGATTTTCTCGCGCGCAATCCCAGCTATGACGTTCGCCCTGTGCTGGTCGAGCTCGCCGCCTTCGACTGGGCGCTGACCGAGGCATTCGACGCGCCGGACGCCACGGTGCTCGCGATTGACACGCTCGCCGCACTCCCGCCCGAGCAGTGGGCCGGCATGCGCCTGCGGCCGCATCCCTCGCTCATCCGGCTCGATCTTCATTGGAACGCCGTTGCTATCTGGAACGCGGCCGACGCCGGCACACCGGTGCCCGCCGCCGAACGCGCGCCGCATCCAATCGCCTGGGCCGTGTGGCGCCAGGACCTGCGCACCTACTTCCGTTCGCTGCCAACACCGGAGGCATGGGCGCTCGACGCGGTGCGCGCCGGGCGCGACTTCGCCGCGGTTTGTGAGGGGCTGTGCGAATGGATCGAGCCGGCACAGGCGGCGACACATGCCGCGGGATGGCTCAAGCAATGGATCACCGATGGCATGTTGCGCGACATCGCGACTAACTAGTGACCCGCGAGTTCTGATCGCAGCGCCGTTCGGTTAGAATCGCCCCTGACTCAATCGAAACGTTTCCGCGTGCGCACGCGTCACTACGGCAATCCCCCGTCCAATCGCAACGATTGGAAAACCATCAAGAGCCTTCTGCCCTATTTGTGGGAATATCGCGGACGGGTGCTGCTCGCGCTCGCGTTTCTGGTGGCGGCCAAGCTGTCCAATATCGGCGTGCCGCTGGTGCTGAAGGAAATCGTCGACAGCTTCGAGCAAAAACAGGCGCTGCTGGCGCTGCCAGTGGCGTTGTTTCTGGCTTACGGTCTGCTGCGCCTCGGCAACTCGCTGTTCGGCGAGCTGCGCGACGTGGTGTTCGTCAAGGTACTGCAACGCTCGATTCGACGCGTGGCGCTCAAGGTGTTCGAGCACCTGCACAACTTAAGCCTTAGGTTTCATCTCGAACGCGAAACCGGCGGCGTATCGCGCGACATTGAGCGTGGCGCTGCCGGCATCCGGTTCCTGCTCAACTTCACGCTGTTCAATATCCTGCCGACGATCTTGGAGATCGGTTTCGTCGCCGCGATCCTGTTTTTCAAATACGATCCCTGGTTCGGCATCGTCACGTTGGCGACGCTGGTGGTCTACATCGTGTTCACGCTGTGGGTTACTGAGTGGCGCATGATTTTCCGGCGCACGATGAACGAGATGGATTCGAAGGCCAACACCCGCGCCATCGACAGCCTCATCAACTATGAGACGGTCAAATATTTCAACAACGAAGGCTACGAAGCGCGGCGCTACGACGAGACGCTGGAGAAATGGGAACGCGCCGCGATCCGCAACCAGGTATCGCTGTCGTATCTCAATACCGGCCAGGCATTTATCATCGCCGCCGGCGTTACACTGCTGATGCTGCTTGCCGGCCGCGGCGTCATGAACGGATCCATGACCATCGGTGACCTGGTGCTGGTGAACGCGTTCTTGATTCAGCTGTACATGCCTCTGCATTTCTTGGGCTTCGTGTACCGCGAGATCCGCCACTCGCTCGCCGACATGGAGCGCATGTTCGGGCTGCTCGACAAGTACCCCGAGGTCCGCGATCCGCCCGGCGCGCCCGATCTCGTGGTGACGCGCGCGCAGGTGCGCTTCGAGCACGTCGATTTCTCCTACGATCCGGAGCGACAGATTTTGCACGACGTGGACTTCGAGATCCCAAGCGGGCATAAGGTGGCGGTGGTCGGATCGAGCGGCGGCGGTAAATCGACGCTGGCGCGCCTGCTGTTCCGTTTTTACGACGCCACTCGCGGGCGCATCCTGATCGACGGGCAGGACATCCGCGAGGTCACGCAGAAAAGCCTGCGCGCCAACATCGGTATCGTGCCGCAGGACACGGTGCTGTTCAACGACACGATCTACTACAACATCGCCTACGGCCGCCCGGACGCGACGCGCGAGGAGATCATCCAGGCGGCGAAGCACGCGCACATCCACCACTTCATCGAATCGCTGCCCAAGGGCTACGACACCATCGTCGGCGAGCGCGGCCTGAAACTCTCCGGCGGCGAGAAGCAGCGCGTCGCCATCGCGCGCACGATTCTGAAGAACCCGCGCATCCTCGTGTTCGACGAGGCCACCTCCGCGCTCGACTCCATCGCCGAGAAGGCGATCCAAGCCGCATTGCGCGAGATCGCCGCGCACCACACTACGCTCGTCATCGCCCACCGGCTTTCGACGATCATGGACGCCGATCAAATCCTGGTCATGGAAGGCGGCCGCATCGTCGAGCGCGGAACCCACAGTGAACTGCTCGCGCATAACGGCAGCTACGCGCGCCTGTGGATGCTGCAACTGCAAGAAGAAGCCGCACGCCCGCTCAAGGCGGTGGGCAATGGCTTAGCGTCGGGACACTAAGTCTGTTGCAAGTTCCGAAAGGCAGCCATGCCGTTTTCTATCGCGCTTCCGATCGAGCCCCCCATCGTTATTCCCATACATACAGGCCGTGACACAAACCAAAGACCTTGTGAAGCATAGTCGACGACATGCGGAATACACGAGAGGAATTCTAATCACTTCTGTAACTGCGCATCGTCCTCGCTGGTAAGCGCCGAACACTCCTGCCTAGCGGCGCTAGGTCACAACAAGCTCCAACCGCGCCGCCGGTATCTCCGCGAAGTACCCGTGCGTGCGGCCACTGCCGCCGAACTTTTCCGGTAACAGCACGAGTCGATCCACGACGAAGCGAAGCTGGCGGCCGTTGATATCCTGCACCATCGCGCGCGCAACCGCGGCCGCTCGATCATGCGCCGAGGAAACGGGTGTCACGGTGAATGGATCCGAGGTCAGCGACAGCCGCGCGTCGGCGAATGTCGTTGCGCCGCGGTAGTCTTCGGTCAACACCAATCGCGCTACCGCAAGCTGCAGCGCGGGCTCGCCGTTCACGCGCAGCGGGATCGGGCCGGAGGGGCGCAGATGGCGCGTCTCGACCCCGTCGCGATAGCGCCACTCGATCCCCTCTCGATCCGCGCCGGGCGTAATCAGCGGCAAACGGATGATGAGCGCATCCGGTTCGAGTCCGGCCGCGGTCAGCGCCGCGGCGAGGTGCGCAAATCCGCGCAGCGGCGCCCGCGCCGCCAGCGCCCCGCGGGCGCGCGGATCGATACCGGCGTAGTCACGGGAGGCGATGTAGTAGTGAGAGTTGATGCGACCGACCGGTGTGTCGAACGCATGGCCGGCGGCGGCCGGCTCGGGCCCGGTGCCGTCGGCCTGCCACAGGGCAATGCCGAGCCCGTCTTTTGCGGCGCCGGCAAAGGGGATAACGCCGTCAGTGGAATGCGCCATCGACACACCCGCTGGCGTTCATCAACTCGCGGCGCGCGGCGCAAGTCCGTTGCTCGTCCGCGTTCATGCGCTCCTTGTGCCGCTCCATCGGGAATGCCACGATCGCGAACGGGAAACCGACGATCGGCACCAGATAACTCAACACTCCAACCATTGCCGCCAACCTATCGTCGCTCCCAAAACAATGCGCGCTTCACGATAACTGGCGAGCGCGGCCGACACAACTCAGCCGCCGGATCGCGGCGCCGCGGATTCCATGAAATAGCCGAGACAGTCCTGGCGGATCGCGCGCGGGTTGAGCGTGAACATCGCCGGCACGACCGGAACGGTGGTGCGAATCTCGCCGTCGACGACGCGCAGGTAACGTGCCGCGGCGTCGTGCCCGTGCTCGTCGAGTACCGCCAGGCGCGCGCCGGCGCCGGGGCGCACGCGCCCGAGCAGGGTGTCCGCCGGCAGCGCGCGGAAGTTCAACGTGTCGAGATCGGGCGCGAGACGGATGTCGGCGGCGTCGGAATCGAACGTGAAGCTGACTTCGGGCGGCACCTTCACGACTGCGACGCTGTGATACAAATCGATGTCGTGCGCCGGCACCGGGTGCGTCGGGATCGCGGCGAGATGCAGGCAGGCCTTGAGATACTCGGCCGCGTGCTCGACGCCGTATGCGTGCCCCGGTTGACCGCACTCGACCGTGACCGCCGGGCACAATCGTGCAAACGCCTCGGCCTGCACGCCGTCGGGTTTGGTGAAATACACCACGGTGCGGCTGAACAACGTCGCCAACTGCAAGAACGCGTTATCGAGCCGGCGCACGCACGCATAGTGCGGATTGAGTCCGGTGTTGTTGTGCACGTCGACGCTGGCGAACACACCACGCTCGCGCATCGCGCGCCACACCGCTTGGGTCATTGCCTGTTCCGCATTTTCCGGTGCGGTATCGACCGTCGTCCACACCCGGTTGTAGTCCAACTGACCCGGCAACATGCGCTGGCGTGCGCGCGCCGCGCGCACGTTGCCGATGAAGAGTGACAGCGCGCGCGGCAGCTCGACGTGGCTCATCTCGCGTAACAACCGCCGCACCGCCAACCAACCGGTATCTTCATCGCCGTGCAGTAGCACCGAAACGAACAGCGGCGGCTGCCGGCGCCCGTGCAAATGGATAAGCGTCGGACCGGGGAGGACATCGGCGAGCGTCGCCGCCTCGCAGCCGAGCAGCCCAGGCGGCAGATGATCCAATACCGTCAGCATCAAATGTCCCACTCGTGTACCGGCGCGCCGCCGCGCTGGCGCTCGCGGTAGGCGAGCGTCAGCTCGCGCATGTCACAACCATGGTGGCGAAGATAACGGCGTTGCCATACCGCGCCATTTTGCCCGGCGCGTACGCGCGCGTCGATCACGCCCAAATAGAGATCGACATCCGCCGGATCGAGATCCATCAGCATTAGACCGTCGCGCGCGCGTGGCAGCAACCGTTTGCGCAACAGCGTGCTTACCGGCACTTCTGAATCCTCGGTCCAACGCTGCATGGCGTCCAGCCCGTCGCGGGCGGCGCGGTAGAAGTTATCGCGCGCGTGCGCAAAACCAAGGCGACCGCTCAGCGGCTCGGGCCGCGCGCCGTAGTAGCGCGCCAACCCGAAAAAGAAGGCGGCGTTGGCGATAGTATCGATCAAGCTCGGACCGGCCGGCATGACCCGGTGCTCGACGCGCCACTGCGGATCGCCGGTGGCGTTGAACCCGATCAGCGGCCGGTTCCAGCGCCAGATCGTGCCATTGTGCAGCCGCAAATGCGGCAGCGTCTGCGGCGCCGCGTCGTTTAGCACCGGCAGCAACACCGGGTAGCACGCGAGGTTTTCGCGAAAACATTCGAGCAGCGATGTGTCAACGTAGCCGCTACCGAGTGTGACCCGCGCCGCGCTCTGGCCAACGCCGGTCTCAACCGCCTGCTCGAACAGCGGGATGCGCGTCTCGGCCCACAGCTCGCGGCCGAAGAGATAAGGCGAGTTGGCGGTCAGCGCCACCATCGGCGCCGACAACGCGATCGCGGTGTTATACAGCGCCGCCGCGTCGCGCGGCGCGACCTGCATGTGAATCTGAAACGAGGTGGCGGCCGCCTCCAGCATCACGTCGTGATGCACCGCGCGCAGCCGCTCGCGCCCTTCGATCTCGAGCGCGATCGGGCGCCCTTGGCGCAAACGGAATACCTGTTCGTTGAGCGCGCGATAGCGCGTCTGGTGTGACATCTGCGCGAGCGTCAGCTCTGCCTCCGTCAAGCTCGGCAAGATGCCGACCAGGAGCGGTTCGACGCCGAGCGGTCGCGCGCGTTCGACACAGCGGGTCCAGGTGGCGTTGAGATTCGCCTGCAGCCGCGCGAGCGCGTCGCCGTGCAGCACGCACGGCTCGGCGTTGATCTCGATATCGAACTGCGCCAGCTCCGGGACTACCTCCGGTGCGTCGATACGCGGCAACAGCGTCTCATTGACCGCCGCCGGCCGACCATCGGCACCGGTCAGACACACCTCGAGCTCGAAGCCGCCGACGGTGGCGCAGGGCCGGAACCGATCGTGCGCGAGCCATTCCGCGAGGATCTCGGTCTCGCGCGCCAGGCGCGCACGGAACTCGGCGTAGTCCTCGGTACGAAAACGGCTGGTGGCAATCTCTTCGCCCATGTTCCTATTCTTGCCGCGCGCCGCCACGCGGTCCACGCGGGCTTGACCTGACCATCGTCGCGCGGACTGACATGGACGCCCCCGCACATGGCCCTTATACTTTTATTTACGCGCTAGAACCGCTTCGCCACCCCCTCTCCCACCGGAGAGGAAATTCCGACGGTCGCTCGTGCCCACGTCTCAAACTCGAACTTGGAGTAAGTATGCGCCCAGCGCTGATCCTGGCCGTTCTCGACCGCGAATATCAAAGCACGCGCAGCGGCCATCATACGCCGGTGATGTTGTGGGGCCCGCCCGGCGTCGGCAAGTCGCAGATGGTGGCGCAGGTGGCGCAACGCCATGGCGTGCCGGTGATCGATATCCGGCTGTCGCAGATGGAGCCGACCGA
Source organism: Gammaproteobacteria bacterium (assembly GCA_046565865.1). Classification (GTDB taxonomy): domain Bacteria; phylum Pseudomonadota; class Gammaproteobacteria; order Acidiferrobacterales; family Sulfurifustaceae; genus JBKHXU01. Next base: position 848 of record JBKHXU010000044.1, on the reverse strand, counting down.
TCTGCGCGGCATCCCGTTTCGCACCGGTGAGGTCGTCGAATGGGCGGTACCGGCGATGCTGCCGGACGTTAAGCGCCATGGGCCAGACGGAATCCTATTTCTCGACGAGATCACATCGGCCGCGCCCACGGTCTCGGCCTCGGCGTATCAGCTGATCCTCGATCGCGCCTTGGGCGCGTACAAGGTGCCGCCCGGCTGGGCCATCTTCGCCGCCGGCAACCGTCAGGGCGATCGCGGCGTGACCTACAGCATGCCAGCGCCGCTCGCCAACCGCTTTTCGCATTTCGAGGTCGAGACCCACCTCGACGACTGGGTGGCGTGGGCCTACGCGCACGGCATCGACGAGCGTCTAATTGCGTTTCTCCGGTTTCGTCCGGAGCTGCTGTTCGACTTCGATCCAGCGCACAACCCGGTGGCGTTTCCGAGCCCGCGCTCGTGGGAGTTCGCGCACCGCGCGCTTGCCAAATTCGGCGAGCAGCCGGACCTCCTGCTCGGCAGCCTGCAGGCGTGCGTCGGGCCGGCGGCGGGCATCGAGCTCAAGGCATTCATCGACAACCTCGACAGCCTGCCCGACATCGATGCCATTATTAACGGCAACGCCGGGCCGGTGCCCAAAGAGACCGATCTACAATATGCCGTCGCCTCGGCGCTGGTCGGGCGCGCGATCCGCGCCAAGGGCACGGGCGACGAGGCCAAGGTCTACGGCCACATCCTCGACTATGCCGGCCGCTTCCCGCAGCGCGAGATGGGCGTGATGCTGGTGTCGGACATGCAGCGCGCCGTCGGCGAAAAAGTATTCGGCGTGCCGCAGTTCGCGCAATGGGCCAAGCACGTCGCCGACGTGATGC
>JBKHXU010000043.1:0-7929 GCA_046565865.1 Gammaproteobacteria bacterium | reverse complement strand
TTTTAAGCCCCTCACCCTGGCCCTCTCCCTAAGGGAGAAGGGAGCTTCGTTTAGGCTTTGTTTAGAGGAGAACAGCAGTGGACACCTACGCAACCGTCGTAAAGTTCTTTCAGGACAGTGGGGTATTCATCTACCCGAGCATCCTGATCATGACGCTGGGCCTGGCGATCGCCATCGAACGCTTTATCTACATCAGCCGCGCGCGCAGCCAGAACAGCAAACTGTGGGACGAACTGACGCCGCTGCTCAAGAGCGGCAAGCTGCAACAGGTGGCGCAAGTCGTCGCCAAGTCCGACACCGCCATCGGCAAGATCGTCAACTACGGCCTCGGGCGCATGCGCAGCACGCGCAAGCGCGAAGACATCGACGCCGCCATGGAGGAGGGCATGATGGAAGTCGTGCCGCGCCTCGAAAAGCGCACCCACTATCTCGCCACCTTCGCCAACGTCGTCACCCTGATCGGCCTGCTCGGCACCATCATCGGCCTGATCAAGGCGTTCACCGCGGTAGCGGTGGTCAACGCCGCCGAGAAGTCGGACCTGCTGTCCGCGAGTATCTCGATCGCGATGAACAACACCGCCTTCGCCTTGATGGTGGCAATCCCGTTCCTGCTGATCCATTCCTACCTGCAGGCACGCACGAGCGAGGTGGTGGACAGCCTGGAGATGGCCAAGGTCAAGTTCCTCAACATCGTCGAACGCGTCAAGACCGACATGGGGACCTAAGATGAACTACCGCAAACGGCGACGGCGCCGGGAAGCGGCCGGACTCGACATCACCGCATTCATGAACCTGATCGTGGTGCTGGTGCCGTTTCTGTTGACCACCGTGGTGTTCTCGCGCCTGTCGATTCTGGAGCTGAACCTGCCGGCCGCGGCCAGCGGGCCGACCGACCTTAAAAACGAGCTCAAACTCGAGGTCATCATCCGCCCCCAGGCGCTGGAGGTGGCCGACCGTAACACCGGCCTCATCAAGCGCATTGACGCGACGGCGCAAGGCCACGACTACGCCGCGCTGTCGGCACTGATGAAACAGATCAAGACGCGCTTCCCCGACACGCTCGACGCAACGCTCCTGTCCGAACCCGACACCGCGTACGACACGCTGGTGCAGGTGATGGACGCCGTGCGCAGCGTGCGCGACGCCACCGGCAAGCGCGTCGAGCTGTTCCCCGAAATCGCGGTCGGCGACGCGCCGCGCGCGAGCGGGTCGGCGATGGCCACGAAAGGAGCTGCGTCATGATGGTTTCGCCGCGCGAACGCCGCGCCGAACGACGCGAGCGCAACAAGATGATGGTGGACTTGAACCTGGTGTCGCTGATCGACATCTTCACCATCCTCATCTTCTTCCTGCTCGCGAACGCCTCCGACATCGAGATACTGCCGAGCCCCAAGGCGGTAAAGCTGCCGGAATCGACCGCCGAGCAGATGCCGAAGGAAACGGTGGTCGTGGTCGTGAGCCGGGACGACATCGTGGTCCAGGGCCGGCGCGTGGCCCTGATCGCCGACGCCCTGCGCGCCGACACCGACGTCATCGAGCCGCTCAAGGCCGAGCTCGAGTACCACGCCGGGCGCGCCCTCATTCAGGACGCCAACGGCAGCGCCGGCAAGGACGTCACGATAATGGGCGACAAGGAAATCCCGTATAAGTTGCTGAAGAAAGTCATGGTCACCTGCGCCCGCGCGAACTACAGCAACATCGCGTTCGCGGTGCTGCCGAAACACAAGGGATAACGCATGTCGTACTACGCCTCCGCCGCGCTCCCCTGGACCGTCTCGGAAGAGGACGAAAGGCGCTTCCGCACGATCCTACGCCGGCTGCTGATCCTCTTCGTGCTGCTGAGCGTCATCATGCCGTTTCTGCCGCTGCCCAAGGTCGACCGACAGGAGGCCGAGGTGCCGCCGCGCCTGGCCAAGCTCGTGCTCGAACGCCAGGCACCACCCCCGCCCCCGGTCGTGAAAGCGCCGGAGCCGGAGGCGGTGAAGCCGGACGTAACAAAAGAGCGCAAGCCTTTAACGCGGGCCGAACAGCAGGCACGAAAGCAAGTGCAGAACAAAGGACTTGGGGCGCTGGCCGGTGAGCTCGCCAAGATCGCGGACAGTTCGGACATTAGCGCGATGGCGTCGCGGCGAGTCACGACTTCTGCCGCGGGCACGCAAGTGGCGACGATCGACACCAATATATTGACGGCGGAGGGTGGTAGGCGAACTGCAAGCGGCGGACCCCGACAAGTATTGCAGCACGGCACCACCGCACCCACCAAGTTGGCCGATGGGCGCAGTGAACGTGTCGCGGCGTTGCTAACAGACAAGGGTCAGATTGGCACCGGCAAGACATCCGCCTTTGGCGTCAATCGCGCTGGGAAAGGCAAAGGGCGGGCGGAAGAGGACGTTGCGGTCGTAATGGATCGCCACAAAAGCGTGCTGTACGCCCTCTATAATCGTGCGCGCCGCAACAACCCCGGACTGAAGGGCAAAATTGTGCTCGTCATCACGATTCTGCCTTCCGGGCGGGTAGCGGATGTCGTGGTGAAATCCAACGAATTGAACGCGCCGGAGCTGGAGGCCTCGCTGCTCGCCCGGGTGCGGCAACTCGACTTTGGGGTAAGCGAAGGTGGGCCCTTTACGGTCACAATCCCGGTGGAGTTTTTACCCTCGTAACGTCAGTCGCGGAGCCAATCAAGTTATTGATTCTCGATAGATCCGCGACGGAAACCTCGGGCGAGTTAGAACAAGTATAAACAGTCGAATATGAGAAAGTTTAGAAAGATTAAACAGTTGGACAGGCTTTTTGTGGCGGTTACAATGAAACCAAGGGTTTTGGTTAGCACGATCTCAGGGTTTGTGCGTTTCGCCCGGCGTATTACAAGGATTGGCTAAGATACGAATACTAAGTGTAGGACTAGGTCTCATTCGATCACGAGTGCTCGCCGACAACGGCCGGATTGAACTATCCGCTTAGACACCAGGTTGAATGCAATAAAAGGAGTAGGGAGGACTGCATGCCATCGCCACAGGTTATCGACATCAGCGGCTTAGTAGAGCCCGTATCCGCTGATAACCTCGTTGGTGTCGATCTTAGAAAGGATGCGTCGCCGACCGCGGCGTACGCATTGGTTCGCGACGCGCGCAAGGCCGCACGCGCGGCGGAGCGGAGTCATCTCTTCAGTGAAGGTAAATCCGAGGCGGACGAGCACTGGCGCGTCGTATGCGAGCACGCCCCCAATGTTCTCAAACGCCAAAGCAAGGACCTGGAGATCGCGTGCTGGTATGTCGAGTGTCTTACGCGCAAGTCCGGGTTTGCCGGTCTGCGTGACGGGTTCGCGCTTATCCGGCAACTGATCGAGAAGTATTGGGACGGCATCTATCCACTGCCCGATGAAGACGGTATCGAAACGCGCGTCGCCGCGCTGACCGGACTGAACGGGGAGGGCGCGGAAGGGGTGCTGATCGCTCCCATCCGCACCACCGCCATTACACAGGCGGGCGAACTTGGATCATTTGCATTTTGGCAGTACAAACAGGCGGTCGAGGCGCAACGCATTACGGACGAGAAGGCACGCGCCGATCAAATCGCCAAGAATGGCTTCACCTTGGACGACGTGCTCAAGGCGGTGGAGCAGTCCAGCACCGAGTTTTATGTCAACCTGCGCGACGACGTACGCGACGCATTGGAAGAATATCGGAAGCTGGGACAGCTGCTAACGGAGCGATGCGGCTCCCACAAGGCGCCGCCGACAGCGAACATTATTAATATTCTTGGCGAAATACTGGGCGCAATTAATCACATCGCCAAACACAAGCTGCCGCAGCCGGAGGACGAAGCGGCATACGTCCCCGACGGCGCCGGCGGCGGTGCGGTCGCGATCGCCGGCGGAGCGATCAAGTCACGCCAAGAGGCGTTTCAGCAGCTCAACCACATCTCGCAGTTCTTTCGGCGCACGGAACCCCATTCCCCTATTTCATACATCATCGAAAAGGCGGTGCGCTGGGGCAACATGTCGTTGGCAGAACTGATGGATGAACTGATACCGGACTCCGGCTCGCGCACGACCTACGGTTCGCTCACGGGCGTAAACCCGGGAGGCAGCGCCAATGAACGATGAATTTCACGCTGATCGCTATCCCATGGCTTTGTCTTCGGACGTGGCCAATGCTGCTCAGCGCCGTTTACCAACCAGCACGCCGACCTTGACGTACCCTTAGGAGGGAAAACCATGGCAGACAGTATTCATGACAAGTTGAAACGGGTGAGAAAACCTAGGGTACATATCACCTACGATCTGGAAACCAACGGCGGTGTCGTCAAGAAGGAAATCCCCTTCGTCATGGGCGTGATGGGGGACTACTCGGGGGACAACGAAGAAAAGAAGCCGCTGAAGGACCGCAAGTTTTCGCAGATCGATCGCGACAACTTCAACGACGTGATGGCCAATATTGCGCCCGCGGTATCCATGAAAGTGCCGAATACCTTGCAGGGCGATGGCACCGAAATGTCGGTCAAACTCGACTTCAAGAGCATCGAAGACTTCGAGCCGCACAAGATCGTGGAAAAAGTCGAGCCGCTGAAGAAGCTGATGGAAACGCGCAACAAGCTGCGCGATCTCCTCACCAAGGCGGATCGATCCGACGCGCTCGAGTCGTTGCTGGAAGAGGTGCTGAAAGACGCAAAAGCGCTATCCGCCCTCTCTAAGGAGCTGGGCGTCGACAAGGGTGACGATAAAGGCGGGAAAGTATGACTAAGAAACAGCAATCCGAAACGCAGGAACTGAAAACGGAAGAAGTCGGTTTCCTGGAGCAGGCCATTACCGCGACCAAGCAGACGCCTCGCGACGAAACCGAGGAGTTGCTGCGTGCCCTGACGCAGGAGGCGTTGAAGGGCACCGTAACGTGGAACAAGAACCTGACGGTCACCATCAACGCCGCCATCGCCGCGCTCGACCGTGCCATGAGCGCGCAGCTGAGCGCCATCATGCACCACGAGAAATTTCGCAAGCTCGAGGGTTCGTGGCGTGGGTTGCATCATCTGGTGAGTAATACGGAGACCAGCAATCAGCTGAAGATCCGCATGCTCAATATCAGCAAAAAGGAACTGGCACGCGATCTGGAAAAGGCGGTCGAGTTCGACCAGAGCCAGCTGTTCAAAAAGCTCTATGAATACGAATTCGGCAGCGCCGGTGGCGAGCCGTATACCGCGCTCGTCGGCGACTACGAGTTTTCCGCGCACCCGGACGACGTCAATCTGCTGACCAATATGTCCAATATCGCAGCCGCCAGTTTCTGCCCGTTTATCGCATCGGCGGCGCCGCAGATGTTCGGATTCGACAGCTTTACCGAACTGTCCAAACCGCGCGACTTGCAGAAGATCTTCCAGTCCGGCGAGTACATCAAGTGGCGCAGCTTCCGCGACAGCGAGGACTCGCGTTTCGTCGTATTGACGATGCCGCGTGTACTGGCGCGCCTGCCGTACGGCAAGGAAACGGCGCCGGTTGAGGCGTTCAACTTCGAGGAGGCGCCGGTCAGCGCCGACGGACGTCCGCTGCGCCAGGAGCACGATCACTATTGCTGGATGAATGCGTCGTACGCGATGGGCGCGGTACTCACGCGCGCGTTCGCCGAGAACGGCTGGTGCACCAGCATTCGCGGCGCGGAAGGCGGAGGCAAGGTGGAAGGCCTGCCGAGCCATGTATTCATGAGCGACGATGGCGACATGGATCAGAAGTGTCCGACCGAAATCGGTATCACCGACCGCCGCGAGGCGGAATTGAGCAAGCTCGGCTTCCTGCCGCTGTGCCACTACAAGAATACCGACTACGCCGTTTTCTTCGGGGCCCAAACCGCGCAGAAACCGAAAAAATTCGACGATCCGGACTCGACGGCAAACGCTGAAATTTCGGCGCGGCTGCCCTACATCATGGCGACATCCCGCATCGCGCACTTCCTCAAGGTCATGGCGCGCGACAAGGTCGGTTCGTTCATGGAGGCGTCGGACGCGGAGCAGTGGCTGAACAAATGGATCGCCAACTTCGTCAACGGCAGCCCGGGTGCAAGCGCCGAGATGAAGGCGCGCTACCCCCTCGCCGAGGCCGCCATCGAGGTGAAGGAGATTCCGGGTCAGCCGGGCGCATATAGCGCGATCGCATGGCTGCGTCCATGGCTACAAATGGAGGAGCTTACCGCCTCGTTGCGCTTGGTAGCGAAGATTCCCAAGGCGGGATAATAACGCCGGCGATTTCGCGTCGCCGGCTTCATGGGAGCGGGGTCCGGATAGCGGGCCGGTCGGCGGTTCGCGTAACGCGCGGCGTTGACGGGCGGATTCGGGCCGGAAAAGGCATGGTTGACTCCTCACCACAGCGGCAAGTACCCGGCGGAACCGGTGCCGCACCGGGTCTATCTATCGCATTGATCGAGGCGTTGGCGCAATTGCCCAGCGTGACCGATCTGCGTCAGTTCCTCGCCACGCGCGACGATGATGCGGCGCTGCGGTATTGGATAGTCAATTGCATACCGGCTTGTTTTCAGGAATCCGTAGACGGCGTCGCACACGCTATGACGCGTCAGATCGCCGAGATCGACAGAGTCATCAGCGAGCAGCTGAATCACATCCTGCATCATCCCAAGTTCCAGAAACTTGAAGCGTCCTGGCGTGGACTGTGGATGCTGGTCGAACAGGCGGACGAGGGGCACAGCGTTAAGGTGAAAGTCCTCGACGCCAGCTGGGCGGATGTGGTGAAGGACGTTACGCGTGCGCTCGAGTTCGACCAAAGCCAGCTGTTTCACAAGGTTTACAGCGAAGAATACGGGATGCCGGGAGGCGAGCCGTACGGCGCGTTGATCGGCGACTATGAGATCAGCCATCAGCCGTCGGCGGAGCACCCGTACGACGATATCTCCGCGCTCGAAGCGCTGTCCCAGATCGCCGCCGCGTCGTTCTCGCCCTTCATCGCGGCGGTATCGAGCCGGTTCTTCGGTCTGGAGGATTTCGCTGGCCTCGGGCAGCCGATCAATATTGCCAATATTTTTACCCAGAACGAATACATCCGCTGGCGCAGCCTGCGCGACAAGCCCGATTCGCGCTTCGTCGGCCTGACGCTGCCGAAGACGCTCATGCGCTTGCCGTATACCGTTGAGGCGGGAACCTACAAGGGCGTTCACTTCCACGAACAAGTGGGTGCGGGCATCGGACAATATCTTTGGGGCAATGGCTGTTATGCGTTCGGTGCGATACTGATCCGCGAGTTCTCCACCGTTGGTTGGTTCGGCCATATCCGTGGGGTACCGCGCAACCAGTTGGCGGGCGGACTCGTTACCACGCTGCCGGTCGACCGGTTTAGAACCGATCCCAACGGTGTCGCGTTCAAGCCCGTCACCGATGTCGTCGTTACCGACACGGTGGAGAAAGAGCTGAGCGATCTCGGGTTTATCCCGCTGTGCCAGTGCTATCAAGCGCCGTTCGCGGCGTTCTACAACAACCAGTCCGTGCAACAGTCGAAGCTCGTCGGTCCGAGCGACTCCAAGGTCAACGCCAAGCTATCGACAATGTTGCAGCATATTTTTTGCGGCTCGCGTATCGCGCACTATCTTAAAGTGATGTTCCGCGACAAAGTCGGTTCGTTCGTCACCGTGTTCGAGTGCGAGAAGTTTTTGCACGAATGGTTGCTCAACTACACTACCGGCCGCGAAGATTTCGAGTGGGAAGACCAGGCGCGTTACCCGCTGCGCGAGGCGGACGTGAAGGTCCGCGAGAATCCGATGAATCCCGGCCAATATCTGTGCGAGATACGCTTGCGCCCGCACTATCAGCTGGACCACATGGTGTCTGAATTGGAGCTGGTCACCGAGCTGGCATCGGTCGCTTGATATGCCGCGCATTGGGAAAAACGCGAAGCTGCGCCCCTCCGTCATCGAGCGTCTGCTCGACGACGAACCC
>JBKHXU010000042.1:0-6178 GCA_046565865.1 Gammaproteobacteria bacterium | reverse complement strand
AAGGTGGCCAAGCACGGCAACCGCTCGGTGTCCGGCAAGACCGGCAGCGCCGACGTGCTCGAGGCCGCGGGCGTGAATCTCGATCTCACGCCCGAGCAAGTGGGGCGGTGCGTGCGCGAGGTCGGTGTCGGTTTCATGTTTGCACCGAAGCACCATGGCGCGATGAAGCACGCGATCGGGCCGCGACGCGAGATGGGCGTGCGCACGATCTTTAATCTGCTCGGACCGCTGACCAATCCGGCGGCGGCGCCGAACCACGTCATCGGCGTCTACAGCGCACAATGGGTCGAGCCGCTGGCGCAGGTGTTCGCGCGGCTCGGCGCGGCGCACGTGCTGGTGGTGCATGCCGACGACGGCTTGGATGAAATCAGCATCGGCGCGCCGACGCGCGTTGCCGAGCTCAAGAACGGGCGTGTGACGACATATCAAATCAGCCCGGCGCAGTTCGGCATCGCCGCCGGCCGGCTCGCGGAACTGAGCGTCGCCACCCCCGCCGAAAGCCTACAGCGTATTGAGCGCGTGTTGGCGAACGAGCCGGGCCCCGCGCGCGACATCGTCGTGCTCAACGCCGGTACCGCGATCTACGCCGCCGGACTCGCGCGCGACATCAAGGCCGGGGTCGAGGCGGCGCTCGGGGTTATCGCGAGCGGCGCGGCGCGGGAGAAACTGCGCGCATTGGTAGCGTTGAGCCAGAAGTTATCGGCATCGTGAGCGGGCCGGCGGATGTACTGAAGCGCATCCTCGCGCGCAAGGCCGAGGAGGTCGCGCAGCGGGCCCAACGCACGCCGCTCGCAGCGGCGCGGGCAACGGCCGAAGCTGCACCCGCACCGCGCGGGTTTGTTGCGGCGCTCCGTGCCCGCATCGCGCTCGGCAAGCCTGCGGTCATCGCCGAAATCAAAAAGGCCTCGCCGAGCAAGGGTGTGCTGCGGCCGGACTTCGATCCCGCCGCCATCGCCCACAGCTACGCGCAACACGGCGCCACCTGCCTCTCCGTCCTCACCGATGTCGATTTTTTCCAGGGCGCCGACGAACACCTGCGCGCCGCGCGCGCGGCGTGTACGCTGCCGTTGCTGCGCAAGGACTTTACGATCGACCCGTACCAGGTGTACGAGGCGCGTGTGTTGGGCGCCGATTGTATTTTGCTCATCGTCGCCGCGCTCGACGATGCGCGGCTGAAGGAGCTAACCACGCTCGCGCGCGCGCTCCAATTGGACGTGCTGGTTGAGGTGCACGATGCCGCCGAGCTCGACCGCGCGCTCGCGCTCGATGCGCCGCTGGTTGGCGTCAACAATCGCAACCTGCGTACGTTTGAGACCGATCTTGCGGTTACCCTGTCGTTGTTACCGATGATCCCTCGAGACCGGTTAGTGGTTACCGAGAGCGGCATTCTGGCGCCGGGCGACGTCGCGCGCATGCGCCGCCACGGCGTGCACGCGTTTTTGGTCGGCGAGGCCTTTATGCGCGCGCCGGACCCCGGCGCCAAGCTCAGTGCATTGTTTACGGAGACGCAACCATGAAGGCACGTATACAGTGGACCGGCGGCGTCAGCTTCGTCGGCAGCGCGGACAGTGGCCATGAGGTACCGATGGATGGCTCGCCCGAGTTCGGCGGACAAAATCGCGGCGCGCGGCCGATGGAGCTGGTGCTGATCGGCATGGGCGGCTGCACCGCGTTCGACGTCGTGCACATTTTGAAAAAAGCGCGCCAGGAAATCGCCGACTGCGTGGCGCATATCGATGCCGAGCGCGCGCCGACCGATCCCAAAGTATTCACGCGCATCCATGTGCACTTCGTGGTGACGGGGAAAAATCTTGACGCGAAGAAGGTTGCGCATGCGATCGAGTTGTCGGCGGACAAATATTGTTCGGCGTCCATCATGTTGGGTAAGACGGCGGCCATTACGCACGATTTCGAAATCGTCGCGAGCGAGTAGGCGGTGACTACGGCGCAAACGCAGTTTCGTGCGGTGATCGCGGAGTACTATCGCAGCTGGTTCCGGTTTCACCCGGAGGCGGCGGTCGAAGTCGGCGTCTGGGGTTATGAGCATCTCCTGACGCCGTTTTTGCCGGACGATCTGGGACCGCTCGTATGCCTTAACGATCAGCTCCTGGTTAGCCTGGAAGAAATCGATCGTGCGGCGCTGAGCGCCGACGATCGCACCGACTTTGATTTGGTACACGGCGCAGCACTGCTCGAAAACGAGTACCTGCTGGATATCGCCCCGCGCACGCCCGACCCGGCGCGGCTGCTGCCGATCCAGGCCATTTACCAGCTCAGCATTCGCGCCGTGCCCGACCCGGCCGCGGCATTGGGTGCACGGCTCGCGGCGATTCCGCCGCATCTGCAACAGGCGACGGCGTTCCTGCGACCGCGGTGTCGTCAGGTGCCAGCGCTGTGGGCCCAGTCGGCGCTTGCGGCGGCGCGCGAAGGCGGTCTTTACCTGCGAACGTTAGGCGAAACGTTGCCACCGGATCGGCGCCCGCCGCAACTCGCGGCGTTAATCGCGGCGGCCGATCAGGCGCTCGTGCAGTTTACGGATTTTCTCGAAGCCGACGTGGTGCCCGTGGCCGCTGGCGATGTGGCGTGCGGCCCGGCTCGATTCGAGCGGCTGCTGCGCCATCGCCACTTTCTCGACATAGCGCCCGAGACGCTGCGCGCGTTCGGCGTGTCGCTGTGCGACGCCGTACAAAAAGAACTCGACGCCGCCTGCCGTGCGCTCACCGGGCAAGCCGATCTGGCCGCGGCGCTCGCCGTGATTCGGCGCCGTTGCCCCGCGCCGGATAGGTTGCTCGATGTTTATCGACGGGAAATGGAAGCCGCGCGGGAATTCGTCCGCACCCGCGATCTGGTCGGCATGCCGCCGCGTCAGGAGCTGGAGGTGGTCGAGACGCCTGCGTTTCTGCGCAATCAAATCCCGTTCGCGGCGTACATGGAGCCGGCCGCGCATGACCCGGCGCAGCGCGGACATTACTACGTCACCCCGCCAGCGGACGCGGCGCAGCTGGCCGAGCACGATATCGCCGGCATTCGTCATACGTGCGTGCACGAGGCATGGCCGGGGCACCACTTGCAGTTCGTGCGCGCGCATATGCAGGAGGCATCGCGTTCACTGCCGCGCCTATTGAATCCATCGGCGACATTGTTCGAGGGTTGGGCGCTCTACTGCGAGCAGCTCATGCTCGAACAGGGATTTCTGGCGGGGTCGGAGCACGAGGTGATCCTGCTGCGCGATCGGTTGTGGCGCGCGCTGCGGGTCGTTATCGACGTCGAGCTTCACATGGGATTGCGCTCGGTGGATGCCGCCGTCGATCTTTTGGTGTCGCGCCTCGGCTTTACCCGCGCGCACGCGTTGGCCGAGCTCACTTGGTACAGCCGTGCGCCGACGGTACCGATGAGCTATGCGGTGGGCTGGGCGTTGATTAACACGCTGCGCACGCAGGAGGTCGACACGGCAGACGCGACATCATTGCGCACGTTCCATGATCGATTGTTGTCGATGGGTTCGGTGGGGTTGCCACGCGTGATTGCGCAGGTGTTCGGGGAGAAGCGTTGGCACTCGGTCCGCGACAAACTGGTCGCGGGTTTGCCGCGTTAGATCCAGTACGCGGTCTCGGTCATCACTTTCGAAGCAAGCCGCATAAGTGTTGGCACCGGCCAGGGCAATGTCGCCCCGCCGGCTTCGAGCGCCGTCGTCGCATGTGTCGCCTCATCGATCCGCATTTGTTCCAAAACGGCGCGGCTCTTGTAGTCGGCGGTGGGTAGCCGTTCCAAGTGACTGCCCAGATGCGCTACGACCTGTCGCTCAGTCTCAGCCAAGAATCCGAGATTCCACTTGTCGCCCGCAGCGCCGGCGACCGCGCCGATGGCGAACGAGCCCGCATACCAAAGGGGGTCAAAGTAGCTGCGACGCGACCCCAGCGCTTGCAACCGCTCCGCACACCAAGCGAGATGATCGTTTTCTTCGTCTGCGGCATGCTCCAGTTTTTCCTGCACCGGCGCCGCGCGCGCGGTGACCGATTGGCCGTGATAGAGCGCCTGGGCGCAGACCTCGCCAGTATGATTGACGCGCATCAATCGCCCGGCGCGCACGCGGTCGTCCGTGCTCAGTGAGCCGTCCGCCGCGGCGGTGGCCGGGCTCGGCCGCTCGGTCGTCGGTGGGGGCCCAAAAACGCGACGCATCACCGCATCGGCGTGGCCGACGAAAGTATCCAGCGGGCTCAGCGTTCGATTTGGCGGTTTCATTGGCGCTATGGTCTCAAATTGCCGGTCACAAGAAAGCATCGGCCTATCGAATCAGTAACCCTATAATCGAGTTTTGCCGGAAACCGTTATGTCCCACTACCGATACCACGTGTTTTTTTGCATCAACCAGCGAGAGGGCGGGGAGGCCTGCTGCGCCAACCACGGCTCCCCAGCGATGCGCGACTACGCCAAGGCCCGTATCAAATCCCTGGGGCTGTCCGGGCCCGGCAAGATACGTATCAACACCGCCGGGTGCCTAGATCGGTGCAGTGAGGGCCCTGTTTTGGTGATCTACCCCGAGGAGACCTGGTACACGTACGTGGATAAGCACGATATTGACGAAATCATCGACTAACATCTGCTCAACGGCCGGGTAGTGGAACGCTTAAAAATATAATCAAGTTATAGACTTATCGCGTCGCTCGCCGCTCGCGTGGGTCCCGCTATTGACTTCGGTCATGTATATAAGATAATTATTATATTCTTTTTTATGTGGCGTGTTTCTTGCACTGAATTCTGTGTCCAGAGTACTTCGCGACGCGAGAGCGGCGCAAGTGTGACGGCTCCTCCATCCTCCTAGTGGTGGTTCGGGCGTGGCTCCAAAGGCTACGCCTTTTTTTTGCCCCGCGGTCCGCTGAAGAGCGCGGCTTAATGCTTGTCTCTGTTAGTTTCCTTCGGTAGTATGCGCGGCCTTCAACGCATCGCTGATCGGTTCCCCCATGAAAACCTACGTTGCCAAACCGGCTGATATCAAACGCCAGTGGTTCATCATTGACGCCGCTGACAAGGTTCTGGGGCGAGTTGCGTCGGAAGTGGCCCGCCGTCTGCGCGGCAAACATAAGGCCGAATACACCCCGAACATCGACACCGGTGATTACGTGGTGGTTATAAACGCGGGCAAAATCCGCGTTACCGGCGCCAAATCCCGCGACAAGTTTTATTACAGCTACTCCGGTTACCAAAGTGGCCTAAAACAGCTGGCTTTTAGGGACGTGCAGGCGCGCAAGCCAGAGCGCCTGATCGAACACGCGGTTCGCGGCATGCTGCCGAAGAATCCGCTCGGGCGATCGATGTTTAAGAAACTTAAGGTCTATGCCGGCGCCGAGCACAAGCATGCCGCGCAGACACCGAAAGCGCTTGAGCTTTAGCTCAACAAGGTAGGAACTCATGGCAGTGCAGACGTATTACGGAACCGGTCGCCGCAAATCATCGACGGCGCGCGTGCGCCTGATCCCCGGCAAAGGCGCCATTACGGTCAATCAGCGTACTATCGAACAGTATTTCGGTCGTGAAACCGCGCGCATGGTGGTTCGCCAGCCGTTGGCGGCGATCGATATGGAAGGTAAGTTTGATGTCATCGTGAACGTCGCCGGCGGCGGTCCAAGCGGCCAGGCGGGCGCGATCCGGCATGGCATTACGCGCGCGTTGATGAAATACGACGGCGCCCTGCGCCCGACCCTGCGTAAGGCAGGCTACGTAACCCGCGATGCGCGCGCCGTGGAGCGTAAAAAATACGGCTTGCACAAGGCCCGCAAGCGGCCGCAATACTCGAAGCGCTAGCGCACTTCGAGTCAGGGACGAGGCGCGAGGGTCGAGGCGCGACGGTTGGGTTCCTTCGAAGACCTGGAGGTATGGACCCGCAGCTCCCGACTCTGCGCCACGCTATACCGCAAGCTGAGAGAAAACCGGGACTGGGGTTTCAGGGATCAGATCACGCCGCGGCGTTGTCGATTCCGTCCAACATTGCGGAAGATTACGAGCGCAACTCGCGCAAGGAGTACGTGCAGTTCCTGCGGGTGGCGAAAGGATCGTGTGGCGAAGTTCGTACCCAGCTGCATATCGGCATAGCAGCGGGACTGCTGGACAAGGACTTTGCCGCCGACCTGATGCAGGAGACCGTGGAGATTGGACGAATGTTAGGCGTGATGATCTCCAA
>JBKHXU010000041.1:0-22837 GCA_046565865.1 Gammaproteobacteria bacterium | reverse complement strand
CGACGCTCTTCCGATCTAGTGGCGCGCGGGCTCGTTAACTCCAGTGCCGACGATGCCCGGCGCATCATCGGCCACGCGAGCGATGAGATCGAATCGATTTTGGGGTATGTCGACGAGCCGGAGTTGATCGGCCGCGACAATATGGTGGTGCTGTAAAACGAAATCCCCGCTTGCGCGGGGACGAGAGCTAGGACGCCAGAGCGCGGACGCGCGTATTCAAACGGCTCTTGTAACGGCTGGCGGTGTTCTTGTGGACCAGGCCTTTGGCAGCCAAGCGGTCGATTATGGAGCTGGCCGAGCGGTACGCCTGTTTCGCGCCGTCTTGATCCTTGGCAGCGACCGCCTTCAGCACCTTCTTGATTTCGGTGCGCATCAGCGAGCGCCGGGCGGTGTTGTGCGCGCGGTGTTTTTCCGCCTGCCGGGCGCGCTTTTTAGCTTGTGCAGTGTTGGCCAACGTCGTGAACCTGGTATTACGAAGGGGCGCAACTATGCGCAAGCCGCTCGTGTTTGTCAATCCCGGTGCGGGGCCTAACGGCATCGCTTATGATCCGGGCGCCATGGGTCCTTTAAGCCGCGCGTGAGCCGCAAGCTGCTGCAATCGACCGCCGTCACCGGCGGCATGACCCTCGTGTCCCGCATTACGGGCCTCGCGCGCGACGTGGTTTTCGCCGGTCTCATCGGCGCCGGGGCAACCGCCGCGGCCGACGCGTTCTATACCGCGTTCCGCATCCCCAATTTCTTGCGCCGCATCTTCGGCGAGGGCGCGCTGTCGCAGGCATTCGTGCCGGTGTTTGCGGAATATCGCGCGCGTGCCGATGTCGCCGAGACGCGCGCCTTTGTCGATCAGCTAACCGGGGTGCTCGGCGTCATTTTGTTCGCGGTAACGCTGATTGGCGTTATCGCCGCGCCGATCGTGGTCATGGTGCTCGCGCCCGGATTTTTGGCCGATCCGCACAAGTACGATCTCACGGTGCAGATGCTGCGGATCATCTTTCCCTATCTACTATTCGTATCGCTGGTGGCGCTGGCGGCCGGCGTGCTGAATACCTACGGAAAATTCGGCGCCGCGTCGTTCACGCCGGTGCTGTTGAATCTTAGTCTTATCGGCGCCGCATTATGGCTCGCGCCGCGGATGGAGGAACCCGTCGTCGGCCTCGCCTGGGGTGTTTTTATCGCGGGCGTGGTGCAGTTGTTGTTTCAGCTGCCGTTTCTCAAGCGCATCGGTATGCTGCCGCGGCCGCGCATTGGTCTGCGGCATGCTGGCGTGCGCAAGGTCGGGCGGTTGATGTTGCCGGCGATCTTCGGCGTATCGGTGGCGCAGATTAACTTACTGGTCAACACGTTTCTTGCGTCGTTTCTCGTAACAGGCAGCGTTTCGTGGTTGTACTACTCCGATCGGTTGATGGAATTTCCGCTGGGGGTGTTCGGGATCGCGCTCGCGACGGTGATACTGCCGAGCTTATCGCGCAAACATGCGCGCGCCTCGACCGAGGACTTTTCGCACCTGCTCGATTGGGCGCTGCGCTGGGTCGTTATTGTAGGTATGCCGGCATCGGCGGCGCTGGTGGTGCTGGCGATTCCGCTACTCACGACCTTGTTTCAATACGGCAAGTTCGGCGCGCACGACGTGCTCATGAGCGCGCAAGCGCTCATGGCGTTTGCGTTTGGTCTACTCGGGTTTACCCTAGTGAAGGTGCTCGCACCCGGTTTTTACGCGCGTCAGGATACGAAGACCCCGGTACGCGTCGGGACTATCTCGGTGGCCGCCAATATTGTCTTCAGTCTTGTTCTGGTCTATCCGCTAAAGCACGTTGGCCTCGCGGCCGCGGTGTCACTGGCCGCATTCATCAACGCCGGTCTACTGTTTCGCATGCTTCGCCACGAGCAGGTTTACCGGCCACTACCCGGCTGGCGCATTTTTCTCGCGCAGACGATTGGCGCCACCGTATTAATGGCTATGCTTCTGGTATGGGGAACGTGGGGCGCGGACGCGTGGTTTACGGCCACCGCCGTCGAACGACTTACACGACTTACATTCTGGATAATGGCCGGTTTGGTGGTGTATGGTGCAGGTCTAGTGGTGCTCGGCGTAAGACCGCAGCACCTGCGCTTGAAACGGACGCAACATGAGAGCGAAGACTAAGCGACAGCCGATCCATCAGATCAACGCGTGCGACGATTGCCGCGTGTTCACGCTGGCCGAGGCCGAGGCGTTGTTCCCGTTGGTGCGTCGCATCACGCAGTCGTCGTATCAAGAACTGGAACCAGTGCGACGCACGCTCGAGGGGATGGTGCCGACCAACCCGATGATCCAAGAGGTGGAGCGGCAGTACGAAGCGGTGGTCAAGCGTTGGGTCGGTAAGATGGAGCGCCTAGGCTTGGTAGTGAAAGGACTCTGGCTCGTCGACTTCGACACCGGCGACGGTTATCTCTGCTGGAAGTTTCCCGAGCTGCGCATCGGTTACTACTACGGGTACCACGAAGGTTACGCCGCGCGCGTGCCACTGCGGCAGATTGTCGAAGAGTTGGACCCCGACTGGGCGCACGGCTGATCCACCACCACGCGGTCGTTTGATCATCGGCTCGCCGCCGACTGCAACCGCGTGCAGAAGCGTGCATCGCTGGACCTCGATCCCAAAAGCACGGTAACCTTGCGCCTCGCCGCGAGCACGCGCGGTTGAGCCGGTTCTCCGTTAAAAATCAATCCCATGGAGCTTATCTGCGGGCTGCACAATCTACGACCCGAGCACCGGGGTTGTGCGGTCACGATTGGCAATTTCGATGGCGTGCACCGCGGCCATCAAGCGGTGTTGGCGCATCTGGCGGAGCGCGCGTGTGGCTTGGGCGTGCCGACGCTGGTGCTGCTGTTCGAACCGCAACCGGCTGAGTACTTTCAGCCGGCGACGGCGCCAGCGCGGCTGACGCGGCTGCGGGAGAAGGTGGAACTGCTACGCATGCAGCCGGTGGATCGCGTGCTGTGTCTGCGCTTTGGAGCGGCACTGGCGCAACGCGAGCCGGAACAATTTATCGACGAGGTGTTGGTGCAGGCGCTGCAAACAAAATATGTCGTCGTCGGCGACGACTTTCGCTTCGGCCGCGCGCGTCGCGGCGACATGGCGATGCTGCGCGCACTCGGCTCGCGTCGTGGCATTGAGGCGTCGAGCATGCCGACGTTCGGCATCGCTGGCGAGCGGGTCAGCAGCACGCGCGTGCGCCAGGCACTCGCGCGCGCCGACTTTGTCGAGGCCGAGGCATTGCTGGGGCGCCCGTATCGGATGAGCGGACGCGTTGTGCGTGGCGATCGTATCGGGCGCCAGATTGGTGTACCCACCGCAAACATTAAGCTTCATCGACTTCGCAATCCGTTGGCCGGCATCTTCGTCGTTGAGGTGGAGGGGTTGGCGCCGCAGCCGCTGCCGGCCGTCGCGAGTATCGGCACCCGGCCGACCGTGGGCGGCACGAAGCCGCTGCTTGAAGTGCATCTGCTGGATTTTGAGCGCGATATCTACGGCGCGCGTATCGGTATCGTTTTTCGGCAAAAGTTGCGCGACGAACAATGCTTCGATTCGGTGGCGCAAATGGCAACGCAGATTCAGGCGGACATCGCCGCGGCGCGCGCGTACTTTCGTTCGCCGCCGTTACGCAGCCGCACACACTAAGAGTTGGCAGTGAGCTCCGACGACTACAAACACACGTTAAATCTCCCGCGCACCGACTTTCCGATGAAAGCCAATCTGGCGCAGCAGGAGCCGAAGCTCCTCGCGCGCTGGCAGGGGATCGGCCTGTACGCGAAGTTGCGCGCGGCGCGCGCGGGGCAGCCGAAGTATGTGTTGCACGATGGGCCGCCGTATGCGAACGGCGACATCCATATCGGCCATGCTGTTAACAAGATCCTGAAGGACATCATCGTCAAATCGAAGACATTGTCCGGTTTCGACGCGCCGTACGTACCCGGTTGGGATTGTCACGGGTTGCCGATCGAGCTCGCGGTGGAAAAGAGCATCGGCAAGGCCGGTGTTCAAGTCGCGCCGGCCGAATTTCGAAAGGCTTGTCGCGACTATGCCGCGCAGCAGGTTGAACGCCAGCGCGAGGACTTCGTGCGACTCGGCGTGCTGGGCGACTGGCAGCGACCGTATCTCACCATGGATTTTCGGTTCGAGGCCGACATCATCCGCGCGCTCGGCCGCATCATCGACAACGGCCACGTGTACCGCGGTCATAAACCGGTGCACTGGTGCAGTGATTGCGGCTCGGCGTTGGCGGAGGCAGAGGTCGAGTACGTCGACAAAAATTCGCCCGCCATCGATGTCGCGTTTCGTGTCGTCGACGGGGCTGATTTGCGCCGCCGCTGTCCGGGTCTCGCAGCGACACCCGATGCGCCGGTCGATGTGGTCATTTGGACCACCACGCCGTGGACGCTTCCTGCCAATCAGGCGGTCGCCGTACACCCCGAGCTGGAGTACGCGATCGTCGAAATGCGGACGCCAAGTGGGCCAAGACACGTGTTAGTCGCTGAGGCGTTGCGCGAGAGCGCGCTGGCGCGCTTTACGACCGAACCGTCTCGCATCGTCGCTCGTTGTGCGGGTCGCACACTCGAAGGGGTCAAGCTCGCGCATCCGTTCTACGATCGCGTGGTGCCGATCATACTCGGTGAGCACGTGACCACCGACGCCGGTACCGGCGCAGTGCACACGGCCCCGGGGCACGGACTTGAGGACTACGCGGTCGGCCTACGCTATCAGTTGCCGATCGCAAACCCGGTCGGCGCGGACGGGAAGTTTTTACCCGATACCGAACTGTTCGCCGGTCAGCATGTGCTCAAGGCCAACGAGTCGGTGATTGCGACCCTGAAAGAACGCGATCGCTTGATTCATGCGACGACGTTGACCCACAGCTACCCCCATTGCTGGCGCCACAAGACGCCGACGATTTTTCGTGCGACGTCGCAGTGGTTCATTGCGATGGAAAAACTGCGTGCCGACGCGCTTACTGAAATCGGCCGCACGCAGTGGGTGCCGGAGTGGGGGCGGGCGCGCATCGAGGGCATGGTTCAGAATCGGCCCGATTGGTGCATTTCACGCCAGCGCGCGTGGGGCGTACCCATTCCGCTGTTCGTGCATCGACGCACCGGCGCATTGCACCCCGACACCCGGCGCCTGCTCGAGGCGGTCGCAGAGCGTGTCGAGCGGGAGGGTATCGAGGCCTGGTTCGCGCTCGACGCAGCCGAGTTGTTGGGTGATGCGGCGAACGACTACGACAAGATGCACGACACCTTGGACGTGTGGTTCGATTCCGGCGTGACGCATGCGTGCGTGCTCGATCGCCGGACCGAACTGAAGCGTCCGGCCGATCTTTATCTCGAAGGCTCGGATCAGCATCGCGGTTGGTTTCAGTCGTCGCTATTGACGTCGGTGGCGATGGTTGGACAGGCGCCGTATTCGGCGGTGTTGACGCACGGATTCACCGTCGATGCGAAGGGAATGAAGATGTCGAAGTCGCGCGGCAACGTCGTTGCGCCGCAGAAGGTGATTAAAACGCTCGGCGCCGACATCCTGCGGCTGTGGGTCGCGGCCACTGACTATCGGGCGGAGATGAGCATCTCCGATGAAATTCTGACGCGCACCGCGGATTCGTATCGGCGCATTCGCAATACCGCGCGCTATCTGCTGGCAAATATTGCCGGTTTCGACCCGGCGCGGCCGCTGCCGGTTTCCGAGATGCTGGCGCTCGATCGCTGGGCGTTAACGCGCACCGAGGCGTTGCAGCGCGAGATCATCGCTGCGTACGACGACTATAGTTTTCATCTGATTTATCAAAAGCTGCACCAATTCTGCGTCGTCGATCTCGGCAGCTTCTATCTGGACGTGCTGAAGGACCGGATGTACACCATGCAGACCGAAAGCCGCGGCCGGCGATCCGCACAGACTGCGATGTATCATATGATGCACGCCTTGGTACGGTGGATGGCGCCGATCTTGAGCTTCACCGCGGATGAAATCTGGTCCTACTTGCCGGGCGCGAATGCCGAGTCGGTCTTTTTGGCCTCGTGGCACCAGTTGCCCGCGGCGCCGCAAGAGGATCCGCTCGCCCAGCCCAAGTTTTGGGATGAGGTGCTGCGCGTGCGCCAGGCGGTGAGCAAAGAACTGGAGCGGGTGCGGGTCGCCGGCGATATCGGTTCGTCGTTGAATGCGGAGATCGATTTGTACGTGGCAGAAGAGATGGGACGCGAGCTGGCAAAACTTGGCGATGAACTTCGATTCGCGTTCATTGCCTCGGCGGTGCGTCTGCATCCGGTTGATGCCAAACCGACGAACGCTATCGCAACGGATGTTCCGGGTCTGCACGTACTAGTCGCGGCGTCGAAGCACGCGAAGTGCGTGCGCTGCTGGCACTATCGAGCGGACGTTGGCATCGACAAGTCCCATCCATTGCTCTGCGGACGTTGTGTTGTCAACGTCGCGGGCGCAGGGGAAACGCGCCGATACTTATGAAACGAGATCACTTACTGATTGCGCTTGCTGTCCTGATTAGCGATCAGCTGACGAAATACTGGGCTGCTACGGTATTGATCAAGGGCAGCATATCCGTTGCCCCGTTTCTTAGTTTTACGCTGGTGCACAATACCGGCGCCGCATTCGGCTTCATGAGCGACGCCGGTGGCTGGCAAAACACGTTTTTCATGGCGGTGGCGGCGCTCGCGTCCATACTGATTGGGGTCATGTTGTGGCGGTTGCAGGATCGGTGGGTCGGGTACGGCCTGTCGCTCATTCTGGGCGGCGCCGTCGGCAATCTGATCGACCGCGTGTTGCACGGGTTCGTCGTCGATTTCATCGACGTCTACTACGGCACTTGGCACTGGCCGGCGTTCAATATCGCCGACTCGGCCATTACGGTCGGCGCCGTTGTTTTGTTGATCGATGCATTCAGACCAAAGTCGCATCAGCATCATGCGTAGCGCCGCAACGGATCGGCGCGTGGCATCGGGCGATCGGGTAACGCTGCACTACACGTTGAGCTTGGCGAGCGGTAAGGTCGTCGACACGACCAAAGACAAAGCGCCAGCGGAGTGGGTGATTGGCCGGACCGATCTATTGCCGGCGTTCGAGCAATGTGTGCTCGGCATGCAGGTCGGCGAAACACGGCGTTTCGAAATTCCCTGTATCGACGCGTTCGGTCCCAGCAACAACGACGGTTTGCACGCAATTCCGCGTGACGATTTTCCGAAACACCTGGAGCCGAAGGCCGGGCTCGTCGTCGGTTTCGAGTTGCCCTCGGGCGAAGAAATTCCTGGAACGATTACGGATGTCACACCGACCGATGTATACGTCGACTTCTCGCATCCGCTCGCCGGCTATGATTTGATCTTTGAGGTCGAGATTTTGACGGTGCAACCAGCCTAACTGAGCGACGAATCATGAAAGTCTATCTCGCCAATCCCCGCGGTTTCTGCGCCGGCGTCGACCGCGCTATCGCAATCGTCGAACGTGCGCTTGAGCTATATGGCGCGCCGGTGTACGTGCGCCACGAGGTCGTACACAACCGCTTCGTAGTCGACGGTCTGCGCGCCAAGGGCGCGGTGTTCGTCGACGAGTTGCATCAGGTGCCGGACGGCGCCACCGTCATCTTCAGTGCGCACGGCGTCTCGCAGGCGGTGCGCCGCGAGGCGGCGGCGCGACGATTGATGGTATTCGATGCAACCTGCCCGTTGGTCACTAAGGTGCACATGGAAGTCGTGCGCCATCGAAAGAACGGCACGGAATGCATACTGATCGGCCATGCCGGTCACCCCGAGGTCGAGGGCACGATGGGGCAGGCACACGACGGAATTTACCTCGTGGAGACGCCAGCGGACGTCAACCGGCTCGTGGTCCGCGACCCGAACAATCTCGCGTACGTGACCCAGACCACTCTCTCGGTCGACGATACCGCGCGCATTATCGACGAGTTGCGCGCCCGCTTCCCGGCGATAAAGGGGCCAAAACGCGACGACATCTGTTACGCCACGCAGAATCGGCAGGACGCGGTCAAGCGACTGGCGCAGCGCTGCCCCGTGGTGCTCGTGGTCGGATCTCCCAACAGCTCGAACTCCAATCGGTTGTGTGAGGTCGCGCGCACGTGTGGGTCGCGGGCGTTTTTGATTGAGGGAGCCGCTGATATTGCGCCGCATTGGGTTAACGGCGTCGACAACGTCGGCGTCACTGCCGGCGCTTCCGCGCCGCCGGTGCTGGTGCAGCAAGTAGTCGACCACCTTAAAACATTCGGGTTCGTTCTCGCCGAGAACGAACCCGAGCAAGCAGAGGGCGTTACCTTCCCACTGCCGCGCGCGCTTCAGCGCGGCTGACCCTTACCTGCGCCAGCAACGGGAGGTGTTTGAGCCGGTCGCCTGGCGAAGGCCGATTTCGTTTATGGAAAACCCCGTACATTCGGCGTCCGCCGCCTGGGCCCCCTGCGGTGTTGCCGATGCGGTGAAAGCGGTTGCCGTCGCGTTAAGCGTAAGCGTGTAGTGACCGTCGAGCGACGTGTTGCCGACCTGAAGTCCGCCACCCGGACACGCCGGCGCCGCGGTGAGCGAGTTTGAATACCGGCCGCAGTTGGCAAAGAACTTTTCCTGTGCCGCGGCTATTCGCAAGAGTGTTGCCTGAGCGTCGGCACGTCGGCTCTGGATCATGTACCGGTTGTAACTCGGGTAGGCGATGGCAGCCAGTATCCCGACGATTACGACCACGATCATCAGCTCGATGAGCGTGAAGCCTCGCAGATAAAATCGTAGTCGACTCATTTTACTCTTCCTTCCAATACGTATTGTATCTCGGGAAGCCCAAGTCGAGGTCCGGCGCGGCCGCTCCGCCGCTCGTTCCCACAAGCGTTGTGACGCCGCCTTCGCGGATGACGACCACCAGTTCCGACGGGATGCCGCCGCCGACCTGGTATTGCCGGTCGGGTGTGCCGTCGCCGGAGAAGTCGAAAACCGCCGTGCCGCTAAGGTAGTTCAACGCATAGAGGCGCCCCGTCCCCTCAGCTGGTTGTGCACAGACCGCTGAGGACCCGGTGCTCGGCGTGTAGGTCGTGGCGAATAAGACCCCGCCAAAAATCACCGTCTTTGCTAGACCCTTTTCGCCCACCCAGTTCGGGGTCGAAGATTCTTTGAGATCGATAAACCAGCCGTTTTTGGTTCTAAGAATGTTGACTTCGTCCTGAAGCGGAATGCCTGTCAACGTTCCTAGCTTGTTCAGCGTGGCATCGTACAGCGTGCCGCCCGTCACGTAGTCGGTGATCGGTACCGGCGTTGTCGCCGGGGCGCCGGTCTTGATGTTGTAGTCGCGGAACGCATAGAGACGGTTGTGCACCGGCTCTTGGGACAACGCCTTGGTCAATTTATCGAGCGGATCCTCGCGATCACCACTCGCGATAGTAACGAGGTCATACTTGGAGTTGCTGGAAAGATTGGGATCCTCCACTTGTGCGACATCCGGTCGATAAAAGAACTTGCGCCGGTTCTGATTGGACGTGGCGCTGCAATTGGTTGCACGACTGCCGCCTTCGCACCCGACGTCGGCGAAGACATAGCCGCTAGTGCCGCCGTTACGCTGCGCCGGTGTTGAAGCCGACCCATCGATCTGATCGCCAAGATCGAAGCGCCATATCTGACCCCGGGTGTCGCCGACATAGACGCGGTCGATCGCGCGGTCCCGATTAGTGTCGACGAGCGCCAGATCGGAAGCGATACTGTATTTCAAGTTGTCGTGCGTGAAGTCGGCCCCCGACCCGGTCTTGCCGGCCCACCAGATGCGTGCGCCCGTATCCGGATCGACGATGTAAATGGCATTGCCCATGGCGTCTTCGCCTGCGGGAATGACGTCGTCCTGCGACGGGTCGTAGCCGCCACCGAATATCAGCACGGTTTTGGCCTTGCTGTCCGCGGTGGTGGAATCGCCATCGTCACATGTGGCGTCGCTGGCGGGACACTTTACTCGGATCGTGGCAACCAGCGGCTGCGACCACGTTTGACCCAGGGCGGTGAAGCTACCGGTGCCGCCCTTGATGCGCCACATGAACTTGGGTTTTATCGTGCCGACCGAAGACGAGGTCGTCAGGATTGACGGCGGCGTGATGTCGAAGGCATAGATATCGCGGCCGCCACGGCGCATTCCGGTGAACAGCTGTACCTTGTCATTGGCGCTGGGATCGATAATGCCGTCGTTGTTGTTGTCCACGACGAGCACCGACGGCGTGCCATCTACGCCATAGGTATGCGCACCATTCGCATTCTCCATCAGTTCCTTCTGGTCATCGAGGAATTCGGGCAGGTATACGATCCAGTCCTCAACACCCGACGCCGCGTCGATCATCCGCACACCGCCGTCGTTCGTACCGACGACGATCTTGATAGCCGGATTGGCTTGCGTGCCGCCGTAGGTGATAGTCAACGGTCGGCTGTGCAGGGCGTCGGCGAACCGCCAGCGGTCGTCCACAGTGCTGTTGTCATTGTCTTCGTCCTGCACGTCCTGGCCGCGCATCCAGTCGATGATGTTGGTGCGCTCAGTGCTGTCCACGGCGCCTAGCATCGCCTGGGTGATGGCCGCATTACTCGTCTGCACTACATGCGCAGAACCGCTCAAGTCGACCGGCGGCGACTGTGAGTCGGCGGTGCCCGTATACGTATATACCCGCCGGCTGCCGTATGCCGGTACCTGTGACCCGGCACCGCCGAGCGTTACCGTCGGGCCGTCGGCCACTCCGCTCCAATAACTTTGTGCGGTGGCTTTGATTTTGGCATCCGTACCGACGGCACCCGCATTGTTCGCGTCCAGCACTTCGCCGAAGGTACAGGCCGTATTGGTCGTATCGGCACAGAGCTTGAACTTCTTGATATTTCCCGGCCACGCGGTCTGTAACCGCGGTGAGAACAGGCTGAAATAGACCTCGTCTCTATTGAAGAGCTTATTAAAGGCGTTGACCGACAGCGAAGGCGACACGAACGAGGTTGGGTTCGAGAGCACATCGTTGAGCAGATCATCGAAGGCGGCGGCCAGGCTGGCCGCGTCGCTCGCCGTTTTGTAACTACCGCCGCCTTTGGCAGCGAGGTTCTTTAAGAAATTGCTGTCGATGTTGTAACCAATGGTATGAGTCGTAACCGTTTGCAATCCAGAGAACGCATTGTTCGGATCCTGGTCTTTGGTACGCATGAAATCGACCAGCTCCAGACCGCACTCCTCGTCGGTACTGCCAGAACACGAGCTTGCGCCGGTCAGCGTTCTGATTAGGCCCGCGGAGGAGTTCGCTGTCGCCTCGCCATCGGTGAGCAAGATGACGTGATTCAGTTGGCAGCTGGCGGTAATCGGGTAGATGTACTGCGGACTACCGGTGATTTCTTCGGTCGTACAGGCCAGCGCATCGAGATCCGCGTCGGTACAGCCGGAAGGTTGGTTCAAGATGCCGCCGGTATAGGAGAGCGGGTGGCTCACGCGTGTCCATCGACCGAACGTAAAGTTTCGAGGTCCGCGCACTTTGCCATAGGTGACGTCCTGACCTCGATAGTACACCGCTGCCTCGTACAGCGAATCCACGATCGGCGTGGCACCTTCGGCGCGCATCCCGCCGACGATTTCTTTTAACACATCGCGGACGGTCTCAACCGGTGCTGTATTGGAGCTGTAGGTCACGCGCAACAGCGGTGCTGCCCCTGGCTCGGTATCAAATGACTCGACGTTTTTGGTTCCCGTGCCGGTAATAACAAAAGACACGGCGTTTCCATTGGCCCATCCCGGTCGATTAACGATCTCTTGGACGATCGTTTTAATATCCGGCGACACCAGCTTCTGGTTGACCGCTAGGTTGGGAACGCTACTCCATGTAACAGAGGCAGTTGTTGTTGGGCGACTGGAGATATTGCTATTGGTGCCGGTAAAGGTTGTCGTATTGTCCGCCGCTTCACCCTTAATCGTCAGCGAGGTTGAAGACGTATTCGTGGTATCGACTTCGAATTCAATGCGGGCGGACGTGATAGTTGCACCTTGGGGAACCCTCAGTTTCTGAAAGCGAATGCCGACCGCTTGACTTTTCCTCGGGGAGCTTCCGGTTTCGGCCATTTGTAGGGTGCCCGTAAGGGCCATATTGCCATTAGTGGAACCGGAACTGGTGATTTCCTCGGCATCGTCCGTATCCAGGGATACGCGTGCGACAACCTGATGGCAGCTGCTGGAACCAGGGACTGTGGTCGGGTCGTAGGTTACAACCAGCGACGCCACCGGTGATGCGAAGCTATTGCTGCCGTAAGTTTCGTACGCGCGCGCGACGCGTTCGCCGGTATCGGTACCGGTACGGGCGAACGTAAACGCCATGGAGTTTCCGCGGCACCATCCCGCTCGATCGACGACCTCTTGAACGACGCTCGTAATGTCCGGCGTCTCGTAGTGGTGCGTGTCGGCGCGGTAGGGTTGGGAGAGGTCCGGCGCCCAAGCCGATACATTCCAAGCGGCAGCCGCCGTGGTCTGGGTTCGACTCGAAATGTTATTTGTGAGTGCGGCGTAGGTAGGTGCGTCGTCGGAAGCGTCCGCAGTAATTCGCAGATTCACAGTGCCGCTGTCGGACTCGGCCGCTCGAAACACGATTTTGGCGCTGGTAATGGTCGCGCCTTGTGGGATGTAAACGTCCCGGAAACGGACGCCGACCATTGTTTCATAGCCGTCCGCGACGTTCCGATGCAGGTGGAGCGTAGTCGTGTTCGTCGCCACCGCGCCGCTGCTTCGGTTTTCTTCGGCATCATCCGTTGCATTCTGCACGGTCATAGTGACCTTGCCGGTATCTGCTACCACTGCATCGATGTCTTTAATGGGATAGAGTACGGGTCCGCCCGGGGAGCTGGAAAAACGCATCAAACCAACGTTGACGTTGGTGGTCTCATCCAATATGGCTTTGATGGCTTCCCGCATGACGTCGACGCGGTTCTGCGTCGTGCCGGCGACGTTGGCGTTCATGCTGCCCGACGTATCAAGAATGAGCATCAGATTCGGTTGAATGGTGCTCGACCCGGTGGATGGATCGGTGAAGTAGATGTCAGTGTCTTCCGCGAATAGTGGGAAGGACCCACATAGGGCGCCAAGGGCGACCGCGAGCGACGTAAGCAGCTTTTGCTTTCTCATGGAAACCTCCCTCAATTTTTTGGCACGATCTGCGCGACACCTCGATGCAGAATCGATCTTGCACCGGCGGCCGCGGTTCCCGCGCTTCTCTGATCGAAATTGGCCGCGTCGAACGACGTGGCGCTGTATCCGGATCCCCGTTTGGGAGAGGAAAACTCCAGGGGCGTTACGGTTACCTGCGCTTGCGCGCTGCCGAATGTCCAGGTGTTGGTGGTTGTCCCTGTAAGACTCAAGACGCCGCTTGTATTCGCCGCCCGATTTAAGCCGGACTCGGCAGCTTGAAATGCGTGTGTAGCTTCCTGGATGTTGCCGGCCATGCGCTCTTCCAGCGACGAGGTACTCATTGCTGCGACGCCAAGAATCGTGAGAACGAGGAGCATCACCAAGCTCATGACGAGCGCGGCGCCGGCCTGACGCGACGGCCCAATTCCACGTACATCCCACGGAATTCGGTTCATGTATGGAACGGTCATTGGAGATTCCGCATGAGAAAAGTCGATGTGAACAGTTTCGGCTCGACCTTCGGTGCGCCCTCGGTTACCGGACGGGACGTAAAGGTGACGCGGGCACTGACAACGTTTGTCCATCTCGTTGGGTCTGCGCCAAGTACTCCGTCGTTGGCAGGGAGATACATTCGAGGCGTTCTGTCACCCGAAGTCGCGGTACCGAAGCTGACCTGCATGTCTTGAATGCCCTCCACCAACTCTTCCCGACCGCTTCCATCCAGGTTTTGACGAAAGAGCGCGGGCTGACCGCTGGCGCCGGTGCCGACATAGTAAGCACGCTGGACAAACTTCATGATTCCGGCGCCAGGTGGGCTGTATGTTCTGCCAAGGGGGGCGGGAGTTTTATTGCCCGGCGATAGCGCTTCTCCGTTTATACCTCTGTTACCTCCATTGTGGACGATTGCCTGCCTGCCCGAGTTTCCGCCCGTTCCCGCTTGAACATTGGTGATCTGAAACAGGTCAGCACTGCCGCAATCGGCCACGAGGACTACATCGCCAATTCTAAGACCGCTATTCGGGGCAACGAATAACGCGGCGGCGGTATTCGGCATGGCTGCCGTGAGCGCAATACTGCTAGAGTCCGCCATGCGAACGGCAATAGCGTCGGTGCCGGTACATTTTCCGCCTACGTAGTTCGGGCAGCCTACAACCTTGCTCGTCACCGACGTGCCGCTCGCAGGAAAATTCGTCGCTACGTTTGACGGATACCACAAGCCAGTATCGCCCTCCGTCCCTTCCACGGCCACTTCGAAGTCGAAAGCAAAGCCGCCATCGCCTGCCAGTACGTTATTGATGTTCTCGACGTCATCGACGCATCCGTAGTGCCCCGCCATCCGAACGTCCCGCGATATAAGATGCATCGCCACGCGCGCGCTTTCCTGCAGGCGTGCCATGCTGTCTTGAGTGATGTAGTTCGCTTTGCTGCTGACGAACACGGTTGACACGGCAGCGAGAACGATGAGGCCAAGCGTGATGGCGACCATCAGCTCGACAATGCTGAAACCTCTGTTCGCTATAAAGCGCCCGTTAGCCCTCATAGCTCGATCACCCATTCGCGCGACTTAGATATCCCGCGTTCGTTCCAACGGATCGTGATAGTGTGCGTGTTGCCGGCCCGCTCGATTCGCGAGGGAGTGCCGTCAGGGGGCAGTGCCTGGTTCAGTCGCGAATACCAGACGCTAAGGTCGTAATTGGCGAGTGCCGTCGTGGTCGCGCACCCGCCTGTTTCACCACAGTTTTCAGCGGGGGACGGTGCCACCGAAGCGACGTAGTCGCCCGCTCTTGCTGCGGCGCTGTTTGCCCGCATCCGGTCGATGATTTCGTACGCTAGTATCGTCGCCTGGGTGCGAAGATAGGCGTCCGTGTTGTACTTGAGGCTCTCCACCTGCATCATGGCGAGTCCCAAGAGACCGATCGACAGCACGGCAACGGCGACCAACACTTCAAGCAGTGTGAAGCCGCGGCTACGATAGCGGTGGGTCTTTTTGAGGTATCGGTTTCGGATCACTAACAACCTCCATCCACCAGTCGGTGGCGCCCTCCCGCCATTACTTCGACGGTCTTGGATTTGCCGAGCGCCGTGTTGCAGAAGGTGTAGTTACCAGTTCCTGTTGTCGCCAATCCCTGACGATTGTAAATAATGGTGACATCGGAACCGGTTACGGCCATTTCGGGTGGTGCAGCGTCTCGCGCGCGTAAGATAGTGTCGCTCGCCGTCCAGGCCCCGCTATCGTCAAGATCGGCAAATACGATCCAGCCCGTATTCCAGCTTGCGCCACTGCCACAGCTTCCGCCGCTGCAGACGCCCGCCACGGCGCTTCGTTTTAGGGCTTCACTGCGAGCAAAACTGATGTCCGTAATGAAATCGTTGGTAACACTTATAAGGCGGTTGGAGCGCACAAAGCTGACAAGACTAGGTACACTGATACCGAGTAGAATTCCTGCAATGATTAGCGTGATGAGCAGTTCCGTAAGCGTGAAACCGGAATTTTTCTGAATACCGACTGACGGTATCTTTTTTCCGACTATCGGTTCTATATACGGTGCTATTACGCAGACGAACGGCACTAAGGGGCAGATAAAAAACGTTGCCATTCTCAAACCGTTTTTTGTCCCAACGCTCATCGCCGTTTTTGTGTCCGGAACCGTATTGGAAATAGCTGGTTTTAGCTAATACACGAGGTAAGTCTAATGCGAGATTTCCGCACTTCAATTGCCAATATTCGTCACCCCATTAGTCTAAAATGAAAGTAGGCTCTGCATTTCCGCCATCAGAAAAAACCGTAAAAAGCGCGACAAAAGTGCCGAACGTTGTTGTTGGAGGCGGGATCATCGGGCTTCTTGCGGCTTGGTATCTGTCAAAAGTCGGCGAGAAAGTCATTGTTATAGAGAAGCACCGCGTCGGAAAGCAGTCATCGCGGGCTGGAGCTGGCATCCTTTCGCCTCTTTATCCTGCGCGTTATCCATTTTTGTCATCATTAGTACGTTACAGCAGAGACGAATACCCGTGTATCGTCGAGGAACTGGTCCGCAGTGATGGTAGGGATCCAGAACTGCTCTTTTCTGAATTGATTGTTCTTGACGATGATAAGGAGACGATAATCTGCGATGAGATAGGACCTACTCCGAGAAGAATTGTGGTGGACGAAGCGCTGCAGCGAATGGAGCCGGCGCTCAAAGTGCCCCCAGGTCGGACGACGTGTTATCCCGCAGCCCAAATTCAAAATCCGCGGCTTCTGTCTGCCTTGCAGTCGATCTTGACAAAGAGAGGAGTCATTTTTTTGGAAGGCAAGGAAGTGCAGGGTTTTAGATGGGGCCGGGGTCAACTGACCGGATTACGCGCTACGCATGGGACAATTGAGGCAAGCCGCTGCGTTGTTGCGGCTGGGGCTTGGGCGGGAGGACTGCTTAAAACAACAGGTCTGGTTTTGCCCATTAAGCCCATTAAGGGCCAAATTGTGACTTTCGCCGCGGCTCCTCGACTCATAACTCGAATTATCGTCAAAGATTACCGGTACCTTGTTCCCAGATCGAATGGACGAATTCTGGTCGGAAGTACGATAGAAGATACAGGCTTCGACAGTTCCCCGACGCTCGCTGCACGCGAAGCGCTGTATTCCGCTGCCGTTTCGCTGGTACCGGCGCTGGAGCAGTACCCAATCGAACACCATTGGGCCGGCCTGCGCCCCGGCTCGCCGGATGATGCACCGTTTATCGGTGAGCACCCGGAAATCAAAGGGCTTTTCGTTTGCGCGGGCCACTATCGGAACGGGTTCGCGACCGGGCCGGCCTCGGCCCGGCTGGTTGCGGACATGATGCTCGGGCGCCCGCCAAGCGTGGATCCTACGCCGTTTCGCCTGGATCGGCCCTGTCCAGACTGGAAAATATAGTGAGAATTAGACTTAACTAGCTGGGTACAACTATAATTTTTTAGCATGAAACCCAGCCATCCTTTCACCGAGGCCGATGCCAGTGCGCTCCTGGTCAGTCGTGGAATTCAGCCGACGTCTCAGCGCGTCACGATTACGCGCGTCTTGTTCCAGCGCTGCGAGCATATGTCGGCGGAGGACGTATATCGGGAAGTGAATGCCTGTGATCAGCTGGTATCGAAAGCCACCGTATACAACACGCTCGGGCTTCTGGCGGAAAAGGGCGTGGTGCGCGAAGTGATCGCCAATCCATCCAAGGTGTTCTACGACCCGAATACCGCCCCGCACCATCATTTTTACGACGAGGAAACCGGGGCGTTGACGGACATTGACGCCAAAGACGTCCATGTCGTCGGTTTGCCGCCGCTTCCCCCGGGTGCCGACTTGCAGGGCGTAGATGTGATCGTCCGCTTGCGTCACGCGAAGTAGTCTCTTGCCTTGGCGCGCTCCGGCGTCGCGCCGTATACTCGCACCCCGTTGGCCGGTGTAGCTCAGTCGGTAGAGCAACTGATTCGTAATCAGTAGGTCGTCGGTTCGATTCCGGCCACCGGCACCATTCGGTGGGTAGGCCGTGTTTTGGTTGCCGAGCCGTCTTCGGTGTGTCGTATTCGCTGATCAGGGACCAAGGAGGAGGAAATATGGCGAAATCAGTTAAGGACAAGACTGCAAGCAAGAAGGGTCGCGAGAGCGTACAAACAAACCCTACAGAGCTCATTTCTCCGGAAGAACGTCAACGGATGATTTCCGAGGCCGCTTATCTGCGGGCGGCGCAACGGGGTTTTCAAGGCGGGGACCCACTTGCCGATTGGCTGGCCGCTGAAGCGGAAATAAACCGCGCCTTGCCGCGCCCGCAGCAGCAGAAAGAAGAGATCGCCCTGTATGAGCGCCTGCGTTCGGAGATCCAAGACCGCTTGACCGAAATTCGCACTAGCATCAACGCCGAAGTGGTGCGCGACGCCGTGGAGCGCGCCATAGCGCGGCTCCGTGAAACCGGTGGACAGACTGGCGACACCCTCAACCGCGTCGCCGAAAGCGTGCGCAAAGACATCGCTAGCGCCGCCGAGCGCATGGGCCCGCAATGGGAAGCGTTTTCTGATCGCTCCGCGGATGTGTTTGCCGTCTGGCGCGATCGCGGCGCGGCGTTTCTGGCGCGCGCCGCGGGTGCTGTGGGCGAGTGGCTGCAGCAAGCAGGCCGTCGGATGGAGCGACCGATTTACAACGTCGGCGAGATGGCAGCACCGGGCAATTTTCAATGTACGAAATGCGGCGAACGATTGGTGCTCGCGACCTCCGGGCATTTGCCGCCGTGTGCCAAGTGTCGCGGGATGTCGTATCGCCGCGTTTAGTTTGACGGATCGGCGCCCACCAGCGCTTTGCGCCAACGCTCCACCAGTTTTCGGCGCGCCGCGTTATTGCTGACGACTTCGATGAGTTCCGTCGATTCGACCGGCAGCGTCAATGACTGCCAGACGCCGCCGTTTGCGTAGTCAATGCGCACGTGCCACGGTCCACTGCGCGGCTCGACCTCAAAAACATAATCCGACAATCCGATCTCCTCCAGCAACACATTTGTCGCATCCTTCGCTTGTGCCAACTCGCGCGTGGTAATGCGCGTGATCTGTTCTTCCTGTCCTGCCTTCGCATCTTGGCGCATGGCCGCATTCCTTGGCGGTATCTTCAACGTTCGACCGTGCTCCGCGTTCGCAATTCCAAAGTCGGTTTACCCATAACAAGCGCGCTAGTTTGTTGTGCTTCTCCTCGATAACGGACGCGATAGAATGCCGCATATATCTGGAGCCTGGTTATGTCTGCCGCAAAAACGGTGGTCGACTATCTCGATCAACACGCCATTCCATACGCCGTCGTGATGCATCCCCCGACACCCTCAACGCGCGACACCGCCTCGCGAACGCATCTACCGCCGGATAGCATCGCCAAGGGCGTGGTGCTGCGGGATGGCCACGGGTACGTGATGGCGGTGTTGCCGGCGAACCGCTATCTCAATCTACACACTTTGAATCGCAAACTGAAACGTGACCTGCGTCTTGCCGACGAGCAAACTCTGCGACGTATGTTTTGCGATTGCGCGCTCGGCGCCATACCGCCGTTGGGACCGGCCTATGGCATGCCCACTGTCGTGGATGATCACCTCGTCGGGCAAGCGCAGATCTATTTCGAGGCCGGCGATCACGAAGAGTTGATACGCGTGAACGGCGAGCAGTTCATCGCGCTGCTGCGCAACGCGCGCTACGCCGCCTTCACACACTGACCGCCGCTACGCCGGTGTGCTACCCTCACGTCGAGGAGGCGCCGGCATGAAGATCGATACGCGAACCGGTTTGGTGGAAGGGGCGCACTATGTGCCGTCGCCCAACTGCGACGATCGCCCGGATGGCGCCAATATCGACGTCCTCATCATTCATTCCATCAGTCTGCCGCCCGGGCAGTTCGGCGGCCCCGGCATCGAACAGTTATTTTGCAATCGCCTAGATCCCGCGGCGCACCCGTACTACCGTGAAATTCATCAGCTAGAAGTGTCGGCACACCTGCTAATCCGGCGCGATGGCAGTTTATGCCAGTTCGTGCCGCTGCACCGACGGGCTTGGCATGCGGGACAGTCGTGCTGCGAAGGTCGCACGCGCGTGAACGATTTTTCCATCGGCATCGAGCTTGAAGGCGCAGACGACGTGCCGTTCGAGGACGCCCAATACCGCGTGCTCGGCGACATAACGCGCGCGCTAATGAAAGCCTACCCCGCGATTACACCGGCGCGCATATACGGACACGCCGATATCGCCCCCGGCCGCAAGACCGATCCAGGGCCGCATTTTGACTGGGTGCGTTACCGTCAGGATTGTGCCGCCGGCATGCTTGCCGCCGCGTCCGCGCCTGGGTAAATTGCGCCGATCAGTTTTCCAAGGCGCCATCCATGAGCGAAATCCTGATCACCATACTGCTCGCCGTCGCTCTCGACCGGTTTGTGCCGGACCGGCACGGTTTCAAGCCATTCGCGTGGTATCGCGATTGGGCCGAGTCCATCGAGCAGCGCTTTAACGGCGGCACCCGGATGCACGGTGTCGGCGCCGTGCTGCTGGCGACCGTGCCGCTGCTGGTGGCGGTTTATCTCGCGGGATACATCTTCGATGAAATCAATCGCGCCTTGCGCATCGCGTTCGATGTCGTGGTGTTGTATCTGTGTCTCGATATTTATCGTCTCGGTAGCGCGGCCAAAGGCGTGTCCGAGGCGCTTGAGAACAACGACCTGCGTGAGGCCGACGCGCAATTGCGCGAGTTGACGGGCAAGAGCGCCGCCGACATGTCCGACGCCGGTATCGCACAGGCGACGGTCGAAGCAGTGCTGCGCCAGGGCAACTCGCTTGTGGTTTCGCCGATCTTCTGGTTTCTGCTGCTCGGACCGTTCGGAGCGGTATTACAGCGCCTCGCGTGCATGCTCGACATGATGTGGGGCCATCGCTACGAGCGCTTCGCCGAGTTCGGTTGGGCCGCGGCGCGGCTCGACGATGTGCTGCAATGGATACCGGCGCGCATCACCGCGTTGTCGTACGCGATCATGGGCAGCTTCGAGGATGCGCTGCATTGTTGGCGGCGGCATGTCGGCGTGTGGTCCGATATTAATAGCGGTCCGCTGCTCGCGTCCGGTTTCGGCGCGATGCACATGCAAAACTGTGAAGCGATCGCCGAGGCCGGCGAGTATGATGAACGTGTCGCCGTCCTCAGCGTCATTCCCGACGCCTCGCACGTGCGCGGCGTGGTGGCGCTGGTCTGGCGCGTGCTGTTGTTTTGGCTCGTCGTGGGATTGCTCATGACCGGTGCGCATCTCGCCGGCCTGTTCACGTCCTAGCACCGAACTCAAACATTCATGCGGGAGCTCGTTCTCGGCGGCGCACGCTCGGGCAAGAGTGCGTTTGCCGAGCAACGCGCGTTGGCGCTCGGGCTCGACACGTTTTATATCGCGACCGCGCAAGTTAAGGATTCTGAGATGGCCGCGCGCATCGCGGCGCATCGCGCGCGGCGGCCGATGGCTTGGCGACTGGTGGAAGAGCCCATGAACCTGGCGCAGGCGTTGCAAGAGCATGCCAAGATCGATCGTTGCATCATCGTCGATTGCCTCACGCTCTGGTTATCGAATCTGCTCCATCGTGATATCGATGCCGCCGTGGAAGTCAGTTCTGCAACCACACCTACCTTCGACCGCGAGCGAAGCGCGCTGGTCTCCACACTGCCTAAGTTGCCGGGCGAAATTATCCTGGTCAGCAACGAGGTCGGCATGGGCATCGTGCCGCTCGGCGCCTTGACGCGTCGCTATTGCGATGAAGCCGGGCGGTTGCATCAGGAACTTGCGCGCCTGTGTGAGCGCGTGTCCTTCGTTGCCGCCGGCATTCCGCTCACGCTAAAGGGAACATGACGGCGTTCGCTTGGTTGCAGGTGCGTGCCCAACGCGTCGACGCTGCGCGCGCCGATGCCGCAACCGCGCGTCAGCGTCACCTCACCAAGCCGCCGGGCTCGCTCGGCCGACTCGAAGAGATCGCAATTCGCCTCGCAGGTTTGCAGGGCGTATCCCATCCTGCGCTCGAGCGGGTGCGGGTTGCCGTGTTCGCCGCCGACCACGGCGTCGTTGCCGAAGGTGTTTCCGCGTTCCCGCAATCGGTCACCATGGAAATGCTGCGCAACTTTGCTCGCGGTGGCGCCGCCATCAACGTGCTGGTGCGCGCCATTGGGGCAACGCTCGAAGTCATAAACCTCGGCACCGTGACGGATGCCGGTGCGTTACCGGACGTGCTCGATCGACGTATCGCCCCCGGCACCGACAACTTCTGTCACGGGCCGGCGATGAACGATGCGCAACTCGCCGCCGCGCTCACGGCCGGTCGCGAGGCCGCCGAGCGCGCGCACGGCGCACGGGCGCAGCTATTTATCGGCGGCGAGATGGGCATTGGCAACACCACCGCGGCGAGCGCGATCGCCTGCGCGGTGCTGGGTCTGCCGCCCGCGCAACTGGTCGGTCCGGGCACGGGGCTTGATCCGCAAGGCGTGAAACGTAAGGTAAGCGTGGTCGAAAAGGCGCTAGCACAGCACCGGTCGGCGCTCGACGCCGGTCCGGTAGTGGCATTGCGTTGCCTCGGCGGTTTCGAGATCGCCGCGCTCACCGGTGCCTTCGCTCGCAGCGCGCAGCTTGGCATCCCCGTGTTGGTCGACGGATTTATTGCCAGCGTGGCGGCGTTAGTGGCGGCGCGCGCAACGCCCGATGCGGGCGCGTGGTTTTTCTACGCCCACGAATCGGCCGAGCCCGGCCACGCGCATGTCTTGCGCGCGCTTGAGGCAGAACCGCTGCTACGGCTCGGAATGCGATTGGGGGAGGGCAGTGGCGCGGCGGTTGCGGTACCGCTGCTGCGACTCGCGTGTGCGCTGCACAATGACATGGCAACATTCGCCGAAGCCGGCGTTTCCGGGGGAGAGGCATGACCGAGACGGTATCGACCACGATCGATTTGATCCGCCATGGCGAGCCCGAGGGCGGGCCGCGCTATCGCGGCCAGAGCGACGATCCGTTATGCGAGCGCGGTTGGACGCAGATGCGGCAGGCGGTGGGCGAGCACCGTCCGTGGGACGTGATCGTCAGTTCGCCGCTGCGCCGCTGTAGCGACTTCGCGCGCGAACTGGCGGCTCGCTGCGGCGTACCGCTGGAGGTCGACGACCGCTGGATGGAGCTTGGGTTCGGCGAGTGGGAAGGGCGCACCGC
>JBKHXU010000040.1:0-4534 GCA_046565865.1 Gammaproteobacteria bacterium | reverse complement strand
GCCGCTTCCTGTTCGCGCCGCGCCCGTTGCAGTGGAACGTCGCCGGCCTGGCCGCGGCAGCGGCGGGGTTGGTCGCGATTGCGGTCGTGGCCCCGCCGCTGATCGAGCGCGGGCCGGCCGATCCCGTGACTGTCGCCACGGTGCGCTTCGAGTACCGCGCCCCCGGCGCGCGCCAGGTGTCCCTTGCCGGTGACTTCAGCCAGTGGCAGGCGCGCGTGCCCCTGCGAAAAAAAGCCGACGGCACCTGGGTCGCGGAGCTGCCGCTGGCACCGGGCAACTATGAATACGTGTTCGTGGTGGACGGCGAACGCTGGGTCGCCGACCCGCGCGCCGCGAGCTATCGGGAGGACGGGTTCGGCAACCGCAACGCGGTGGTGAGCGTGCCGTCTATTTAACGAGGATTGAAATATGCGTGCATCGATAAAGACGAAACAAGCGCT
Source organism: Gammaproteobacteria bacterium (assembly GCA_046565865.1). Lineage (GTDB taxonomy): Bacteria > Pseudomonadota > Gammaproteobacteria > Acidiferrobacterales > Sulfurifustaceae > JBKHXU01. The sequence continues at coordinate 4,094 of JBKHXU010000040.1, read as the reverse complement.
TGGCCGACTGGCCGTAATCGCAGCTGCCTTCAGTCTGTGGACGAGCGCGATCGCTGCCCCAAGCTGGGACGACGCCGCCGGTGATCTGCGCGCCGCGCGCCTCCCCGCCGGCCAAGTCGACGCGATCATCAATCAGGCCAAGAACCGCGGGGCGCCGCCGGAGGCGGTGCGCGCCTGGGCCGAGCGCATGCGGCAGTCACAGCAGGCCGGCGTCCCCGCCGCACTGATAGGCGAGCGGCTGGTGAGGGGCTGGTCAAGGGCGTACCCGTGGCGCGCATCGACCAGGCACTCGCGACCTTGCAGACGAACCTCACCTGGGCCAAGCAGGTGATCGACCGTCATGCCGCCAAGGCAGAGATCCGCCGCCGACCCGAGGCGGTCGATCAGGCGGCGCGCAATCTCGAAGCGGCGCTGCGCGCCGGGTTCGAGCGCGCCCAACTCGAGCAGATGCTCGGGAACAGCGCGCTCACGCTCGATCAGATCGCCGGACTCGCCGGCGCCGCGGGCAACCTGCGCAGTTGGGGCGTCGCGCCGGAACGCGCCGTGCGCGCGCTCGCGCGTGCGGGCGGTGCCGGCATGACGGCGGCCGAGCTCGCGCGTCTGGAGCGCCAGTTCGCCGCCGGTGTCGCGGCCGGGCGCGCGCCGACGGAGCTGATGATTGAGCTCGAGCGCGGCGTGGAAAAATTCGACAACGCTCGCCCCGCGTTGCAGTCGCCGATGGATCGCGGCGATATGCGCGAAAACATGAAACACGAACCGATGCAGGACTTCAAAGGCCCGCCGGCCCGAGACATGTCGCCCGGCCCGCAAGACATGCCGGGCCCACAAGGCGGCGGCATGGGCGGCTCCGGGTCGGGGCCTGGCGGCTGGTAGATTAAACACACCGCCGGCACCGGCTGACCAACAACGCGTTGGGTAGTCCTCGGTGATGACGGAGCCAGGGCATCGCCGGTTTGACAGCGGTCGCCGCGCGCGCATAGACTCCCTGCCACTCAAGCTTCAGGTTCCCCGCAGGCATGCTGCTGCGGGGTGAAACGGGAAGCCGGTGCGTTCGACGTTCAACGAACTAGGCCGGCGCTGCCCCCGCAACGGTAAACGAGTGTAAGGGTCTGCGACACGCCACTGTGCTTAGGCACGGGAAGGCGCAGATCCGGGGAAACCCGCTCGTGAGCCCGGAGACCGGCCCGAAGCGATACCACGGTATTGCGGAGGGCGATACCCGGCGCGCAGGTCTTTCCCGCCCTCGCCCGTTCGTTTTCCTCCGCGTACCGCCAACCCATGCATCGTCGCGCGGGTGTGCGCGGAGGGAAAAAGTGAAAACACGTTGTCCATCCCCGTCGCCGTTCGCAACCGGTGGTTTTGATCTCCGCTTTGTCGCCCCGCGTGCGCGCCACATTACCGGTCAGGGCTGGGACGACCGCCGGCAAGTCGCGGAGGAAAAAACATGCGCCGCTGCCCTGCGCTGTTAATTTCCGGCCCCGCGTCGGGTCAAGGCAAGACGACCATTACCGCCGCGCTCGCGCGTTTGTACCGCGATCGGGGTCGGCGCGTGCGCGTGTTCAAGACCGGGCCGGATTTCCTCGACCCGATGATTTTAGAGCGCGCCTCTGGGAATCCGGTGTACCAGCTCGACTTGTGGATGGGGGGCGAGGCGCATTGCCGATACTTATTATATGAAGCGGCGGGCGACGCCGATCTGATTCTGATCGAGGGCGTCATGGGCTTGTACGACAGCAAGCCATCGAGCGCCGACCTCGCCGTCCGCTTCGGCATCCCGATATTGGCGGTGATCGACGGCGGCGCCATGGCCCAGACCTTCGGCGCTGTGGCGCACGGGCTCGCGACGTATCGCACAGATCTTCCGTTTGCCGGAGTATTCGCCAATCGCGTCGCGGGCGAGCGTCATTACCGGATGCTCGCTGAAAGCCTGCCGCCGGGATTAACCTGTTTCGGCTGGCTCGCGCGCGATGCCGACATCGCCCTGCCCGATCGCCACCTGGGGTTGGTGCAGGCGGCCGAGATCGGCGATCTCGACACGCGCATCGAGCGCGCGGCGACGGCGCTCGCTATGGCGGACGACGCATTGCCCGCACCGATTGAACTCTCGCCGGTCACGCCGACGTCGTTGCCGCGCGTGCTGGCGGGAATCCGCATCGCCTGCGCGCACGACGCGGCGTTCTCGTTCGTATATCGCGCCAATCTCGATGTCTTGCGCGCGCTCGGCGCGGAGCTTCGCTTCTTCTCGCCGCTCACCGACAACACCTTACCCGACGCGGACGCGTTGTATTTGCCCGGCGGCTACCCGGAGCTGCACCTCGGTGAGTTGCAGAACAATCGTGCAATGCGCGCGGCGATCCGCGCGCATCATGACCGCGGCAAACCTATCGTCGCCGAGTGCGGCGGCATGTTGTACCTGCTTGAATCGCTCGCGGATGTCGACGGGCAGTGTGCGCAGATGACAGGACTGTTGCACGGCCACGCGACAATGCAGCGGCGCCTCACGGCACTGGCGTTGCAACAGGTGGCGCTGCCGGAGGGCGAGCTGCGCGGCCATACGTTTCACCATTCACGGTTGGACACCGAGGCGGTGCCGATCGCGCGCGGGCAATGCCCGAATGGCGGCGCGACCGCCGAAGCGGTATATCGCGTCGGCCGGCTCACGGCTTCCTACGTGCACGCGTACTTCCCGTCGAATCCCGAGGCCGCGGCGCGGCTGTTTCAGCCATGAGCAGAAACGGACACTGCTTCAGCGATGCCGAACGCGCGGCCGTATACCGCGCCATTGCCGAGCGGCGCGACATGCGCCACTTCCGCCCCGACCCTGTCGATGCGGCGGTGCTCGCACGCTTACTCGAAGCGGCGCATCGGGCCCCAAGTGTGGGGCTCATGCAACCGTGGCGTTTCGTGCGCATCACCGACTCCGCCTTGCGCATGAACATTTACGCGCTGGTCGAAGAAGAACGCACCCGCACGGCGCAAGCGCTCGGCGAGCGCGGCGCGGAGTTTATGCGTCTCAAACTCGAAGGCATTCGCGACTGCGGCGAGCTGTTCGTCGCCGCGCTCATGGACGGCCGCGAGCGCCACGTCTTCGGCCGGCGCACGCTGCCGGAGATGGACCTCGCCTCGGTCGCCTGCGCCATCCAGAACCTGTGGCTCGCCGCGCGCGCCGAGGGGCTTGGCCTCGGCTGGGTGTCGCTATTCGATCCGGATGCGCTCGCACGTTTGCTCGCCATGCCGGCCGGCGCCAAGCCCGTTGCCATCCTTTGCCTCGGACATGTGGATGCGTTTTATCCGGCGCCGATGCTGGAGCTCGAGGGTTGGACACGCGCGCGGCCGTTGCACGAGATGGTGTTCGACAATAGCTGGGGCAACACCGGCACGCCGACATGAAGCGCGATACTGCCCATGGACCACAGCGCATCGTGTGCCTCACCGAGGAGACCACCGAGACGCTGTATCTGCTCGGCGAGCAGGACCGCATCGTCGGCATCAGCGGCTTCACCGTGCGCCCGCCGCAGGCGCGCAAGGAGAAGCCGAAGGTCTCCGCGTTCACCAGCGCCAAGATCGACAAAATCCTCGCGCTCGAACCGGACCTGGTGCTTGGCTTCTCCGACCTGCAAGCGGACATAGCGGCGCAGTTGATTCGCGCCAGTGTGCCGGTGCACGTGTTCAACCAGCGCACGGTGGCGGGCATCTTCGACATGATTCGAACACTCGGTGCGATGGTCGATGCCGTCGACAAGACGCAGCGCCTGATCGGCGAACTGCATGCAGGACTCGCGATGATCGAACAGTCGGCCGCTCGGCTCTCGCGCCGCCCGCGCGTGTATTTCGAGGAGTGGGATGACCCGCTAATCTCCGGCATCGGCTGGGTGTCAGAACTGATTCATATCGCCGGCGGCGAGGATTGCTTCCCGGAACTCGCGCTTGAGAAATCGGCGAAACGGCGCATCATCGCCGACGCCGGCGAGGTCGTGCGCCGCGCGCCGGACATCATCATCGGCTCGTGGTGCGGCAAGAAGTTTCAGCCCGAACACTTGCGCGCGCGTCCCGGCTGGGACGCGATGCCGGCGGTGCGCAACCGTCACGTCTAC
>JBKHXU010000039.1:0-7015 GCA_046565865.1 Gammaproteobacteria bacterium | reverse complement strand
CGGTACTGATTGGTTCGATTGTGGTAGTTGTTGGAGTGCTTTATGGGGCAGGGAAGCTCACGCAAGCACTCGTATTTGGAGGCGCGGCGCCTTTGGTGAGCTCGATGGGGTTGGGGGCCTTTGCGGGAATGCATGTGGCGTCGGCAATGACACGGATTGGTTCGATTGCGGTTCGTGGCGCGCAGGGACTTGGAAGCAGGACGCCGGGATCGCAGCCAAAGCCGGCGTCACCACCGCCGCAGCCGCGGCCGCCGTTTCAACCAAGACCACCGCAGCGGTTCAATAAAACTTGATCGTTACCGGTAACGGGGTATACTTCGTTACCGGTAACAACATACGCGAGGGCGACATGCAGACAATTTGTGAATCGCAGGAATCTTTCGACCTCTACGGCACGATTGCCCGCGATTGCGCGGGACATCGGATGATAGCCAAGCTGAGAGGTTCGTCCGGTTCTGATTTCACGGTTGTGGGAAAGAACGACGGTGGCGGCATCACCGATGACAACGGAAGGCGGTGGCCGTATGCGGAGTACGTGATCGTTCGGTTCTTGTAGGAACGGGAATTCGAGAAGCGCTTTGTTGGGGAAGACGGAGCCGGCATATCGGCTTGAACGTTTCCGGTAACCGCACTGATAATCGCCGCCTATGGTAGATGATTCGGCAAACAGAGTGCGGCGATGGCGAGAGCGGAAGGCTCGAGAGGGCAAGAGGCGGCTCGACGTTCCTATATCGGAACGATTGCTCGACCAGGTGCGACGCTACGCCACGTCGCACGATCTCACGATGCCCGAAGCCGTCGAGAGACTATTAGCCAAGGCGCTACGCCGTGAGGATTAGGTTCTCGATACCAACAAAGGAGGTTCGGAAACATGCGTCTGGAGCTCGCACCCCGTCTGCGACGGGTGGAAATGAACAATCGCCGATTTCTGCGTGGTCTCAGCGTTGTGTCATTTGTTGCGTTGGTTGCATGCTCTGGGCCCGGTCCTGATTCGACCCAGGTTCGTGACGAACTCGTCAAAAGCGTGACGCGCAACCAGTTCGGATTATGGGAAGTCAGTGAGTTCGACGTTGTACAGCGGGAGGATCTTGGCGGCGACCGGGTGGCAGTTACGGCGCACTACGATTTTCGTCGCACCAAGGTCGATCCTAACGATGCGTTGCGAGAGGTTGGAATGTTCGACATTCAAGGCCGAGCGCTCGTCATGGAGGCTTCGCAATTCAAGCCCGGCGACAGCATTTCCAAGGGCAAGGGCGACAAGATGCGCATCATTTACGCGAAAGCTGGTGATCGCTGGATCGCCAAGAGCGCTGCACCGGTTAAAGACTGAAGGGTCCGTTAGATGCGAGCTGCAATATACGCGCGGTACTCATCCGATCTTCAACGGGAAGCCTCGATAGAGGATCAATCTCGAAACTGCGAACGCGCATGCGAGCAACGTGGTTGGTCCATCGTGGCACGGTTTTCGGATGAAGCATTGTCCGGTGCAAAGGTAAATCGGCCGGGATATCAAGCGTTGTTGGAAGCCGCGAGACGCCGTGAGCTCGATGTAATCGTGGTTGATGAAGTATCCAGACTTTGGCGCGACCAGGAGGAACAATGGCGCGCTGTAAAGCGCCTTGAGTTCCTGGGCATGCACATTCTTGGCGTTAGCGACGGCATCAATACGCAGGCTGGCGGCTACCGCTTGCTGTTGTCAATTCGCGGCGCGATTAACGAAGAAGCGCGTCGCGAGGTGGCGTGGCGTACTCATCGCGGGATCGAAGGACAGGTGCGTAAGGGGTATAACGGTGGGAGCAAGTTGTACGGTTACCGCAATATCCCTGTTTATGACCCAACCGCGAAAGACCACTTGGGCCGCCCGATCGTCATTGCAGTGAAGCGCGAGATCGATCCGGAACAGGCAAAGTGGGTCGCATGGATTTACGAGCGCTACGCGCAAGGATGGACGCCGCGCAAGATTGCTAACGAACTAAACCGCCTGGCTGTGCCACCACCTGGTGCCGCTTGGCGGCGCAAGCAAACACGGCGCTGCGAAACTTGGGCGTCGAGCTGCATCTACGGCGATCAGAAGCGCGGTTCGGGAATTCTGTTTAATCCGCTTTATGCCGGTCGATACGTTTGGAATCGCACGAAGCGCGTGATCAACCCGGATACTTCCGGGCGGCAGCACGTATTGCGCACTCGTGATCAGTGGGTCGAGCAGGAGTTACCCGAGCTTCGGATTGTGCCCGAGAATTTATGGCAGCAAGTTCAGCTCCGCCGCAGCCGGCGCGTGAAGGAGCTCGCGGCAATCAGTGCAAAGGGAAAGCGCTCCTATGGTGGGGCCGCCCCCCGGTATCTGCTTTCGGGATTTTTGAAGTGCGGAGTTTGCGGTGGTAGCTATGTCATGGTGAACGAACGATCCTACGGTTGCAGTACCCGGAAGGATCGTGGCGAATACGCTTGTGCTAATGCCGTCAGAGTTCGGCGCGACGTGGCTGAAAAGCGTTTACTTGGCGGTATCCGCGAGCTGCTCCTCTCGCCTGAGTCGATCGAGTTTCTGCAACGCGAGTTTCGTAAAGCTCTTATTGCTGAGAGCCGACAACAGGAACGTCATGATGCCCAGGCGCGCGCGGCGCAGGTCGAGCGCGAGATCGCCAACCTAATGCAGGTCATTAAAGCGGGCGCTTTCTCGCCATCGATTCAGAACGAAATTACCCGACTGGAATCAGAGAAGCAGCGGCTTGCCGAACAGCTCAAGGCGCCTTTCGACGCGGCAGATATTTTGGAAATGCTGCCCGAGGCCGTCGAGCAGTACCGAGGGGCGGTTGAGAAGCTCGAAGATTTTGCGCGTGCGGAGGACGATGTGGCCGTTGCGCGTGGTATGCTACGCCCGCTCCTCGCCGGTGATATCCGGCTTATCCCCACTTCGGACGGCCATCTCGACGCTGAGCTTGAAAGCCCCTACGAAGGCTTAGTCAGAATCGCGATGGGTGGAGATAATAAATGGTACCGAGGAGAGGACTTGAACCTCCACGGGGTTTCCCCCACTAGAACCTGAATCTAGTGCGTCTACCAATTCCGCCACCTCGGCAAGAGACGTACAACACGGACGTGCGGTCCCAAGCGGACGCGCACTGTATCCAGAGGGTTTATTGATGTCAACGCAGAAGCCGCCGTCGTTCAACGATCCGATGGCCGAACGCGAATCGGCGCGTTACGAGTTCCCGGTACCGAGCCGCGAGGCGGTACTCGCGCTGTTGGCCGAGCGCGGCGAGCCGCTTTCGTACGACGACATCGCGCGCGCGCTCGGGGTCAGCGATGAGCGTGATCACACCGCGTTCGCGCGCCGGCTGCGCGCCATGGAGCGCGACGGCCAACTGATACAAAACCGCCGCGGGCGCTACGGCCTGCCGGCGAAGATGGATATGGTGCGCGGGCGCGTGGTCGGCCACCCGGACGGTTTCGGTTTCTTGATCGCCGACGACGGTACGCCCGATCTGTTCCTGTCACCGCGCGAAATGCGCCAGGTGTTGCACGGCGATCGCGTGCTCGCGCGCGTCGCCGGCATCGATCAACGCGGCCGGCGCGAGGGTGCGGTGGTCGAGGTGCTGGAACGCGGGCGCCAGAGCGTAGTCGGGCGTTACGTCGCCGCGGAAAACATGGGCTTCATCGTTCCCGCCGACAAGCGCATGGCGCAGAACATCGCGGTGCCGGCGGGCAACGAGGGTGGCGCGCGCGACGGGCAGATTGTGGTCGCGCAGTTGACGCAGGCGCCGAGCAAGCGCAGCGGGCCGGTGGGCAAGGTGGTCGAGGTGTTGGGCGAGCACATGGCGCCCGGCATGGAGATCGAGGTCGCGATCCGCGCGCACGATATCCCGCACGTGTGGCCGCCGGAGGTGTTGGAGGAGGCGGGCCGATTCGCGCTCGAGGTACCGCCGGAGGCGGCGGCCGGGCGCGTCGATCTACGGTCGTTGCCGCTCGTGACCATCGACGGCGAGGACGCGCGCGACTTCGACGACGCGGTGTATTGCGAGCGCGACGGCCGCGGTTGGAAGTTGATCGTCGCCATCGCCGACGTGTCGTACTACGTCAAACCCGGCAGCGCGCTCGACCGCGAGGCGTATCAGCGCGGCAACTCGGTGTACTTCCCAAAGCACGTGGTGCCGATGTTGCCGGAGGCGTTGTCGAACGTCTTGTGTTCGCTCAACCCGAAGGTCGACCGGTTGTGCATGGCGTGCGAGATGTACATCGGCCCGCGCGGCGAGATTAAAGACTATCGCTTCATGGAAGCGATCATGCGCTCGGCCGCGCGCCTCACCTACACCAAGGTCGCGGCGATGCTGGTCCAGGGCGACGCGGCGCTGCGGCGCGAGTACGCCGATTTGTATCCTCATCTTGAAAACCTGTACGCGCTATATAAAGTGCTGCACGCGGCGCGCCAAAAACGCGGCGCGGTCGACTTCGAGCTACCGGAGACGGTGATCCTGTTCGACGCCGAGCGCAAGATCGAGCGTATCGTTCCGCTTGAACGCAACGACGCGCACCGCTTGATCGAGGAGTGCATGCTCGCGGCCAACGTCTGCGCCGCCGAGTTGCTGAAGGAACACAAGATACCGGCGCCGTATCGCATCCACGAAGGACCGACACTGGAGAAGCTCACCGATCTCAAAAAATTTCTGTTCGAGATCGGACTGACGCTCGGCGGCGGCGATGCGCCCAAGGCGCCGCACTATGCGAAGCTGTTGGCGTCGATCGCGGGCCGGCCGGACGCGCGCCTGATTCAAACCGTGCTGCTGCGCAGTCTGAGCCAGGCGATCTACAGTCCGGACAATATCGGTCACTTCGCGCTCGGTTACCCACATTACGCGCATTTCACCTCGCCGATACGGCGTTACCCCGATCTATTGGTACATCGCGCGATCAAGGACATCCTGCACAAGCGGCCGCACCCAATCTCGCTCGATCTCGCGCGCCAACAAGGCGAGCACTGCTCGATGACCGAACGCCGCGCCGACGAGGCGACGCGCCAGGTCGTGCGTTGGCTCAAGACCGAGTACATGATGGATAAGATCGGCGAGGAGTTCGACGGCATCATCAGCGGCGTCACCCAGTTCGGCATCTTCGTCGAACTGCGCGAAATATATGTCGACGGGCTGGTGCACATTACGGCGCTCGGCAACGACTATTACCACTTCGATCCAGCCAAGCACCGCCTGCTCGGCGAGCGTACTCGCCAAGAGTACCGACTTGGCGATCCGGTGCGCGTGCGTGTCATGCGCGTCGACCTCGATGAGGCCAAGATCGACTTCGAGCTGGCCGGCGCCGAGCGCGATACCAGGTCGGCGAAGCGGCCGGCCGAAACGCAACGGCCTAAGAAGCGCGCCGGCAAGCGGCGCAAACGCGGTGGGCGCGGGCGGTAGTTTTCGAGCCTAGCGAGACCTCTCTTGAAGTCGAAAGACAAGGCAGATTCCTCACCGCCGGCGGCGGTTCGGAATGACAACGAAGACCTTATCTGCGGCTTGCACGCGGTCGCGGCCGCGTTGCAGCAACATCCCGAACGGCTGGACGGGTTGTGGGTGAGCAGCGAACGTGTCGATCGGCGCGTGAACGAGCTGGTGACCGCGGCGCGTGCCGCCGGCGTACGCTTCCAAATGGTGCCGCGGGTGAAGCTCGACCGCATGGCCGAGGGCGAGCGGCATCAAGGCGTGATCGCGCGGCTGCGCGCGGCGACCGTGCAGGGCGAAGGCGCCCTCGATGCGTTGCTGGCAGCGCTCCCGCCCATGCCGTTGTTGCTCATCCTCGACGGTGTGCAGGATCCGCACAATCTCGGCGCCTGCCTGCGCAGCGCCGATGCTGCCGGCGTGCATGGCGTGATCGTCCCACGTGAACGTTCTGCACCTCTTACCGCCGCCGCACGCCGGGCGGCGAGCGGCGCGGCCGAGACCGTGCCGATCTTCGAGGTCGTCAACCTCGCGCGCACGCTGCGCGCGGTGAAGGAGGCGGGCATCTGGCTCATCGGTGCGACCCAGGACGCGCCGGAACCTATCTATGCCACGGATCTGCGGCGCCCGCTCGGCTTGGTGCTGGGCGGAGAAGGTAAGGGCCTGCGCCGCCTGACGCGCGAGCACTGCGACCTCGTGGCTCGGATTCCGATGGTCGGGCAGGTGGCGAGCCTCAACGTCTCGGTCGCGACCGGCATTTGTCTATACGAGGCGGTCCGACAGCGGGCGGCGCGCTAAGCGGTTGCGGGCGGTCGTTGGCTCCATTAGAATCCCGCGCCTTGTCCGCCTGCGGGCGGTTTTTCCACTCCTTGCCTCACTGCTAGCTCGGGAGGCAAACCCATAAGGAGCGTTATGCGTCATTACGAAGTCGTGTTTCTGGTCCACCCGGACCAGAGCGAGCAGGTACCGGCCATGATCGAGCGGTACCGTTCCATCATTGAAGGCGGTCAGGGCCGTATCCATCGGCTCGAAGATTGGGGCCGCCGCCAACTGGCTTATCCCATCAGCAAAGTTCACAAGGCGCATTACGTGCTCATGAACATCGAGTGCGCGCTGGACACGCTGCGCGAGCTCGAATCCGCATTTAAATTCAGCGACGCCGTGCTGCGCTCGCTCGTCATCAAGCGTGATGTGGCGATAACCACGCCGTCGGCGTTGGCCAAAGAAAACCAAGATGCGGCCAAGACCGAGGGCGGTCGCGCGAGCGAGGAGCCTGGTGAGCGCGTCGCCGAGGCCACGAGGGAATAACCATGTCACGCTTTTTCCGCCGCAAGAAGTACTGCCGCTTCACCGCCGAAGGCATCACCGAGGTCGACTACAAGGATCTCGCGATCCTGAAGACCTTCGTCACCGAGACCGGTCGCATCATCCCGAGCCGCAACACCGGCACGAAGGCGCGCTATCAGCGTCAGTTAGGCCGCGCCATCAAGTACGCGCGCTACCTCGCGTTGCTGCCGTACAGCGATAGCCACTGATTCGGGGAGACGAGCGATGGAAGTCATTTTGTTGGAAAAAATCCGTAACCTCGG
>JBKHXU010000038.1:0-14171 GCA_046565865.1 Gammaproteobacteria bacterium | reverse complement strand
GGGAATCGTGGTTTTCAATAATCCCGTTGTGCACCACTGCGATCTCGTCGCGCGAGACGTGCGGAGGCGCGTTGGGCTCGGTAACGCCGCCGTGCGTGGCCCAACGCGTGTGGCCGATACCGAGCAGACCGGTGAGGTTCTCGGCCTTGGCCGCGTTCTCCATCTCCGCCACGCGCCCGACCCGACGCACGCGGCGGATGCCGCCGTTCAACACGGCAACGCCGGCCGAGTCGTAGCCGCGGTATTCGAGGCGCTTTAAGCCCTCGACCAGAATTGGAACCACATTGCGTTGCGCGACGGCGCCGACGATACCGCACATAGCTCTACTCCCCGATTGTTCTAGTCTGTCACTTGTGACTTTTCTTTACCGGCCGCTTCCAGCCCGGCCGCGTTTTTTGTTCCGCGCGCGAGAGCGTCAGCTCTCCCGGCGGCGCATCCTTGGTAATGGTCGAACCGGCGCCAATGGTGGCGCCTTCACCGATCGTGACCGGCGCCACCAGCTGCGTGTCCGAGCCGATGAAGGCGCGATCGCCGATTACGGTGCGATGCTTGTTGGCGCCGTCGTAGTTGCAGGTGATGGTGCCGGCGCCGATGTTGACGTCGCGGCCGACGGTCGTATCCCCGACGTAGCTCAAGTGGTTCACCTTGCTGCCGGCGCCGACCTCCGAGTTCTTGATCTCGACGAAGTTGCCGACATGCGCATGATCGGCGAGCTTGGTGCCGGGGCGGATGCGCGCGAATGGACCGATGCGGCAGTCGGCGCCGATCGCCGCCTCTTCGATCACGCAGTTCGGCTGCACATGGGTACCGGCGGCGATGGTGACGTCGCGCAGAAAATTGTTCGGTCCGATACGCACGCCGTCGCCCAACGCCACGCGGCCCTCGAGCACCACGTTCACATCCAATACCACGTCACGCCCGACCGTGACCTCGCCGCGCACGTCGAGCCGCGCCGGGTCGAGCACGGTCACGCCCTGCTCCATCAACGCGCGCGCGCGATTCGCCTGCGCTATGCGCTCGAGCTCGGCGAGCTGGAGTTTGCTGTTGATCCCCATGATTTCCCAAGTATAGGCAGGTTGGCTGGTCTCGATTCTAATGCCGTCCGCAACCGCGGCCGCCACCACGTCCGTCAGATAATACTCGCCTTGGGCGTTGTTGTTCTTGAGCGCGCCGAGCCAGCGCGCGAGCAGTGTCGCCGGGGCGGCCATGATGCCGGTGTTGATCTCGCGCACCGCGCGCTGCTCGGGCGTCGCGTCCTTGTGTTCGACAATGCGCGTCACGCGCCCGGCGCCGTCGCGAAGGATGCGCCCATACCCCGTCGGGTCGTCGAGTGCGACCGTGATCAGCGCCAATGCCTCGCGCCCGGCCGCTACCAGCGGTCGTAAGGTATCGACCCGCGTCAACGGCACATCGCCGTAAAGAATAAGCACCGTGCTGTCGCTTTTGACCTTTGGCATCGCCTGCTGCAACGCATGGCCCGTGCCCTTCTGTTCCGCCTGTAACACCCAGCTTGCGAGCCCGTCCGGAAACGCACGTGGCACCCGCTCGCCGCCGAAACCGTACACGACATGCACCGCCGCCGGCTGCAGCAGGCGCGCGGTATCGATGACATGGCCCAGCAACGGCTTGCCCGCGAGTGGGTGCAGCACCTTCGGTAGGTCGGAGTACATCCGCGTGCCTTTGCCCGCGGCCAGGATAACGACTTCTAAAGACATGGCTCGAAAACGAGAATGGGCCCGGACATTAGATCATAGCCCGCATGCAGCGGGACTACTGGAGCATCGGCCCACCGCGCTGCGGGCGGCCGAGGCGGACCTCCTCGGGCGTCGCCGGGCGGATGTCACGCACCGTGACCTGGAACGTGACGGTTTGGCCGGCCAGCGGGTGGTTGGCGTCGACGGTGATCTTGCCATCCTCGATGCGCGTTACCGTGAGCGTGATCGACTCGCCCTTGGCGTTCTGCGCCTCGAACTGGGTGCCGACCCGGTGCAGCTCTTTCGGGGCATTTTCCATGTCCTCGGTGAACCTGAGCTTCGGATCGGGGTGACCGAACGATTCTTCCGGGGTCAGCTCGATGGTGACGACGTCGCCGATTGTCTTGCCGTCGAGCGCGCGCTCGATCTTGGGGAAGAGATCGGCGCCGGAACCGTGGACGTAGGAAACGGGCAGGTCGTGGATCTCGACCACCTCGCCCTTCTGGTTGCGCAGCGTGTAGGTGAGGGCAACGACGGTATCGCGGCCGATGATGCTGACAGGCATGACAACCCTCGCAGTAGACGAAAACCGGCGCCCACTGCGCGCACCGGAACCCCGAATCTCGGGGCGTTACTTCTTGCCGCGCTCGCGCAGTTTCTGGATCGCGCGCAGCTGCGCCACCGCCTCGGCCAGCTCGGCTTGGGCGCGGGCGATGTCCATCTCGGTCTTGCGGCTCTTCAATGCCTCTTCGGCGCGTTCTTTGGCTTTGAGCGCGGCGGCTTCGTCCAGGTCTTTCGCGCGCGCGGCGGTGTCGGCGAGCACGGTGACGACGTGCGGCTGTACCTCGAGCATGCCGCCCGAAACATAGAACTGCAGCTCCTCATTGCCGGTGCGCACGCGCACCTCGCCCGGGCGCATGCGCGCGAGCAGCGGCGCGTGCCGCGGCAGGATGCCGACCTCGCCGGTCGCGAGCGGGGCGAACACCATCTCCGCCGTGCCGGAGTAGATCTCCTTCTCGGCCGAGACGATGTCGACGTGCAGGGTCGCCGCCATTAGAGCGTCTTCGCCTTCTCGACGGCCTCGTCGATGGTGCCGACCATGTAGAACGCCTGCTCCGGCAGCGCGTCGTACTCGCCGTCGACGATGCCGCGGAAGCCGCGCAGCGTCTCCTTGAGCGGCACGAACTTGCCGGGCGTGCCGGTGAACACCTCGGCCACGAAGAACGGCTGCGACAGGAAGCGCTGGATCTTGCGCGCGCGGGAAACGGTGAGCCGGTCTTCCTCGGACAGCTCGTCCATGCCGAGGATGGCGATGATGTCCTGCAATTCTTTATAACGCTGCAGCGTCTTCTGCACGTCGCGCGTGGTGCGGTAGTGCTCCTCACCGATGACGTTCGGATCGACCTGGCGCGAGGTTGAGTCGAGCGGATCGACCGCGGGGTAGATGCCGAGCTCGGCGACCTGACGCGACAGCACGACGGTCGCATCCAAGTGCGCGAACGTCGTTGCCGGCGACGGGTCGGTCAAATCGTCCGCCGGCACGTACACCGCTTGGATCGACGTGATCGAGCCGGTCTTGGTCGAGGTGATGCGCTCTTGCAGGATGCCCATTTCGTACGCGAGCGTCGGCTGATAACCCACCGCCGAGGGCATACGGCCAAGCAGCGCGGACACTTCGGTGCCCGCGAGCGTGTAGCGATAGATGTTGTCGATAAAGAGCAGCACGTCGCGGCCCTCGTCGCGGAAATTTTCCGCAATCGTAAGGCCGGTCAACGCCACGCGCAGACGGTTGCCGGGCGGCTCGTTCATCTGGCCGTACACCAGCGCCACCTTGTCGAGCACGCCGCCTTCTTTCATTTCGTGATAGAAGTCGTTGCCTTCACGGGTACGCTCACCCACACCCGCGAACACCGAGTAGCCGGAATGTTCGATGGCGATGTTGCGGATCAGCTCCATCATGTTCACGGTCTTGCCCACGCCGGCGCCGCCGAACAGGCCGACCTTGCCGCCCTTGGTGAACGGACACATGAGGTCGATGACCTTGATGCCGGTTTCGAGCAGCTCTTGCGAGCCCGCCTGTTCCTCGTACGTCGGCGCGCGCCGGTGAATCGGCATGGTCTTCTCCGCGCCGACCGCGCCCTTCTCGTCGATCGGGCGTCCGAGCACGTCCATGATGCGGCCCAGGGTCTTGGTGCCAACCGGCACCGAGATCGGCGCGCCGGTGTTGGCGATGCGCATGCCGCGGCGAATACCGTCGGTCGAACCCATGGCGATGCAGCGCACGATGCCATCGCCGAGCTGCTGCTGTACCTCGAGCGTCAGGTCGCCGCCCTCGGCGAGGGTGAGCGCGTCGTACACCTTCGGCAGCGCCGCGCGCGCAAACTCGACGTCCACCACGGCGCCAATGATCTGTACGATCTTGCCGGTCGCCGCTACATTGGCCTTCGCTGCTACGTTCATAGTCCTAACCTCAAATAGTCAATTCGTTCGCGCTGCTCAAACCGCCGCCGCAGAAAGAGAACTGTCATTGCGAGTCGCCGTAGGCGGCGAAGCAATCTCCCGACGCGGGCACATACCCGTCCTCAGGAGATTGCTTCGCTTCGCTCGCAATGACAGCCTCACGTTGTTCCGGCACACGTTCCGTCATACCGCCGCCGCGCCGCCGACGATCTCGGAGATCTCTTGCGTGATCGACGCCTGCCGCGCCTTGTTGTACTGCAGCTTCAATTCGTCGATCAGCGTCTCGGCGTTGTCCGAGGCCGACTTCATCGCCACCATGCGCGCCGCTTGCTCGCTCGCCAGATTCTCGACCACGCCGCGGTAGACCTGCGCCTCGATGTAGCGCGTCAACAAATCGTCCAGCACCTCGCGCGCGTCCGGCTCGTAGATGTAGTCCCAGTGATGTCCCAGCACCTTCGCCTCGTCCTCGGGCGCCGCCGGCAGCGGCAGCAACTGCTCCACCGTCGGGCGCTGCGACATGGTGTTGATGAAATCGTTGAACACGAGATACAGCCGGTCGATGTTCTGCGCGGTGTAGGCGTCGAGCATGATCTTGACCGTGCCGATCAGGTCCTCGACGCGCGGCGCGTCACCGAGATGCGCGGTGTGCGACACGATGTTGGCGCCGAGGCGCTTGAAAAAGGCGAACCCCTTGGTGCCGATAGTGCACACGTCGACCGGCACCTGGCGATCGCGCCACTCCTTTATCGCGCCGATTGTGGTGCGGAACAGGTTGGTGTTGAGACCACCGCACAGCCCGCGGTCGGAACTCACGACGATGAAGCCGACGCGCTTCACCTCGCGCGACAGCACGAACGGATGGCGATACTCCGGGTGCGCGTAGTGCAGATGGCGGATGACGTTATGAATACGCGTGGCATACGGGCGCGCCGCGCTCATGCGGTCCTGGGCGCGGCGCATCTTGCTGGCCGCGACCATCTCCATCGCACGCGTGATCTTCTGCGTGTTCTGGATGCTCTTTATCTGCTTGCGTATTTCTTTACCGGCGGCCATCGCGCGTTACCAAGTGTGATGCGCCTTGAAATCCGTCACCGCTTTGCGCAACGCCTGCGCCACGTCGTCGCTGTACTCGGGCTGGTTGTTGATGCGCTCGAGCAGCCCGGCATGGCTCTGCTTCATATAGTTCTGCAGCGCGTCTTCGAACGCGCGCACCTTCGGCACCTCGACGTCGTCGAGGAAACCTTCGTTCACGGCGAAAAGCGACACCGCCATCTGCGCCACCGTCATCGGCGTGTACTGCGGCTGCTTCATGATCTCCATGATGCGCGCGCCGCGGTCGAGCTGCTTGCGCGTCGCCGGATCGAGATCGGAGGCGAACTGGGCGAACGCCGCGAGCTCGCGATATTGCGCGAGCGCCAGACGCACACCACCGCCCAGCTTTTTGACAATCTTGGTCTGCGCCGCGCCGCCGACGCGTGATACCGAGAGACCGGCGTTGATGGCCGGGCGCATACCGGCGTTGAACAAATCGGTTTCCAAAAAGATCTGGCCGTCGGTGATCGAGATCACGTTGGTCGGCACGAACGCGGACACGTCGCCCGCCTGCGTCTCGATGATCGGCAGCGCCGTGAGCGAACCGGTCTTGCCCTTGACCTTGCCGTTGGTGAGCTTCTCGACGTAGGCGCTATTTACGCGCGCCGCGCGTTCGAGCAGCCGGGAGTGCAAATAGAACACGTCGCCCGGATACGCCTCGCGCCCCGGCGGGCGGCGCAGCAGCAGCGAGATCTGGCGGTAGGCCCACGCCTGCTTGGTCAAATCGTCGTACACGATGAGCGCATCGCGCCCGGTGTCGCGGAAGTACTCGCCCATGGCGCAGCCGGCGTAGGGCGCGATGTACTGCATCGCCGCCGATTCCGCCGCCGTCGCCGCGACCACGATGGTGTGGCCCATGGCGCCGTGCTCTTCGAGCTTGCGCACGACGTTGGCCACCGACGACGCCTTCTGGCCGATGGCGACGTAGATGCAGATAACGCCCGTGCCCTTCTGATTGATGATGGCGTCGATCGCGACCGCGGTCTTGCCGGTCTGGCGGTCGCCGATGATGAGCTCACGTTGGCCGCGGCCGATCGGCACCATCGCGTCGATCGACTTCAAACCGGTCTGCACCGGCTGGTTCACCGATTGGCGCGCGATCACGCCCGGCGCGATCTTTTCGATCGGCGAGGTCTGCGTCGCCTTGATCGGACCGCGGCCGTCGATGGGATTGCCGAGCGCGTCGACCACGCGGCCGATCAGCGCCTCGCCCACCGGCACCTCCATGATGCGCCCGGTGGTGCGCACCGGATCGCCCTCGGTGATGTGCTTGTACTCGCCCATGATCACCGCGCCGACCGAGTCGCGCTCCAAGTTGAGCGCCAGGCCGAAGGTGTTGCCGGGGAACTCGATCATCTCGCCCTGCATCACGTCGGCGAGGCCATGCACGCGCGCGATGCCGTCGGTTAAGCCCACCACCGTGCCCTCGGTACGGGCCTCGGCGCGCGCCTCGAATTTTTCGATGCGCTGGCGGATGAGTTCGCTGATCTCTGTCGGATTGAGCTGCTGCATGGCTAGTCTCTCTTACGGCTGATTCAGTTGGGCCGCGAGCGCTTGCAGGCGGCCTTTGACGGTGCCGTCGATCACGGTATCGCCGGCGCGGATCTCGATGCCGGCGATCAGGCTCGGATCGACGTTGACGTTGAGTGTGATCGTGCGGCCGAAGCGGCGCTTCAAACCGGTTTCGAGCAGCGCGCGCTGATCGTTGGTGAGTTCGTAGGCAGTCTTTATTAGTACATCCACCCGCCCTTCGGCCTCGGCGCGCAGTTCCTCGAAAATGCGGGCGATCTCCGGCACGAGCGCCAGCCGGTGGTTGTCGATCAGCAGGCGCACGAAGTTAGCGCCATCGGCATCGAGCTTGGTCCCCGCCAGGCCTAAAATAAATTCGGCCAGGCGATCGCGCCCGACGCGCGGATCGTTAGCGAGCCGCGCCACGCGCTCATCGCTCACGACGCTCGCAAGCAACGCCAGCATCTGCGACCACTCGGCGAGCGTGCCACGATCCTTGGCCACCTCGAAGGCGGCCTCGGCGTACGGACGGGCGGCGGTGCGGGCTTCGGCCATTCGCTACAGTTCCTTGGCCACCGACTCCAGCAGACGCGCGTGCGCCTTGGCGTCGATCTCCTTTTCCAGGATGCGGCCGGCGCCGGCCGCGACCAGCTCCGCCAGGCGCGCGCGCAATTGCTCGCGCGCGCGATTCGCTTCCTGCTCGATGTCGGCACGGGCGGCCTGCAGAATTCGCTCGGCCTCGGCGCGCGCCTGTTGCTTGGCCTCGTCGGCCACTTCGGCGGCGCGCTTCTCAGCGAGGCCGATGACTTCCTGCGCGTCGCTCTTGGCCTTTTTCAGCACGTCGAGCGCACGCTTCTCCGCCTGTTCCAGCTCGCGCTTGCCGCGCTCGGCGGCGGCGAGGCCGTCGGCGATCGTGCGCTTGCGCTCGTCGAGCGCGCGCGTGAGCGGCGGCCACACGTACTTCATGCAGAACCAGACGAAAATGAAAAACGCGATCGATTGCCCGATCAGCGTCGCATTGATGTTCATCGCGCTACCTCCGCTGTGACGCGGCTACTGGCCGCCGACCACCGCGAACAGGATGTACATCGAGATACCGACGGCGATCATCGGCACGGCGTCGACCAGGCCCATGACGATGAAGAACTGCGTGCGCAGCGTCGGGATCAGCTCCGGCTGGCGCGCCACACCTTCAAGGAAACGCCCGCCCAAGATGCCGATGCCGACCGCGGCGCCGAGCGCGCCTAAGCCCATCATGATGGCGCCGGCGACGTAGAGGATGGATTGGTCCATAAATTTCTCCGATTAGTATTTGAAATCGTCAGTGATGCTCTTGATGCGCCATGTCGAGATAGACGATGGTCAGCGTCATGAAGATGAATGCCTGCAGCGTGATGATCAGGATATGGAAGATGGCCCAACCAAGCTGAAGCAATCCGGCGCTGGTGCCGAGCACCAGGCTCGCGCCGTACATAACGGCGATCAAAATAAAGATCATCTCGCCAGCGTACATGTTGCCGAACAGTCGCAACGCGAGCGAAATCGGCTTGGCGATGAGGTTGACCAACTCCAGGAATAAATTGATCGGCACGAACAAAACCTTGAGCGCGATGGACTTCGCCTGGAACGGCTGCAGCGCCAGCTCGCCGAGGAAGCCGCCGACGCCTTTGATCTTGATGCTGTAGTAAAGAATCAGCCAGAACACCCCGAGCGACATGCCAAAGGTGATGTTCGGGTCGGTTGTGGGCACCACTTTCAGAAAATGCACGCCCGAGTACTCTGCGGCTTTGGGAAGGAAATCGATCGCGATCAGATCCATGAAGTTCATCAGAAAGATCCAGACGAACACCGTCAGTGCCAACGGCGCGATCAACGGGTTGTGGCCGCTGAAAGATCCCTTCACCGCGCCGTCGATGAACTCGACGATCCACTCGACAAAGTTCTGCCACGCGCGCGGGATGCCTGACGTCGCGTTCGCCGCCGCCCAGCGAAACAGGACCAGGAACAGGATGCCGAGGCCGATGGAAAAGCCGAGCGTGTCCAGATGAAACGCCCAAAACCCCATCGCCTTCGCCTGCTCGGCGTTCTCGGCGATGCCCCACGTACCATCGGGGAGACGCCCAAAGGTGAGATTCTGCAGGTGGTGCCGGATGTATTCGGCGGAGGTAATGTTCTCGGAGGCCATTAACGACGACTTTTCAACGACTCGTTGTTACGAAACACGCACCCAGTAACCCAGCCGGGCCACGGCGAACGCCGTAATCAGCGGCAGTGGCACCAAGCGCCAGACCGCTAAACCCAGTCCCAACAACACGAATACCGCGGCATAACGCTGCACCATACCCACGTACAACATGGCCATATCCGCCGCCGCACCGGCGCCGCGCCCGAGGCGCTTCAAGCGCCAACCTTGCCAGCCGGAGATTGCGACTGCCACGCCGCCGCCATACAAGGCCGCGACCGCCTCGGACCAACCTACCGCGACCCCAAAGCCCACCGCGACCAGCAGCGTGAGCGCGCCTTGGGTCAACACCACCCGGCGCACGCCGCGCATCAATGCCGCGGGTGAGTTCGGCCTCGTGCCTGAATTGCCCGGGTTACGCGTTGCAGCAGCCCACGCCAAGACCTTCCCGAGGAAGCCTTTTAACGCGCCAGACAAAATGGAGGGGGCCTGATAAAGGCGGCGAAGTATACGGGCTGGCTCCGCGGAGGGTCAATATCGCACTCGGTGAAATCGGCGGCGAAGGCGCTAAAAAATAACGATTCGCACAAGGTCCGGACGGGTGCGCGCGCCAAGATGCGGCGGGCCCCGTGCTACGGCGCGGCGGCGGCCCGCGGTGGGATATACGAGTTCAGTATCTGCACCGCTTCGTCGCTGCCGGTGGCCACCGCCGGCTCGCGCGCGGGCTGATCCCAAAGTGCGGCCAGGGCCGGCGCCATCGTTCCCCGCTCCAGTGCGCTGCGCGCGATTTCGCCGGTGCGGGTATGACGCCGCAGCCAGTCGATCAGGTACGGCTCCTCGGGCCAGTCGAGCCGGCGCACATACAGCACCGGTACGCCGCTCACCCCGGCCTCGACAAAGCTGCCGTATCCAGGTTTCGTCACCAACGCATCGCATGCGGCCAACGCGTCCGGGAACGCGAGATCGAGCGACTCGAACGCGGTCACGTCCGGTCGGACACACGCCGATTCGCGCGGCACGATCCAATGCATATCGGCGCTGCGCGGCCAGTCGGCAACCGCGAGCGGCAGACTCATACCACCCGGCGACACCAGCACGATGCGCGTGCTGGCCGGCAACCGCAACCGCGCGCGCAAGTCGACGCGGCGCGGCGATACCGTCGCCACCGGGCCGATCGGGCGGCGGTTCGGCAGGTCCGGCATCGGCATGTGCGGCGCCGGCTGCAGAAACACCTCGGCGCTCCGATACGCCGCGACGATCTCGGCGTGGATCGCGTCGGCCTCCGGCGCGGCGCCGCAGTAATGCCGATACATGTCGGCCCAATTGAGCGAGCACAGCGCCACGGCCGGCACGCCGATCCGGTGCGCGGCGGCGAGCGGCAGGTACGCCACGTTGCTCAGCACCAGGTCGGGCGCGAGCGCGCGCAGGCGTTCGCCCTCGTCGGCCACGCGCCGCGGCCAATCATGGTGAAACGCGCGGTAGGCGGCCGCGCTTTCGGTCGGCAACACATCGATGGCGGAGCGCATGACCATGCCGATGTCGGTGCGTTCGGCTAGCAGCGTGAACTCGCCCTCGAACCGGCGCGCAAGAAACACGCGCGGCAAGTTGGCGCGCAACGTCAGCCGCACATCCGGCCGTAAGCGGCGCAGGGCGTTGACGACCGCGGCGGCTTGCACCGCGTGGCCGTAACCGTGATCCGAGAGTGTTACCAACAGGTGGGACATGATCTAACGCGGCGCCGCGCGTGGGCGGCGCCGAAACGTAACGTCGCTAACTACGGGGTAACAGCGGGCGGTGTCTCCGTCGGCGCGGGCGCGGGGCTGGCGGCCGGTTCCGCCGGTGCTGCCGGCGCGGCGCTCGTCTTCGTTTGCGCCAGGCGCTTCGCCTCTTCCACCTCGGCGGGCTTGAGCTTGCCCATCAGCGCGTCGCGGCGGCGGGCGGCGTCGGGGACACCGCTCTCGGCCGCGCGCAGATACCACGACAGGGCCGGCACCAAGTTGTCTGGCTTGTTGAAGCCGTACTCATAGAGGATGCCGAGCTCGAGCTGCGCGTCGGCTTGGCCGGCCTCGGCCGCGGCGCGCAGCCGTTCGAGGCCGGCCGGATCGTCGACCGCCAATGCCGGCGCGGCAAGCAACGCACACAGCAACCATCCCAAACGCGATTTCATCGGTGTCTCCTCCAGCTGCGACCGCTCAAGGTGGGGCGGTCGTATTGACCTAAATATAGTTCGGCAAAACCGGATGTGCGGGCGGAATGTGAATGGGCACCGAGGCACCCAACAAAAGCAATGCTACTCCCGGCCCCCTCCCTCATTCCCGCGCGCGGCTTTCTTCGATCGGCGCTAACGAATACGCGACAAAATGCCCTCGAGTTCGTCCAGGCTGTGATATTCGATTGAAAGCCGGCCGCTGCCGCCGCTGCCATGCTGGATGCGGACCTTGGCGCCGAGCTTGTCCGATAGCTTCGATTGCAGCTCGCGGATGTCGGGATCCATGTGCGCGCCGCCGGATTTGCGGGTCGCCGGGCGTTCGAGCAGGCGGCGCACGAGGTTCTCGGTGTCGCGCACCGACAGGCCGCGCTCGATCACCTGATGCGCGATCTGCGATTGCTGCGACGCCGGCAGCGACAACAGCGCGCGCGCGTGCCCCATGTCCATCTTGCCTTCCTCGAGCATCTTGCGCGCGTCGTCGTTCAGCGTCAGCAGCCGCAATAGATTGGTAACGGCGGCGCGCGAGCGGCCGACGGCCTCGGCCACGCGCTGGTGGGTCATGCCGAACTCGTCGATCAGGCGCTGTAACGCGTTCGCCTCTTCCACCGGATTTAAATTCTCGCGCTGGATGTTCTCGATCAGCGCGATCGCGATTGCCGCTTCGTCCGGAATGTTCCGCACCACCGCCGGCACGGTTTCGAGACCCGCGCGCTGCGCCGCGCGCCAGCGGCGCTCGCCGGCGATGATCTCGTAGCCGCCGGCGGCGAGCGGCCGCACCACGATCGGCTGCACCACGCCCTGGGCCTTGATCGAGGCCGCGAGCTCATCGAGCGCGGCCGAGTCCATGTGCGTGCGCGGCTGGTATTTGCCGCGCTGCAGCATGTCGACCGGCAGGTGCTTCAATTCCTCTTTCTCCGGCGCCGGCTGGTACGAACCACCGAGCAGGGCATCCAAGCCGCGGCCGAGTCTGGGCTTCTTCGTCATCATGCGGCCTCCCCGCGCTTCAACATCTCACCGGCAAGCGCGAGATACGCCTGCGCGCCCTTCGATTGCAGATCGTATGTCACCACCGGCTTGCCGTAACTCGGGGCCTCGGCCAGGCGCACGTTGCGCGGGATGATGGTGCGGTAGAGCTTGTCGCCGAAGTGCTGCTGCAGCTGCGCCGACACTTCGTTGTCGAGATTGTTGCGCGGGTCGTACATGGTGCGCAGCAGGCCTTCGATCTGTAATTGCGGATTCAAGGTTTCGCGGATCTTGCGGATGGTATTGAGCAACGCCGTGAGCCCTTCGAGCGCATAGTACTCGCATTGCATCGGGATCATCACCGACTGCGCCGCGACCAGCGCATTCACCGTGAGTAGGTTCAGCGCCGGCGGGCAATCGATGAGGATGAAATCGTATTGATCGCGCACGGCGTCGAGCGCATTGCGCAAACGGTGCTCGCGTCCCTCGATCTCGACCAGCTCGACCTCGGCGCCGGAGAGACTGCCGTTCGCCGGCACCAGGTCGTAGCCGGCCTCGGTGGTCACGCGCGCGGCCTCGATCGTCTGCTCGCCCAGCAACACGCCATACGTGCTGCCGACGACGTTCTCTTTATTGATGCCGCTGCCCATCGTCGCGTTGCCTTGCGGGTCGATGTCGATGAGCATGACGCGCCGACGGGTCTTGGGGAGCGTGGCGGCGAGGTTGATGCTGGTGGTGGTCTTGCCGACCCCGCCCTTCTGGTTCGTTATCGCGAGCACTCTGCCCATTTACGCAACCGGTTCGAGTACGACGATGTGACGCGCGGCATCGAGTCCCGGCACCTGCAACGGCTTCGCTTCGCGCACGCGAAAGCCGGCACCGACGCCCGCAATTTCTTCCTGCGGAAATACGCCCTTCATGGCCAACACCACGCCGCCCGGGCGACACAAGTGGCGGCTGCTTTGCAGCATATCAGGAATGGCCGCGAACGCGCGAGCGATGACGGTATCGAACGGCGCCGGCGGCGCATACTTCTCCACCGCGTGCTGCACCACCTCGACGTTCGCGATCCCGAGTTCGTGCACCGCCTGCGTCACGAAGCGCAATTTTTTGGCATTGCTGTCGAGCAGCGCGAATTGCAGATCGGGGCGCGCGATCGCGAGCGGAATCCCGGGCAGGCCGGCGCCGGTGCCGACGTCGAGCACGCGCGGTCCTTGCAGATACGGCAACACCGCGAGGCTATCGAGCAGGTGCTTCGGCACCATCTGCTCGATCTCGCGCACCGCGGTGAGGTTGTAGGTGGCGTTCCACTTTTCGAGCAGCTTAAGAAATTGCAGCAACTGCGTGCGCGCCAGCGGCGCCAACGCGACGTGCATTTGCTCCAACCCGTGGGCCAGCGTCTTGTCGAGATTCATGGAGCAAATGGCGCGCTTAGGCGCGTCGGCGTTTGAGATGGATCAGCAACAACGACACCGCCGCCGGCGTCACGCCGGAGAGGCGCGCGGCCTGGCCCAATGTCGCCGGGCGTTGTGCGCTCAATTTCTGGCGCACCTCGATCGATAGGCCGCGCACGCGCGCGTAGTCGAAGTCGGGCGGTACCGGTAGATCTTCGTAGCGCCGTTGTGCGGCGATCTCGTCTTGCTGGCGGTCGATGTAGCCGGCGTACTTGGCGTTGATCTCGATCTGTTGCGCCACCTCGGCGTCATCCACGCCGGGACCTGCGCCGGGCACGCGCATGAGTGCGCAATAGCTCACCTCCGGCCGGCGCAGTAGCTCATGCAGCGTCGCCTCGCGCGCGAGCGGTTGGCCGAGCGCCTGCGTTTGCGCGTCGGTATCGGCCTCGGGCCGCAACCAAGTTTGCGCGAGGCGCGCTTGTTCGCGCGCGATTGCTTCGCGTTTGGTCGCGAACCTGCGCCAACGTTCATCGTCGACGAGGCCGAGGTCGCGGCCGATCTCGGTCAAGCGCAGATCGGCGTTGTCTTCCCGCAGTGACAGCCGATATTCGGCGCGGCTCGTGAACATGCGATACGGCTCCGACACGCCGCGAGTGACCAGATCGTCG
>JBKHXU010000037.1:0-8044 GCA_046565865.1 Gammaproteobacteria bacterium | reverse complement strand
CAACGCCGCGTTCGCGTACGATCCCGATGTTCTGGTACACATCGTCGCCCGCTGTCAGGAAGTCGATACCGGCGCACGCAACATCGAGAATATCCTTACCCGCACGATGCTGCCGCAGCTCGCCACCGAATGCCTAGCGAAAATGGCCCGCTCCGAGAGTATTTCGAGCGTACGGGTCGGGGTCACCGGCGAAGGCCAGTTCACATACGCGATTGCGTAGTAGTCGAAGCGGGTGTCGCCGACGGTATCCAATAGTGGCTAAGAAATGAGAACACTGTCGCTCGAAACGGCGCGATCGATCGTCGCGCGGGCGTTCGTATCGATCTGGTTATTGATCGCGGCAACAAGCGCGTCGGGCGCCCAGACGCCGGGCGAGATCGACCTCGCGGCGCTCGACGAGCGCATGCAGGACTTCTCCTCGCGTTTCTATATGAAGTTGGCGCAGATCGACAAGCCGGACAAAGTTGACTCCATTAAGTCGCTAATGCGAGTCGTCGATAACCGTCAGGCCGCCGGCGAGCCGACGCGCGCGATCGCGGCCGTGATCCGCAACTTGCCGGTGGTGGAGCGTCAGATCCAGGCGATCGAAACGCCGCGGCTTGTCGAGTTGCTGCTCGCGGCGAACCTGCAAAAAACCGCCGTGTCGTTGTACGAGAAGATGAAGTCTCGGGCGGACAAGACAACGGTATCCGTAGCCTCGTTGGCGTTCGCCAAACATTACTTTGCGCGTCGGCAATGGGAGCAGACGGTCAGGGTCGCGGAATCGATCGGTAACGAACTTGCAGCCGAGGACTATCATCACGCGCGGCTGTTGCACGGCATCGCGTTGCAACGATTGCGCCGGCACCGTGCCGCATTGTTGCAATATCAGAAGATCGCCAAAACCTCTCGCTACTACACCGCCGCAAGGATCAATATGGCGATGGCCAATATCCGCCAGGACTGGTGGACCGACGCACACGTCATCATTGAGGATGTCATTCGCGCTCAACGCGAAAGCGATCCTGCGTTGACCGATCGGTTGTACACCACGCTGGGATATTCGCTGTTGCGCCAACAATACTACCGAAACGCGCGCGAGGCATTCGGCAATGTCGGCCTAAACGGACCTTATACCAGTCGCGCGTTGCTCGGCATCGCGCTCAGCGCCGCCCATCAGCAGGACTACGTCGGGGCGCTGAACGCCATTCAGCGGCTGAAAGACAGCAATGCGCGCGATCTGCCGGTCGACGAGGCGCATCTGCTTATCGCATACTTTTACGAAAAACTGGAGCAACCGGACACGGCGACGGTGGGGTACTCACACGCGATTAGGTTCTACGAGCAGCGCATTGCCGACATCGAGGTGGCGATGGCGGTAGAAGCGGCGCAGCTGCGAGAACGTATCGTCGAACACGGCGCGGCTGGTGTACCGATTGGCGGAGAAGTATTGAACTTGGAGGAGAAGTTGCCCGCCGCGTTCACTGATGAACTGCGACTGCTGCTGTCTTACGACGCCGGTATCCGGCGGATCGGCGACGGCGGCTTGACGCGTGCTTACACCGGCTTGGTCGATGACTACACGAATGTGCTACGCCGTGCCGCACGCGACGCGTTGGCCGAAAACATCTCTCACTTGAATCACTATATGAGCCAGGCGCGGTACGGCCTGGTTGCGATACAAGATCAAAACAGTGTCAAACAATAACGTCATGCGATACCTGCTGCTTGCGGCTGTCGGCGCGTCATTACTGGCGTGCAGCACGCCGCCGCCCGCGCGCCCGATGCTGCGCGACATCGATCGGGTAGGCAAGGAAAGTAAACCCCGGAGCGCGGTAGCGGTGGCACCGAAAAGCCGCGACGAGATACGCCGAGCGTATATGGAGTATCTACAGCATGCCTCCAAGGACGATCGTCTGCGTGCCGACGCCTTGTATCGTTTGGCACAGTTGGAATTCGAGGTCAGTGAGAGCCGAAACAAGAATGCGCAGGCGCCGACCGCGGAGGTGCGCGACCAGCGGCTCGATGCCGCGGCCGACAGAACGATCTCTCTGATGCAGACGCTGCTACGCGATCGCCCGAACTCTGCCGAGAACGACAAGACGCTGTATCAACTGGCCCGTGCCTATGATCAACGCGGACTGAGCGACAAGTCGATCGAGACATTGTCGCAGTTGGTCAGCCGCTACCCCAAGTCGCCATACTACATCGAAAGTCAGTTTCGTATCGCCGAGAACCGCTTTATTCGCGGCGACTACGGGCCCGCGGAGGACCTTTATACCAACGTGCTGGTGTCGCCCAACAACGGCCGATTTCGGGAGAAGGCGCTGTACAAACGCGGCTGGGCGCGTTTCAAGCAGGGATACTACCGAGAGGCGGTGGATGACTTCATCGCTGCGACGAATCTGAACGACTTCGACGACCTGACGCGACTGAGCGCGGCGAAGCGGAACGACTTCGACGAGTACTTCAGGGCAATCGCGTTATCGTTCGTTTACATGGGCGGTCTGGAGCCGCTTAATGAGTACTTTAGATCGAACCCCGAGTTTCGATACGTTTATCACGCGTACGTACGGACGAGCGACGTTTACCTGTCACAAGAGCGCTATGCGGATGCCGTCCAAGCATTGGCCGAGTTTAACAAACGCTATCCCACATCGAGGCATGTACCCGCGGTGGCGCTGAAGATTGTCGACATCTGGAAATCCGCCGGCTTCAGCAGCAACTACCTCCAAGCGCTCGAAGAATTTTACACGGCGTATCATCCACAGAGCGACTACTGGGCCAGGAAAGAAGCGAACACGGCGCTGCGCGCGACCGTTGTCACAGCCTTGCGCGAACATACCGTGGTCGCGAGTGCATCGTTTCACAAGGAGTACCAGAGCTCAAAAAAAGAGGCGGCGTTTTCGCAGGCAAAGGCGTGGTATGACCGATATCTTCGGCACTACGCTGCGCACGCGCGCAAAGACAACATGGACTATTTGTACGCCAAGCTGCTGTCGCAACACAACGAGGATGAGAAAGCGCTTGGATATTACGAACAGGCGGCGTTCGATGGGGCGATTGTGGTGAACGGGGAGGCAGCCTATGCGGCAGTAGAAACCGTGGCCAGGTTGCTCGAGAAGGCCGCCGATCCCAACATGCGGAAGGTGTATCGCACGAAACTCATTAGCTACGCCACATTGTACGTACAGTCACAACCAAACGATGTGCGCGCAGTCGCAGTCGCGGCCCGCGCCGCGCAAGAAGCGTATCGGGACGGCATGTATGCGCAAGCGATACAGCTGGCCGAGTTGCTTACCAACGTGCCGCACAACGAGCATAGCTACAGCCTGAACAGTGTTCGGGCCAACGCCTATTTTCGGGCCGAGCGCTTCCAGGACGCCGAGGCGGCGTACCAGGCGTTGTTGCAGTATCACAAGTTGGATGCCAAGGACAAACAAAGCATGCAGGACAATCTGGCCTTGTCGATTTACCGTCAAGGCGCCGCTGCCAAGGCCGCGAACAAAACAGTCGACGCGATCCATCACTATGCGCGCATATCCGAGATCGTACCGGCGTCTGATGCCGCTGCCACGGGTCTTTACGACGCGCTGGCGCTGGCATACGAACATAAACTATGGACCGACACGGTGAAATACGCCGAGCGTTTCAAAAAGCTGTACCCGTCGCATCGCCTCGCGCAGGACGCGTCGAGAAAAGTCAGCGTCGCGTATCTCAACACCAATCAGGAGACCGCTGCGGCCTCGGAGCTGGTCAAGCTTTCGCGTAGCGATGAGACTGTCGAGTACAAAATCGCGGCATTGTGGAAGGCCGCTGGATTGTACGAGACGAAGAAAGAGCATCCGGCCGCTATCAAGGCGTATGAGGAGTACATCGCGACGTACCAACGTCCGTATCCACAGTACATCGAGGCCGCATTCAAGCTCGTCGGGCTGCACGCGAAGATGGGTGACGAGGCGCGCGCTAATCACTGGCGCCAATACATTCTGGATGCGGACAAGCGCATTCCGAGCGGCTTGAAAAACGACCGCAGCAACTATATCTGCTCCGTCGCCGCGCTCGAGCTTGCCCGAGCGGAACACAAGAGATTTGCTTCGCTGCGGCTGACGTTGCCTTTGAATCGCAGCCTAAAACAGAAGAAACAGGCAATGCAAAAGGTGTTAAACCTCTACGGTGTCGTCACCTCTTACGGAGTTCGGGACACTGTCACCGAGGCGACCCACGGTATCGGCGATGTTTATTATTCATTCAGCAAATCCCTGCTCGAATCGGAGCGGCCCATGGGCCTGAGCGCCATCGAGCGTGACCAATATAAGGCGTTGTTGGAGGATCAGGCGTTTCCGTTCGAAGACAACGCAATCAAGTTTTACGAGAAAAACATACTGCATACGAAAGAGGGCATCTACGATGAGTGGATTCACAACAGTCGCGCGCAGTTGAAACGGTTGTTTCCCGCCCGTTATAACCGCGATCTACTGTTGGAGTCGTATGTCAATGTCGTGCACTGAAACGATGGCGCATGCTAGCGGCCAGCCAGCCGGTTTTCGCCTGCGCGCGGGCCTGGGGCTTTTGGCGATACTGTTTGTTGCCGGTTGTGCCGCAACGCCGAAGCAAGAAACGCAGCGCGGTCCCGAGTCAGCGGAAGACCCCACTTCCGCGCGAGCCGATACGGAGATCGACTTGTTTCAACGGGCCATCAGCTCGCTCGATCGCCGTCAGTTCGAGCGCGCGGAGGCTGATCTGCGGACGATAACGAGAAGGAGCCCCGACTTGGCCGGGCCGTGGATCAATTTGGCGCTCGTTAGCGTTCAGCGCAAGGACATGCAGGGTGCCCAGCAAAACGTGGCAAAGGCGTTGGAGCGCAATCCGCGCATGGCGCAGGCCCATGCACTAGCCGGCTTCATCGAGGCGGAGCGAGGAAACATAAGCAAGGCGATCGAGTACTACGAAAAGGCGGTCGCATTGAAGCCAGACTACGCGCTGGCGCATTACAATCTCGCGTTGCTGCACGATATCTATTTGCACAATGTCCCGGTGGCAGTGCAACACTACAAGCGTTATCTGGAGCTCTCCAAGTATCAGGACCAGAAAACCGCCGACTGGGTCGTTGAGCTTGAGCGCATACTGCTTAAAGGCGCCAAATGAGACGAGTTGCATTCATGCTGGGTGCGGTGACCATGGCCGCGGTGGTGCTGGCCGAGGCCCAAGATCGGGCAGAAATCGATTCTATATACGTCAAGGGCGCCAAAGAATTTCCACAAACCGTCTACGTCGTGCCGTGGAAAGACGTCAAAGGCAGGGAACGCAAGGACCAACAGTTGGTGTTGCACAGCCTGTACGGGGACTTGTTCGACCCGGTCTATGTCCCCGCGGCGGAGCCCCCCAACCTCCGTGTAAGCAGATAGCCGGATGCGAACCCGCTGCCGCTCGCGGGCCGCGGGGAGTAACGACGCGGGAAAGTGGCTCCCCGGGACGGACTCGAACCGCCGACCAGGTGATTAACAGTCACCTGCTCTACCGACTGAGCTACCGGGGAATGGTCGGAAAGGGCGCGTATAGTACTTGCCCCTGTTCCGCCCGGTCAATATCCAGCGTCAGCAGCGGACGTTGCTGTCGGACCGTTGCGCCACGCGGGCACGCCCGCCGTTTTGCACGACGACATAGCGCTCCTGCTTCCGCCCACCCGTCCCGCAGAACGCAACGGTGATGGTCGAGCCCGGGCTCACGCCCGTGGGCTTGAAGGTAAGCTTGCCGCCGCGATTGGAACGTACCGCGATGCCGGAACCGTAGCCGTTGTGTACCCGCAGCGTCGATTCGTTCGCATCGCGCGCGGAGTCGTTGTCCGTATTGGCGTATATCTGATAGCCGTTCTGCCACGATACCGATCCTCCGCCCTGCGCGCACTCGCTGCCGCCGCCGCTCGCGCATAGCACGATCTCGTGCCCGCGCATGATCGCCTCGCTGCGCGCGAGATTCATGTGCGCAACCAACTCATTTGCTGCTGTCGTGAGCTTGGTGTCTTGGACCAAGGTATACAAACTCGTGGCGCCGGTCGTTACTCCGCTGCCGATCGCAAGCGACACAACCAGCTCCTGCAGCGTGAAGCCGCGTTGACGGCGATACGAACGGTGACTAACGGTATGTCGGCGATGGCTAATCATCGTATGCATCCCTGTTGTGATTGTTAGCGGCGCAAATTATGCCGAGCGGCGCATTTTTCCAAATGGCCCGGAGGGGCTAGGAAGTGCAGCGCATGTTGTGCAAAAACCGGCTTGACGCTAGCGCATCGTCCGGCGTAAATTTTTGTTCGCTTCAAGGGCGACCGCCGCCACATTTATAACAACGCGGTCACAACACAAATGATTTGCCCGATCGGAGCCACATAACAGCGTCGTTCGGGTGCGCCAGAAGGGAGGGCGGTATGCGTAACCGCTTGGGGGCTTGGTGTGCAAGCACGTCGCATATTTCTTGTAGCATCAGCGGTTCCT
Source organism: Gammaproteobacteria bacterium (assembly GCA_046565865.1). Taxonomy (GTDB): domain Bacteria; phylum Pseudomonadota; class Gammaproteobacteria; order Acidiferrobacterales; family Sulfurifustaceae; genus JBKHXU01. The sequence goes on along the minus strand of JBKHXU010000037.1, from coordinate 1,574 downwards.
TCCGATTCGTCCTTAGACCCCGCGAAGCCGTACGAGTCCTCGCCGCCCTCGGCATCACCGGCGCCATTCTCTCGCTCCCGGCCAACGCGTTAATCAGTCCAACTTCACCCGTCGGCGCCACGCCCGGGACCTTTGCCGTCAGCCCGAGCGGTGCGGCGACATACACCATTCCCATCGTCGTTCCGCCCGGCGTCAACGGCCTACAACCCAACCTTGCGCTCGTCTACAACTCACAAGGCGGCAACGGCCTGTTGGGTATGGGGTGGGGGCTTTCGGGGTTTTCCGTCATCCATCGCTGCGGCGCCACCATCGAACTCGATGGCTTCAAAGGCGGTGTCAACTACGACGCCAACGATAAGTTCTGTTTGGATGGCGAACGTTTAATCCACCTCGGCAGCGGCCAGTACCGCACCGAGAAAGAAACACTGCAAAAGATCACCGCCACCGATGCCAGCACCAACCCGGCATCGTTTTCCATCACTAGCCCCGATGGAAGCACCCGGGAATATGCGATACCCATTGAAGCAGCTAGCAATCCCAGCACGCGGCGCCTGTGGGCGTTAAGCACGATCCGCGACAAGCACAACAACACTATCAGCTTCGCCTATAACAAGAGCGACGTCGCCGCCCACGGCGACTACCGCCCGCTCTCCATCACCTATGCCAATAACGGATCGGCCGCCAACATCGTCGAGTTCCAATACGAAGGCCGCAACGACATCACACCCGCCTTCGAAGGCGGTTCCGTCATCCGAACGCTGCGACGTCTTATTAACGTTAAATCGTTCGCTAATGGCACGTTAGTGCGGGAATATCGACTCCGCTACGACGAACAAGGTGCGGTGGGGCGCTCGCGGTTGGTGAGTGTGCAGGAGTGTGGGACCGGGACGGGGACCGAGAAGCCGTGTATACCGAGCACAATTATGGAGTACACGCTATCCGCTATTAACGGTTGGCAGGCTCGTAGTCAGTTCGTTCCTCCAGTCCCGCTATATTCTCGGGACTATGATAGCGAAGGAACGGCAATTATCGACATTAATGGAGATGGCATAGCGGATATCGTTAGACACCTGTGGACCGAGCAAGGAACTTTTAAAAACGCCTGGCTGGGTACCGGCAGCGGGTGGATGGAAGCGCCTGCAAATGCTCCGCCGCATCCCATATATTCGCGTGGTTTTGATAGCGAGGGAACAGCTTTCGTCGACGTAAATGGTGATGGTCTGGTGGACTTCGTCCGCCATCTCTGGACAGAAAGTGGCGTGTACAAAAATGTCTGGATCAATACTGCTACCGGATGGACTGTAGGCTCAAGCGGATTGGTTCCTCCCCATCCTATCTGGTCACGAGGCTTTGATAATGAAGGAACTGAGTTTGTCGACGTCAACGGTGACGGATTGGCTGACTTGGTGCGTCATCTATGGACTCCGCAGGGGACATATAAAAGTGCTTGGCTCAATACCGGTAATGGTTGGATAGAGGCACCGGGACCTATCAGAAATTCTGTGTGCAAGGCAGTTAAACATCGTTACGTTTAAATCTGCTGCACGAACCGCTCGGGGAAGAGGATGGCGAAC
>JBKHXU010000036.1:0-15632 GCA_046565865.1 Gammaproteobacteria bacterium | reverse complement strand
GCCGCAGTGGCACGCCGGCATTCGAACCGCATTTGACACTCGCCGGCGTCGAAGCGCCGACCGTCGCGACGGCCTGTGCCCGCGTCGCGCCGCTGGCCGCGACCCTCGCGCCGATACCGGTGCGCCTGAACGAGATCGGCATGACCGCCGAATACTTCCGCTGCCTCTTCATCCGCGCCGCGCTGACACCGGCGCTGCTGCATGCCTACCGCCACGCCTGCGCCACGCTCGACCAACCGCCGGCGGAGTTCATGCCGCACTTGAGTCTTATATACGGCGAGCTCGCGACCGCAATGAAAACCGAGATCGCCGCCAATCTCAGCGGACGGTTCGAGCTCGAATTCACCGTCGAGCGAGTCGCGCTCTACACCACCGCGGGCCCCCCGCCCGACTGGCGCTGCGTCTGCGATTTTCGGCTGACCGGCTGAGACGCCAAGCGGTGTGCGTGGCGCGTGGTCTCGGGCAACCGGTAACGCGGGCACAGGGCCAGCACGTAGCGCAGCGCCGTCGGCAGGCTCACCCGATGCCCGCTCGACACATACATCGGCTTCGCGCCGGCGCGGGTGCGCAGCGCCGCGCCGATGACTTCGCCGCCATCGACGATCGGCCGCCACGCGCCGCGGCGCGCGGGCAGCGGCGCGTGCGCGCCGATCAAAAGCGATTTTGCCGCGCCGATGCTCGGGATGCCGGTGACGACGCCGAGATGTGAGGCGAGGCCGATGCGCCGCGGGTGGGCATAACCGTGCGCGTCGCAAACGAGTAGCTGCGGGCGATGCTTCAGTTTCGCCAGCGCCGCCAGCACCGCCGGCAGTTCGCGGAAGCTCAGATACCCTGGAACGTAGGGAAAGCGCGTGCGCCGGCGTGCAATCGCAGTCTCGATCAGCGTTAGCGCCGGCCACGTTAACACCGCGATGGCGGCGCGCGTCACCGCGCCATCGTTTTCAAAACCAACATCGACGCCCGCCACGAAGCGCACCGCGCGCAGGCGGTCGACCGTGACGACACGCGCCCGCAACTGTTCTTGCACGGCGCGCGCCTGCGCGACGCGGCGTGGCCAAAGGATGGACGTCATTCCGACATACGGCGCGCGCAGCGGCGCGAGTGTGCTAGCATTGCGTCCCGGTTTAGCGGTTCAACATTTCGGAGGAAACGTTCCGCTCATGATCAAACACCGGGTTCGACCGGCTCTATGCCGAAGTTTCATTTCCGCTCTCGCTGTCGCCATTCCCGCCGTTGTTACCGCCGCTCCACCGTCTCCACCCCGATCCCCGACTACAGCCACCGACACCGCCGTGCCATCGGCCGCCGCACAGGCCAAGATCGCGCGGTTGCGCCAAGCGGCGGAGCAACTGCGGCTGCTTTCCGCTCAACCGCATCCGACCAACGCCGCACCGACGGAGCACGAGGAACACGCGCGCCATCGGCAATGGCTGCACGAAGCGCAAGAACGCGTGCGCACATTGGCGGACAACTGGGAGCAGCGGCTAACGCCGGGGACTCAGCAAAAAGGGGCGGCATTGACGCGCGACGTCAACGCCTTCTTTGCGGCCCAGACCGCGGGCCTGCAATCGCGGCTCGACCGCGAGAGCGCCGCGAACGACTACCGCTCACCCCTGGTACGCGCCGCGCGTGACACCGCGCGCGTGGTGATCGGCCACATGTACTGACGCCAGCGCCGGGCGCAGGTAGTGCACGCTGAAGCGCTCGGCGGCATCGGTCCATACCGCGACCGGCTCATAGCCGGCGCGCTGCGCGAGTCCCTGAAATTCCGCGATTGAGTATTTGTAGGAGCTCTCGGTGTGCAACCGCTCGCCGGCGGCGAACGCAAACTCGTGGCCGTCGACACGGATGGATTGCGCGCGTCGGCTCACGAGGTACATGTCGATACAGCCTGCGGCGGCGTTGTATTCCGCGTGGTGCGCAAACCCGTCGACATCGAGCTCGGCGTTCAGCTCGCGCTGCATTCGTACCAGCAGATTGCGATTGAACGCCGCCGTCACCCCGGCGGCATCGTTGTAGGCGGCGTGCAGGACGCGCTCATCCTTCTTAAGGTCCACGCCGATCACAAACCCGCCGTCGGCCCCGACCAGCTCGCGCTGATGCGCCAGAAACTCGACGGCGCCAGCGGGCGTGAAGTTGCCGATGCTCGACCCCGGAAAAAATACCAGCCGCGTGCTGCCCGGCGGCGGATAGCGCAGCGCCAGCGGCTGCGAGAAATCCGCGCACGCGGCGTGCACCGGTAGCCACGGGCAGTCGCGCGCCAGGCGCGCGGTCGCCGCCGTCAGAAACTCGCGCGAGATGTCGATGCCGAGATAGCCCGCCGGCCGCAGCGCCTCGAGCAGGCGCCGCACCTTCTCGGTCGCACCGCTGCCGAACTCGACCAGCACCGCACCCGGGCCGACGAGGCGCGCGATATCGGCGGCGCGGCGCACAAGAATCTCGTTCTCGGCACGGGTGAGGTAATACTCGGGAAGCTCGCAGATGGCATCGAACAGTTCCGACCCGCGCTCGTCGTAAAAAAACTTGGGCGCGATCGCGCGCGGCTGCGAAGTAAGTCCACGCACGACCTCGGCGCGCATATCGATCGCGGTGCCGAGCGCATCGTGGAATTGAAACGCGGCGGCGCTCATCGACCCCGCGCCCAGCGTAGGCGGTATGCCGTCATTCGCGTTGTGCCTGGTGCGCGCTCATCCATCGCCGCGGTACCTTGTTTTTGTTTTGTTGGCCGCATTAAAACATAGGCGCGTCATCTGGCCCAACCCGGCGCCGCGTGCGCTTATTCCGGCCAATGCTCGATCGGGACCGGCTCCAAGCGGTCGGCGGGCGTAAAACCGAACAGGCGTCCGTAGAAATAAAGCTCCGCCTCGAGCGCGCGGCGGATGGTGTCGGCACGGCGAAACCCATGCGCCTCGCCGGCAAATGCGAGATACGCCACCGGCACCTGGCGCGCGCGCAACGCCGCAACCATGCGCTCGGTCTGATCCGGTGGCACCACCCGATCCTCTAGACCCTGGAAGAAAATCATCGGCCGCGCCAACCGCTCCACAGCATGAATCGGTGAGCGCGCCCGGTAGCGCTCACGCTCCGCCGGGTACGGCCCGACCAGCCGATCGAGATAGCGCGCCTCGAACTTGTGCGTGTCGTGCGCCAACGCCTCGAGGTCGCTCACACCGTAGTAGCTCGCGCCGGCCGCGAAATCGGAGTGAAACGTCAACGCGCACAACGTAGTGAAACCGCCGGCGCTGCCGCCACGGATCGCACAATGCGCGCCGTCGACATCGCCGCGCTGTACCAGAAAGCGCGCGCCGTGCACGCAATCTTCGACGTCGGCGATGCCCCAGGCGCCGTACAGCCGCTCGCGATAGGCGCGCCCGAATCCGGTCGAACCGCGGTAGTTCACATCGAGCACCGCGATGCCGCGGCTGGTCCAGTATTGGATTTTCAAGTTCAACGCCGCGCTACTCATTGCCGTCGGCCCGCCGTGGCTCATGACCAGCAACGGCGGACGCGCGTCCTGCGGCGGATCGACGTCGTGGTTGCGCGGCGGATAGAAAAACGCGTGCGCCTGCTCGCCGTCGCTGGTGGCGAACGTTAACGGCCGCGCGCGCGAAAGAAAGCCGGGCTCGAGACATACACTGGCGGCGCTGCGCACGGTGTCGGCGCGGCGGAGCGCGAGGTCGAAGCGCACCACCGCGGGCGCGGCGGTCGGTGTCGCACCGATAAACACGACACCACCGGCGCATGCCTGCACATAAGCAATGTCGACATACGGCACATCGAGTTGGGTATGCGTACCGGCGCGCGTATCGATGACGATGAGACGCCATTCGCCGCGCACGTTTGCGGCGGCGATGATGGTGTCGGTCGAAACGTAGGCGTAGGTCGTCTGCCCGAACACCCACTGCGGCACACCAAGCTCCGCCGCCATCGGCGCGATGAGTTGCGCCGCACCGTCGCGCAGCCGATATAGATTCCACCAGCCGGTTTTATCGGACACGAAATAGAGCGTGTCGTCGGGCGCGAAGGTGGGTTGAAACACGGATTCACCCGCGCCGCCGGCGATCCGCCGCACCGCCGTCGGGCGCCCATCGCCATCAAGCTCGGTCAGGTGTAGCGCCGCCGCGTCCCACGGCATGTCGGGGTGATTCCAACTGAGCCACGCGAGCCGGCGGCCGTCGTGACTTACGCGTGGCGCGGCGTAAAAGTCATCGCCGGCGATCAATGTCAGCGGCCGCCCGCGCCCGGCGAGATCGATGGCGACGATGGTATTCGTCGGCGGCGTCGTGCCATGGTCTTCACACACGCACAGCAAGCGTTGGCGGTGGCGATCGACGGCGAAATCGGCATAGCGCAGCGGCCCCGGCGGCGTGATTGCCTCGGGTTGGGCGCCGGGGGCGAGACGATACATGCGCTGATCGTCATCGTGCGCAAAGTACACGACGCCGTCGGCCGCGGTGTAGGCGCCGCCGCCGTACTCGTGCACGCGCGTGCGTGCGTTGTAGGGCGCGGGCAGCACGTCGTGAATCGCGCCGTGGCGCTGACGCACGATGACGTTGCGCCCGCCTTCGGCCGGGCGACTCTCGATCCAATAGAGGTCGTCATGATCCACCCACAACTGCGACAACCCGACGGTGTCACCGACGAGCAGGGCGGCGGTGATCGGCGACGGCCACGAACCGTAGGGCAGCGTGCTCACGCGCCGATGTGCACCACGATCTCGCGCCGCGCGCCGCGATGCCGATGCTCCCACACGTACACCGCCTGCCATTGACCAAGCGCGAGCCGGCCGTCGAGTATCGGAATCGCCAGACTCGTCGCCGTCAACATGGATTTGATGTGCGCCGGCATGTCGTCGGGGCCCTCGTCGAGATGCGTATACAAGGCGTCGCCTTCCGGCACCAAGCGTGCGAGCCAACGCTCGAGATCGACGCGCACCGCCGGATCGGCGTTCTCTTGTATCACCAAGCTCGCCGACGTATGCCGGATAAATAGCGTGCACAACCCCTCGCGCGTGCCGCTCGCACGCACAACACTTGCGACCTCCGGGGTGATGTCGACCAACCCTTGTGCGCGCGTTGTAATCGATAGCGACCGTATCATGGCAACCGTTCCCCAATATCGGGGCAGTATAAACGCGCGCGCGGATGCATCCGTAACGGCCGCGGGGTATAGTTTCGTTTTTTTACGCGAAGGAACCCTCTATGAAACTAGCGCGCGATATGGTGGTCACCATGCACTACACGCTCACCGACGACGATGGTGCGGTGCTGGACAGCAGCGCCGGGCGCGAGCCGTTGGTATATCTGCACGGGCACGGCAACATCATTCCGGGCTTGGAGAAGGCCTTGGAAGGTTTGGCGGCCGGGGCGCAGCCGAAAGTGGACGTCGCCGCCGCCGACGGCTACGGCGAACGAAATCCGGAGTTGGTGTTCGAGGCGCCACGCGAGCACTTTCCGCCCGACATGGAGCTCAAGGCCGGCGCGCGTGTGTACGCCGAAGGGCCGGAGGGACCGATCTCATTTGCCGTGGTCAAGCTCACGGAAAAGGGCGCGCTACTCGATGCCAACCACCCGCTCGCCGGCAAGCGCCTGCACTTCGCTATCGAGATCGTCGACGTACGTCCGGCCACGAACGAGGAACTGGAACACGGCCACGTGCACGGCGCGGGCGGGCATCAGCACTAAGCTCGGCGCAGACGCGCAGACCTGCACCGCGGCGAGCGACAAACCGCTAGAGCGGGACGGGTTCAGCCTCGATACCGAGCGTGCGCGCGGCGAGCATCAGCGCCTCGGCAACAAAGGCATCGAGTTCGCCCCACGCATCGCTCGCGCCCAACTCTTCGACGAACGCCTCGGTCACTAAGCGCAACACGTGCGAGCCTTCGGCACGGCGCGCGCGCGGGGCGCGCTCGGCGGTGACAAAGCAACGCGGCGCCGACTCGCCGTTGCGCACCAGCGCCAGGATGTACTGATAGCGCCGGCCGTCGCCACTCTCGATCTCGCCCAATAGCACCGCCTGGTACTCGCCCAGTTGATAGCGGCGCTGGGGAATCGCGGTTTGTATTTTCGGCGCATCCACGGCGGTTGGTCTCGGTTACACTGGGTCGCACTATAACAAACAGTACCCTGCACGTGCCCAGTCCCACGTACACGTTGCTTGAACCTCTCGCGCCCGCACGCGCACACATTCGCTTTACCGGCCGCTTCGAGGGCCGTGCGGTGACGTGGGACGCGCAGATCATCGCGCTGCGCGCGACGGGGTCGCTCGCCGCGCCGTACATCGAGATTGGCGCCGACGGTGCGCACGGGCGGGCGCTGCGCGTCGGGCTGCCGCTGGCAACACTCGATGCGCCGACGCTGGCCAAAACCGTGATCATGATTCGCAACTACAAGCGTCTGCGCCAAGGCCGGATGCACTTCGGCGAAACCGCCGCCACGCCGGTCAAGATCATCTCCGGGGGACAAACCGGCGTCGATCGCGCCGCGCTCGATGCCGCGCGGCTTTGCGGCATCGCCATCGGGGGTTACTGCCCCAAGGGCCGACGCGCCGAAGACGGTCCGGTTCCCGCGCACTACCCGCTGACCGAACTTCGCACCGCGGACTATCCGACCCGGACCCGCCGCAACGCGCGCGCCGCCGACGCCACCTTGATCCTCACCCGCGGTCCGCTCAGCGGCGGCAGCGCCTATACCGCGCGCATCGCGCGCCAACTCGAAAAGCCGCTACGGGTGGTCGATCTCAGCGCCCGCCCGCGGGTTGCGCCGGTGCGTGCGTGGCTGAGTGCCAACGCGGTGCGCGTGCTCAATGTGGCGGGTCCCCGCGAGTCGAAGGCGCCGGGTATCTATCGCCAAGCCAAACGCTTCCTGCTCGGTCTCTGGGCCAAAGACAAGCGCGCGTTGCGGACCTGACCCGCCCGGGCGCTAAGCGTTCAAGAAGTTTTTAGCGACCGGACCTGCACCCCCACCCAATACAATGCACCCAAGCTGTGCGTTGCGCCCGAGACGGCGTCCGGCTTCGCGCCGCGAGAGAACCCATGCCGACGACGCGGACCCTTGTGTATGATGCTGGCGCTTTCTGCCCGAAAACCGTGCGCTGCACCGTGGCGCAACAAAAATTGCCAGCAGGAGGAGCACCCATGAAATTGATCACCGCCGTCATCAAGCCGTCGAAGGTGGACGACGTGCGCCAGGCGCTGTCCGACCTCGGCGTGCACGGCATGACGGTGACCGAAGTCAAAGGCTTCGGGCGCCAGAAGGGTCACACCGAGCTATCTCGCGGCGCGGAGTACGTCGTCGATTTCCTTCCCAAAACCAAAATTGAGGTAGCGGTGGATGCCGCCATCGTCGATCGGGTGGTCGAGGCCATTATGCAATCGGCCCGCACCGGCAAGATTGGCGACGGCAAGATCTTCGTACTCGACCTGCAACAAACCGTGCGCATTCGGACCGGCGAGACCGGGCCCGGCGCGCTGTAATCGGAGGCAATCATGTTGACCCGTTTCACCGCGCCCGCGTTCGTCGGGCTGATCCTCGCCGTACCCGCCGCGGCGGCGGACGCACCGGCCCTGAGCCATGCCGACACCGCCTGGATGCTCACGGCCACCGCGCTCGTACTGTTCATGACGCTGCCCGGTCTCGCGCTGTTCTACGGCGGACTGGTGCGCACGAAAAACGTGCTGTCGGTGCTGATGCAGTGCTTCGCCATCACCGCGACGGTGTCGATTGTGTGGGTTGTATGCGGTTACGCGCTCGCGTTCGGCGACGGCGGCGCCGCCAACGCCTGGATCGGCGGGCTCGATAAGGCGTTCCTCGCCGGCGTGCAGGCCGACAGCCTCAAGGGCACGATTCCGGAAACCGTGTTCGTGATGTTCCAGCTCACCTTCGCCGTCATCACACCGGCGCTCGTCGTCGGCGGTTTCGCCGAGCGCATGCGGTTCTCATCGATGCTGTTGTTCAGCGTGCTGTGGCTGCTCGCGGTATACATCCCGGTGTGTCACTGGGTGTGGGGCGACGGCTGGTTGCAGAAACAGGGCCTGCTCGATTTCGCCGGCGGCACCGTGGTGCATATCAACGCCGGCGTCGCGGCACTGGTCGCGGCGCTCGTGCTCGGACGGCGCAAAGGTTTTCCGGACACGCCGATGCCGCCGCACAACCTGACGCTGACGGTCGCCGGCGCCGCCATGCTGTGGGTCGGCTGGTTCGGCTTCAACGCCGGTTCCGCGGTCGCCGCCAACGGCTCGGCCGGCATGGCGATGTTGGTAACGCACCTGGGGGCGGCGGCGGGCGCATTCGCCTGGAGCGCGTGCGAGTGGCTGCGTTTCCGCAAACCCTCGGTGCTCGGTATCGTCACCGGCATGGTCGCCGGCCTTGGCACCATCACACCCGCGTCCGGCTACGTCGGCCCGATGGGCGCGCTTTTGATCGGCGGCGCGGCCGGCATCATCTGCTTCTTCGCGACCAACTACATGAAGCGCGCGCTGCACGTCGACGACTCGCTCGACGTATTCCCGGTGCACGGCGTCGGCGGCATCCTCGGCACCTTTCTCGCCGGCGTGTTCGCGTTCACGCTCGGCGGCCTGGGGCCCACGGTGCAGGGAATGACCATGGGTCAACAACTCACGGTGCAGCTCACCGGCATCGGCGCTACCATCCTTTGGTCCGGCGTCCTGACATTCGTGCTGCTCAAACTCGTGGACGTGCTCATCGGCCTACGGGTGCCGGTTGAACAAGAGACCGAGGGTCTCGATCTCGCGATGCACAACGAAACCGGCTACAACCTGTAACGACCTAGAACCCCGCCGCGACGGCGGGGTTTTTTATGGGTTGTGCCAGACGATCAAGGCCACGCCGCTGAACACGAGCGCCGCACCAATCAGTACCGGCGCGTTCACGTGTAGTTCGCGGAACAAGAGGTAGGCGAACAACGCAACGAACACCGGGTAGGAAATTTCGATCAGGCTCGCGAGCGTCGCGTTCTTGCCGGCGATGGACACGTACAGAAACACCGCACCAAGCAAGCTCGTCAACATGATGCCGAGAATTGGAAACCGCGCCGACCACGGGAGGGCTTGCCAAACAAGAAGGTCGTGCTTAAGCGTTTGCTGATACAGCGGCACGAGCAACAGGATCGGGATGGTAGTCAGCAGCAATACGCTTAAGACCGAGACACGCTTGAGCGCAAAATCGACCAACGGATAGTGCACGCCCCAGATAAGGGCGGCAGCGATGGCGGTGACGTACCACGGCAGTGTCATTGGACCTCCTTGCGCGCCTTCGCGAAGGTCCATGGACCTTCGCAATGACCCAGGCTCGCTCTATACACTCGGAAAACTTGGGATATACTGAATTCGCAGCTCGGCGTTATGTTGGTGTTTGTGCAGTAGGTTTTGTATGGCCCTCCGCGAATCCCACATGCAGCTCGCTGATCCTTCAATCGAGTGAGGTTTCAAGGTAATGCGTACGGGTACCGTAAAGTGGTTTAACGAGTCCAAGGGGTACGGTTTCATTTCGCCGCAAGACGGCAGTGCTGATGTGTTCGTCCACTACTCCGTTATTCAGGGCACGGGCTTCAAGAAGCTCGCCGAAGGACAGACAGTGGAATTCGAAAGCGAGAAAGGCCCCAAGGGTATGCAGGCCACCGTCGTTAAGCCGCTCTAGCTACAGGTATCAAGCGAACCTGGATTTTAAAACCCCGCGCAAGCGGGGTTTTTTATTTGTGCGCCGAAGCGCCATCAGCGCTGGGTTTCGACTTTACCGGTGGCGAAGTTGACCCGCTCTTTCTTGTTCAACTCGCGCTCCAGCCGCCAGCCGTTGGCGCCGCGGCGAAACAGGAACGCCGTCTGCACCGGCTGGCCGTTGTCGGTGTTGTAGGACGCCTCGCACACCCCGATCTTGAGCGCCTCGTTGGCGCGGACGCTGAACTCGGCGTTGGTGATCAACTGATTCGGCGCCCGCTTTTTGACGTCGGCCTCGATGCGCTTGGCGGCCAGGTATGGGAACAACCGCTCCGGCGTATCTTTCGCCGATGGCGGTTTTAAGGGATGGGCCTCCTGCAGCTGATCCGGACGCAAGGTGCGCACCACGCGCCAGGCCCCGTTCTCCTTGGCGTACTGAAACTTCTGCGTAGTCAACGCGCCGTCGCCCAGGCGATAGCTCACCTCCAGGTAGCCCGTCGGTGGTACGCCCCCGGCCGGCGTCAGATCGTATGCTCCGCGGTGGAAACTCACGTCGCGCACCGGCTTGCTCGCATCCTCGCCCAACAACTCGCGCAACGCCAAGAACTGCAAGGTATCGACCGAATCGCTGCTCAGATCCGGTTTGCCGTCGACCACCCGAAAACCGCGAATCGCGGCTTCGAACGTGCCGGCCACCTGGCTTTTGTCGTCGTCCGGCAGCGCGAGGTAAATCTTACCCGGGATTTTTTTATCCTGCTCGGGGCCCAGTTCGAGCAACAACGTATACTTTTCGGTGTACTCGCGTTGCCGCGGCGCACTCTGGCCGGCCTCGGGCGAGCGCACACGAATGTGCGGCGACGATCCGCCGCCCGCCGGTTGCATCAGCTTGAAGCTGCGCCCCGCGGGGATCTCCCACGGTCTGGTGTAGAGAAACACCTTCACTTCGGTGGCCAAGGGGCCCTCCCCCTGGCGCAGCGTAAGCGTGCCGCTCTCAATCTCGACGACGTTCGGCACGAACTCGCTTTTGTTGATGCTGCCCTTGACCGGATGCGCCGGAATCACGGGCGACTCATCCTTCGGCTTTGCGGCCTCGCGCGGCGGAGGCGGCGCGGGCGGCGGCGGTGCCGACGTACCGATGAGGTCGTCGATAAAGCCGATGCCGCCTTGCGTGTAAAGATAAAAGCCGGCGCCGACCACAACGAGCAGCACCAGCACAATGATCTGAATCACGCTCTTTTTCACACAACCTCCCGCGATTTCCGCCGATACGGTAAGGATAATGGTTCGGCGTAGCGGTCACAATGTATTCGGAACACCGCCCATGGCCACTCTCGCACCCACGCAGGGTCATGTTACATTTGGCGCGTCAGGCAGAATTCATGTCCACACTCAAGAAAAATAAAACCGCGACGCTGACGATACCGGCGTTTGGTCCCGCCGAGCTTGCCGCGAGCGGCGGCGACGCGATGGCACCGGAACGCTGGCTGGCGCGCAAGCTGCTGGAGCTCGCCGGCACCTCGACGTTGCGCCTGGTGCTGTGGAACGGCGAGGAAGTCGCGCTCGGCGACGCGCCGCCGGCGGTGCTGCGGCTGGTGCTGCGCGATCGCGGCGCACTGTATAAGCTGCTCACCGATCCGGCGCTGCATTTTGGCGATCTCTACAGCGTCGGTCGCCTCGAGGTCGAAGGCGATTTGGTGCACTTTCTCGAACTCGCGTATCGCGTCATCGCCGACAGCCCGCAACCAGGCCTGCTCAAACGCCTGCAATCGCTGGTGCAGCATTCGCCGCGGCCGAACACGCTGCGACGCGCACGCCAACACATTCATCATCACTACGATCTCGGGAACGCGTTCTACACGCTCTGGCTTGATCACGAGATGCAATACACCTGCGCCTACTTCCCGGAGCCGTCGCTGACGCTGGAACAGGCGCAGCTCGCCAAGCTCGAACACGTGTGCCGCAAGCTGCGGCTGAAGTCCGGCGAGCAGGTAGTCGAAGCGGGCTGCGGCTGGGGCGGGCTGGCGCGCTACATGGCGCGGCACTACGGCGTACGGGTGCGCGCGTACAATATCTCGCACGAGCAGGTGGTCTATGCGCGCGAGCGCGCCAAGGCCGAAGGGCTCGCCGACCGCATCGAATACGTTGAAGACGATTACCGCAACATCCGCGGCGAGTACGATGCATTCGTTTCCATCGGCATGCTGGAACACGTGGGCATCGACAACTATCGCGTGCTTGGCGACGTCATCGACCGCGCACTCAAACCCCAGGGGCGCGGGCTCATCCACTCCATCGGCCGCAATCAACCGGGGCTCATGAATGCCTGGATCGAAAAGCGGATCTTCCCCGGCGCGCACCCGCCGAGCCTGAAGGAAATGATGGATATCTTCGAGCCGCACGCGTTTTCGGTGCAGGACGTCGAGAACCTGCGCCTGCACTACGCGAAAACGCTGCACCACTGGCTCGCGCGCTTCGAAAGCCACGCCGGGAGAATCGAGCAGATGTACGACAGCGCGTTCGTGCGCGCCTGGCGCCTGTATCTCGCCGGCTCGATTGCGGCCTTTACCACCAGCTCGTTACAGTTGTTTCAAGTGGCGTTCACACGCCCGCACGTAAACGACCTGCCCTGGTCGCGCGCGCACCTCTATCAGTAGTAGTGCTTGTGATCCTTGCGCCGGCGCCCGGCGCGCTGCACCACCACCCCGCGCACGCGGTACTCCTTGGTGATCTCGATCGCCGGAACGCCGCTGTTCAGCGCGCACAGGAACTTGCGATCGTTATCGATGATGAATTGGCGAAACGTGGTCTCGCCGTCGTAGTCGATGATGACATATGCACCGGACTGCACCGGCATCGCCGGATCGACGATGACGATATGACCGTCGAGGAATTCGGGCGCCATGGAATCCCCAACGACCCGCAGCGCGAACGGCTCGGCCTCGGCGCAGCCGCTGATTTCGACGCGCTCCTCGTCGGGTGTCTGCGCCGGACGAATCGGGATGACTTTACGCGCGTCGGTCACAGCGGCGCCCCCGGTGCGCTAGCGCGGCGCGGTTTAAGGCCCGGTACCCACGCCGCCGCTTGCGCCGCCTGCTGCAACAAGCGCTCCAGCAGCGCGCGCGTGCGTGCGCTTTGCGGCGAGTCGTCCTGCATCCAGTAACCGAACACCGTCAAAAAAATACCGGTGAGCGCGGTCTCTTCGAGCGCGCGCCACGGCAACACCGCATCGCGCGCCGCGGCCTCGCGCCACCACTGCACCGTGCGACTCACGCGCAACGCGCCGTCGAATTGATAGTGCAGGTGCCCCGGCTCGAGCTTGTTCAACACCATCTGCCGCGTCACGCGCCGGTGCGGCGCCAGCGTATCGAGCCAGGCCATGAGCGTGCGCGTGAGGCGTCCGCGGGTCGAGAGGGTGACCACGTCGCCGGCACGCGCCTGCAGCAGCAGCGCCCGATCGGCGCGGTCGAACCAGGCGTCGACCAGGTCTTCTTTTTCGCGGAAGTGACGGTGAATGTCCTCGAGCCCGATACCGAGGGCCGCCGCGACTTGATGCAAACGCAGCGCCTCCCACGAGCTTTCGCCGGCCAGGCGCAAGGCGGTATCGAGAATGAGGTCGCGGGAATCGGCGGTCATGAGGCGTATTCTAAGCCGGCGCCGGCCGTGACACACCTCGCGGCGGACAGGTGTATACCGAACAGGGCGTTGATAAACGCCCTGTTAGGCGGCGCAGGGATGCGCCGCACGAAAATCAAATGCGCAAGCGTTTGATTTTCGGAGCGCGCCGCGGACATGTGCGGCGGCGCAGCGAGTTGAGAAAGGCCAGGATGGCCTTTCTCAACACCCTGTTAGGCCGAGCGCCGCACGACCGCCTCGACGAAGGCGACCTTCAGCAGCTCGGGATTGAGCATTTCCGGCAGCAGGTGCCGCACCCGGTACAGCCGGGCCGCTTGCTTGCACGCGGCACGCTCGAGCCAGTCGCGGGTGGTGCGCTTGAGGTTGGTATGGGTCAGGAGCGATGGCGCGTGCCAGTCGTGATAGTCGCGCACCAGCGCGGACTCCGCCTCGCTCGGCCAATCGTGGCGCAGCAATAGCTCCGGAAAGCGATCGGCCTCGATGCGCCGCGCCGGGTGCGCGCCACCCGGCGCCGACAGACCATCGCCGCCGCCGTCGGCCCCGCGGCGAAACCACTGTGCGCTCGGCCGCGGCCCCGCCGCCTTTTGCACGCAACGCATCAATACCGATTCGTGCGCGATCGCCGACGCCCCGGCGCCGCTCAAGCTCGCGGCGATGAAGCTCGGATCGCCGGCGAGCGCCGCCTGCCAGCGCGCGTGCGGTACGCGCCCCGGCGAGCGCTCGGGCAGCGTGCTCGCGAGCAACGCCAGCGGCATGCCGTCGCTGGCGTCGAGCAGCCAAAGTTCGAGCGTGTCGGCGAGCGCGAACGGCAGCGGCGGATGCGCCTGCAACGCCTCCAATATCGCGTGCGTGCGCGGGGTGTCGATAAGCGTGCCGCCGCCGTCGCGACGCCAGATGCCGTGGCTCGCGAAACGCGAGCGTGGGTTCAAAAACTGCACGCGCCAGCGTTCCCCATCCGCGCTCATGGCGCGAAAGCCCGGGATGTCGATCACCTGCACCGTTCCTTGATACGGCGACAAGCGCCGCATGCTGTAGTAGCGCGCGCCGTCACCACTGGCTGAGGCGTCGCTCATTCGGACCGCCGCCGGCGCGCGCGCGGATGCGCCTGGTCGTACACCTTGGCCAGGTGTTGATAGTCGAGGTGCGTGTAAATTTGCGTGGTCGATAGATTGGCGTGGCCGAGCAGCTCCTGCACCGCGCGCAGGTCGCCGCTCGATTCGAGCAGATGGCTCGCGAACGAATGGCGCAGCATGTGCGGGTGCACTGGGCGCCCCAAACCCTGGCGCCGCGCCCAATACTGCACGCGCGCCTGCACCGCGCGCCCGTTCATGCGCCGGCCGTTGCGGCCGATAAAGACGGCGGCCTCGTTCGGCGCGGCGACATCGGCGCGCGCCGCGAGCCAGGCGCGCAGCGCCGCCACCGCCGGCCCGCCGATCGGCACGATGCGCTGCTTGCGGCCCTTGCCGGTCACGCTCGCGAGCTTGGCCTTGAGATCGAGTTCCGGCAAATCGAGTGCGATCAGTTCGCTCAGGCGCAGCCCGCAGGAATACAACAGCTCCAACAACGCCGCGTCGCGTAACACCCACGCGTCGCCGGCCGGCAGCGCCACCAGCCGCGCGGCCTCATCCGGGCTCAACGCCTGCGGCAACCGCCGCGGCGCGCGCGGCGCGCCAACACCGATCACCGGGTTGAGTGTGACGCACTGCTCACGCAGCAAGTATCGATAGAACGAACGCGCGGCCGATAACAATCGCTGGATGCTGCGCCCGCCGAGACCGGCGCGGTGCAGCTCCGTCGCCCACAGCCGCACGTGCGCCGTAGTGAGGCGCGCCCAATCGCCATCGGCATAGCGGCGGCAGTGGTCGTGCAAGCGCAGCAGATCGCGCCGATAGTTCGACACCGTGTGCGGCGAGGTGCGCCGCTCGTGTTCGAGATAGCGGGTGTAGCGATCGATGAGCTCGAGGCCCGCTGCCACGGCGAACGTCCCTAGGTGAAACGGGCGATGCTGTGCAGCAGGATGTCGCCGAGCTTGAGCAGGTACACCGTGCCCATGGTCGCGTGAAAGCGCTGCGCGTCGTGACTGCCGAGACACAACACGCCGAGCGGGTCGCGATGCCCGAGCGGGATCACGGCCGTCGAGCGGATCTCGCTCGCCTGCGGACCGTAGAGATAACCCATCAGGCTGTCTTCAAGCTCACCGCCGCACAGCGGACGCGCGCCGTCGACTTGCTTCAGCACCTCCGGCAGGCGCGCGTCGTCGCCGACGAATTCCGCGCGCGCGAAACCGCCGGGCGCGTTGCCGCGCGCGAGCACGGTGACGACGTCG
>JBKHXU010000035.1:0-16393 GCA_046565865.1 Gammaproteobacteria bacterium | reverse complement strand
TTGTTGGAGTTGGATTTATTGCTCCAGCGATTCGTCGATGCTTGCTACGTCGGGCTAACCGCCACCGAGCGTCAGACGTTCGATCGACTACTAACGCTGCCCGACGCCGATCTGTTGGCGCTGTTGCAAGGCGACGGTGTGGCCAGCGATGCGGAGCTGAACCGACTTGTCACCGCCATTCGACGCCACGCTCAGCATCGAGCTTAAGCGCTCTCCAATCCTTCTCACCGCACTTGCGGCCATGCATCTTGGCGCATTCGCGATTGCCGGCGTCGTGCCGATGGCCGCGTGGGTGCGCATCGTGCTGATCTTGTTCGTGGCGTGTAGCGCGAGTCATGCGCTCGTGCGTTACGGTCGGCTCGACGGCGTCGCCCGGCGCCTGCCGCCATGGCTGCGTCCGCGCGTGGTCGAGGCGATCGAATGGAACCGCGAGGGCAACTGGTCGCTACGTTACGCGTACTCGCCGGAGTGGCTCGCGTGCGAGCCGCTCGGGCGATGGTGGCAGCCGTGGCTGGTGATACTGCGATTGCGGGTAGAGAGCGACGGGCACGCCGTCACCGTGCTCGTCCCATCCGATGCGGCGGCGCGTGATGCGTTCAGACGTTTGCGCGCGCGGCTGCGATGGCAAAGCGCGGCGGCGTGAGCAGTGTGTCTTTCTGCTCGAAGCGTGGGTCGGGTTCGGGATAATCGCGTGTGTAGTGCAGACCACGGCTCTCGGTGCGCGCGAGCGCGCACTGGATGATCAGCTCGGCCACGAGCACCAGGTTGCGCAGCTCGATCAGGTCGTTGCTGACGCGGAAGTTGGCGTAGTACTCGCGGATTTCTTCGCGCAGCATGTGCACCCGGTGTTGTGCGCGTTGCAGACGTTTGGTGGTACGCACGATGCCGACATAATCCCACATGAACCGACGTAGCTCATCCCAGTTGTGCGACACCACGACTTGTTCGTCGGGATCGGTCACGCGGCTTTCGTCCCAGGGCGGGAGCGGCGGTGTGTCGCTATCGGATTCCGTCAGGCGTGCGGCGATGTCGGCCGCCGCGGCCTCGGCAAACACCAGGCATTCCAACAGGGAGTTACTGGCGAGCCGATTGGCGCCGTGCAGGCCGGTGAAGGCGCATTCGCCGAGCGCATAGAGCCGGTCGATATCCGTGCGCGCGTTGAGATCCGTCACGACACCGCCGCAGGTGTAGTGCGCGGCCGGCACGACCGGGATCGGACCGCGCGTCATGTCGTAGCCGAACTCGAGACAGCGCGCGTAGATGGTTGGGAAATGACTGCGAATGAAGTCGGCCGGCTGATGACTGATGTCGAGATCGACGTGGTCCAGGCCGCCGCGCTTCATTTCATAGTCGATCGCGCGCGCGACGATATCGCGCGAGGCCAACTCGCCGCGCGGGTCGTGCGCCTGCATGAATGGCTGGCCGTTCGGTAGTTTTAACTTGCCACCTTCGCCGCGCACCGCTTCGCTGATGAGAAACGATTTCGCGCGCGGGTGGTACAAGCACGTCGGATGGAACTGCACGAACTCCATGTTGGCGACGCGACAGCCGGCGCGCCACGCCATGGCGATGCCATCGCCCGTAGAAGTATCAGGGTTGCTGGTATAGAGGTAGACCTTCGAGGCGCCGCCGGCCGCGAGCGCAACGTAGCGCGCGCGAAACGGCACGATGTCGCCGGTCGACTTATCCAGTGCGTACAAACCGACGCAGCGATCGGGCCCGGACAGACCGAGCTTGGTCCGCGTGACGAGGTCGATGGCGATGTGGTTTTCGAACAGCTTAATGCGCGGATGAGCGCGCACGCGGTCGACGAGCGTGGTCTCGATCGCGCGCCCCGTGGCATCGGCTGCGTGCACCACGCGTCGGGCGCTATGCCCACCTTCTCGGGTGAGGTGATAGTTGCCATTGTTCCCGCCGCCGATGGCCGGCGTAAACGGTACGCCTTGCTGGGTCAGCCAGGCGACGGCGTCCGGGCCGTGCTGCACCACAAATTCCACGGTATCGCGGTGGCATAAGCCGGCCCCGGCGATAATAGTGTCCTTAATATGCGCCTCGAAAGAGTCGGATTCGCGATTGAGAACCGCCGCCACACCCCCCTGGGCGTAGTAACTCGATCCCTCGGTGAGGGCCGCCTTGGCGAGAAGGGTGACATGGACATGTTCTGCCAGCCGCAGCGCGAGACTGATGCCGGCAACGCCGCCGCCGACGATCAAGACATCGCAGGAAACGGCGCTGGACATGGGAGAACCCCGAGGGTAAAGCAAGGTAGTGGTCGAAGCGGCGGTATCCTATCATTAAGCGTCTATTTCCGCGATTTGGCATAAATGCGACAAGGCAGAGACGGGGTGAACAAGAACCATAATGACCCGCTGAAATGTCGAACTTTATCGACACGTAAAGGTCAGTTACTGGCAGCACGCTGCGTTCGGTCCCGGAGTACGGGTTGATGTCGGAACGCGGTATCGATCAGAAACTTGTCGTTCGGGTACAGAAGGGCGACAAGGGTGCGTTCGATTTGCTGGTGCGCAAGTATCAGCACAAGGTCGCGAAGCTCGTGGCGCGTTACGTACGCGATCGCGGCGAAATCGAAGACGTGACGCAGGAGGCCTTTATCAAGGCGTACCGTGCGATCGGTGGATTCCGGGGCGAAAGCGCGTTCTATACTTGGTTGTACCGGATCGCTGTGAACACGGCCAAAAATTACCTGGATTCCCAGGGCCGCCGACCCCCGAGCTCCGATGTGGAGGTAGAAGGTGCCGAGCTGATCGACAGCGCCGACAGTCTGCGCGATCAGGCGACGCCCGAACGGCGGCTGCTGACCGACGAGATCGCGGCGACGGTGAACCGCGTGATCGCGATGCTCCCGGAGGATTTGCGCACCGCGATTACGTTGCGCGAGATCGACGGTCTAAGCTATGAGGAAATCGCGCAAGTGATGGAGTGTCCGATCGGTACCGTGCGTTCGCGCATTTTTCGCGCGCGCGAGGCGATCGACAACGAACTGCGACCGCTGTTGGAACGCTAAGGGTTAGTTGTCATTCCGAACCGCCCTGGGCGGTGAGGAGCTCCCTTAAGAAGATTCTTTGCTTCGCTCGAAATGACAAACAGGATTGGAGTGGTAGTCATGAACGAAAAAATTTCCGCCCTGATGGACGCCGAGCTCGATGCTCTCGACGAGCGACGCACGCTAGACGCACTGGCGCGCGACGCCGAATTGCGGCACACCTGGGATCGCTATCATTTGGCGCGTGCCGCCATCGCCCGCCAGCTCGACTATGTCGCGCCGGCTCAGCTTGCCGAGAAGGTATATGCCAGGTTACAGGACCCTGCGCTCACCATTGCCCGCAGCCGCTTCGCCGGTTACCGTTTGGCGGGCGGCCTCGCGGTGGCCGCTTCGGTGGCGGCGCTGGCCGTCGTCGCGCTGCCGTGGTTCCAGCGGTCGGATACGCCGTCCGCGCCGACATTGGCGGTGAGCACCTTCACGCCGACCGAGGCGGTGCTGGCGAGCGCGAGCGAAGCGCCGGCGCAGGAGAGCGAGGGTCGGTTGAGCGCTTACCTGGTCGGACACAACGAGTTCATGCCGACGGCCGGCATGGGTGGCATGCTGCCGTACGTGCGCGTCGTAACCTACGACCGTGACAAATGACCGCCGTCCTTTCACCGCTCGCGCTCGCTTCCTGTAGCCTCTCCCTGATCCTGGTCCTTCCCGCGCAAGCGGCGGAGGATGGGTACGCCTGGCTGATGAAAATCAACCAGGCCGCACGCACGCTGAACTACCAGGGCACGTTCGTGTATCAGAGCGGCGGCCATCTCGAAACCATGCGCATCGTGCATCGGGTGCAGGACGGCAGGGTAGAGGAGCGGTTGGTGTCGCTTACCGGTGCGGCGCGCGAGGTGATTCGCACCCACAACGAGGTGCGGTGTTACTTGCCCGATCAAAAATCCATCGTCGTCGATCATCGCCGCGCCAACGGCAAGAGCTTTCCGGCTATCGTGCCGGATCGGTTGCGTGATCTGGCGGAAAACTATGTCGTCGAGCTCGGCCGCAGCGGGCGCATCAGCGGCCGGCCGGCGCAAGGCGTATTCATCACGCCGCGCGACGATTTCCGCTACGGGTATCATCTGTGGGCCGATCGCGAGACCGGCTTGCTGCTGAAAGCCGATCTGCTCAATAGTAAACGCAACGTGCTGGAGCGGTTCATGTTCACCGACATTCGCATCGGTGCCGACATCCCCGCGGCGGCGCTCGTACCGCAAACCGCGGGCGCCGGAATGGTGTGGTACCGCAACAGCAAGGACGGCATGGAACCGTCGGCGAAACCGCTGTGGCAAGCGACGCGGCTGCCGAAAGGTTTCAAGCTGTCGAGCAGCCTGCGGCGTGAAATGCCGACCCGGGGCGGACCGGCCGAGCACCTGGTCTATACCGACGGCTTGGCGACCGTCTCTGTATTTGTGGAAAAGCGCGCCCCGGGACACGTGCCAGCGAGCGAGGGTCCGAGCCGCAGGGGCGCGCTGTACGTCCTTGGCAAGACGGTCGAGCAACATCACCTGACCGTTGTCGGCGAGGTCCCGGCCAAGACGGTGGCGCTGATCGGCAACTCTATCGTACCGGTTCAGCCATAACGACGACGATGCCGCTTACAACAATAATAAGGCTCGTCGGCGCGATGCTGGCGTTCGCCCCGGTGCTGGTGCACGGCGCGCGCGACCTGCCCGACTTCAGCCTGTTGGTCCAGAAGTACGGCAACGCGGTGGTCAACATCAGCACCGAACAGCAGCTGCGCCGTGGCGACGGCCGCGACTGGCCGAACCTGCCGGACGATCATCCGCTGAACGATCTGCTCCGCGACGCGCCCGGCGCCAAGCCGGAGGCGACGCCCGAAGGTACGTCGCTGGGTTCGGGCTTTCTGATTTCAAACGATGGTTACATTCTGACCTGCGCCCACGTCGTCGAAGGCGCGCAGGAGATTGCGGTGCGGCTGACGGATCGGCGCGAGTTCCGCGCGCAACTCGTCGGCGCCGACCGGCGCAGCGATGTGGCGTTGCTCAAGATCAATGCCAACGGTTTGCCGGCGCCGGTGGCCATCGGCAACCCGATGCATCTTGCGGTCGGCGAGTGGGTGTTGGCGATCGGATCGCCGTTCGGGTTCGATAGCTCGGCCACATCCGGCATCGTATCGGCCAAGGGGCGCAGTCTGCCGAGCGAGAACTACGTGCCGTTCATTCAAACGGACGTCGCTATCAACCCTGGCAATTCCGGCGGACCGCTGTTCAATCTGAAAGGCGAGGTGGTCGGCGTCAATTCGCAAATCTACAGCCGTACCGGCGTGTTCATGGGCGTGTCGTTTGCGATCCCAATCGATATCGCGATGCGCATCGCGCAGCAGCTGAAGGGGGAGGGGCGCGTGCGCCGCGGTTGGCTTGGGGTAAGCCTGCAGGAAGTCTCGCGCGGCGTGGCCGCGGCATATGGACTCGACAAGCCGCGCGGCGCGTTGATCGCGGATATTTTGCCGAACGGACCGGCGGCGAAATCCGAACTGCGCAACGGCGATATCGTGCTTGAGTTCGAGGGTCGCGGGATCGGGATCTCGTCCGAGCTGCCGCCGCTCGTCGGGCTCACGCCACCCGGCACGCGCGCGCGGGTGAAGCTGTTCCGGCGCGATCACGGCATCCAGTCGGCGGTGGTGACGGTGGGCGAGCTGCGCGACGAGGCCGCGAACAAGGTGGTGCTGCCGCCGCAACGACCGGAAGGCAGCGCCCGTTACGGATTGGTATTGAGCGAACTTAACGCGGCGCAGCGCAGGCGCCATGATCTCGTTCAGGGCGTGCAGGTGGACGAGGTGCTCGAAGGTCCGGGGCGTGAAGCGGGATTGCGTGCCGGCGATGTCATTATCGAAGTCGATGGCAAGCCGGTGGCGGGCGTCGGCCAGTTCTTTCGGCTGCTGGGCTACGCCAAGCCGGGACGGCCGTCGCTGCTGCGGCTGCGGCGGGGCACGAGCGCGGTATACGTGGCCCTCAACACCGGCGGCTGAGTTTTAGCGTCATTTCGCGTGCGCCTGCTGCGGGAGATCCCTCCCACGTGCGGATGACCACTTCGCGGTCAAATCGGGTATGCTACGCGCCTCGATTTGACGCATTTTCGATAACGGCGCCCCACGGCGCTTTTTTTATATGTCCGGCTGGGCCCAAAACCGCATCCGCAATTTTTCCATCATCGCCCACATCGATCACGGCAAGTCGACGCTTGCGGATCGATTTATCCAGCTATGCGGGGCGCTCGCGGCGCGCGAGATGCAGGAGCAGGTGCTGGACTCGATGGACCTCGAACGCGAGCGCGGCATCACCATCAAGGCGCAGAGCGTAGCGTTGGAATACAAGGCACGCGATGGTCAAAGTTACCGGCTGAACATGATCGACACGCCGGGCCACGTCGACTTCTCTTATGAAGTGTCGCGCTCGCTCACGGCGTGCGAGGGCGCGTTGCTGGTGGTCGACGCGTCGCAGGGCGTACAGGCGCAGACCGTGGCCAATTGCTACACCGCGGCCGAGCTCGATCTCACGATCGTGCCGGTGTTGAACAAGATTGACCTGCCGTCGGCCGATCCGGCGCGCGCCATCGGCGAGGTCGAAGACATCATCGGCATCGACGCCAAGGACGCGCTGCGCGCCAGCGCCAAAACCGGCGAAGGTGTGGCTGAAATATTGGAAGCGATCATCGCGCGCATTCCGCCGCCGCAGGGATCGGCCGCCAATCCACTCAAAGCGCTCATCATCGACTCCTGGTTCGACAATTACCTCGGCACCGTGTCGCTGGTGCGCGTGATGGAAGGCAGTCTCAAACCCAAAGAGAAGATTCGCCTGATGGCGACGGGGCGCGACTACTACATCGAACAAGTCGGTATCTTTACCCCCAAGCGGCGACCGGTGGATGTGCTTGCGGCTGGTGAGGTTGGTTATGTCATCGCCGGAATTAAGGACGTCCGCAGCGCGCGGGTCGGCGACACCATCACGCACGTGGATCGGCCGGCGGCGGCGGCGTTGCCCGGGTTCAAGGAGATCAAACCGCGCGTATTCGCCGGACTTTATCCGGTCGAGTCGTCCGAGTACGACACGTTTCGCGATGCGCTGAGTAAACTTTCGCTCAATGACGCGTCGCTGAACTACGAGCCGGAAACGTCACAGGCGTTGGGCTTTGGGTTTCACTGCGGCTTCCTCGGCATGCTGCACATGGAGATCATCCAGGAGCGACTCGAGCGCGAGTACGGCATTAATCTCATCACGACCGCACCGACCGTCGTGTACGAGGTCGTAACGACCAAGGGCGAGATATTGCGGGTCGAAAACCCAGCGAAGCTGCCGGAGGTTTCGCAGATCGAGGAGATGCGCGAGCCGATCATCCGCGCGACGATCCTGGTGCCGCAGGAATACGTCGGCCCGGTCATTCAACTGTGCATCGACAAACGCGGTATACAGAAAAATTTGTTGTATCACGGGCGCCAGGCGATGCTGACGTACGAGCTGCCGCTGAACGAGGTGGTGCTCGATTTCTTCGATCGCTTGAAATCGGTCAGCCGCGGCTACGCCTCGCTCGACTACGATTTTTTGGAGTTCCGCACCGCCGACCTGTGCAAGCTTGACGTGCTCATCAACGGCGATAAAGTGGACGCGCTGTCGGTGATCGTGCACCAGGAACAGGCGCAGTACCGCGGGCGCGAACTGACGAAGAAATTGCGCGAGCTGATCCCGCGCCAGATGTTCGACGTCGCGATTCAGGCCGCGATCGGCGCCAAGATCATCGCGCGCGAGACGGTGAAGGCGCTGCGCAAAAACGTGACCGCCAAGTGTTACGGCGGAGATATTTCGCGCAAGCGCAAGTTATTGGAGAAGCAGAAGGAAGGAAAAAAGCGCATGAAGCAGTTGGGCTCGGTCGAAATTCCGCAAGAGGCGTTCTTGGCCGTACTACGCGTGGACGAAAAATAATATATGGACTTCTCGCTGATTCTTTTTGTTTTGGTGTGTGTTACCGGCATCATCTGGGCCCTCGACCGCTGGCTCTGGGCCGAGGCGCGTGCGCGCTCGGTGCAGACATTGAACAAAGGCGGTTCCACCGAGCAGGCGCGGGAAGCGGCGAAGGAGCCGGTGTATGTCGAGTACGCCAAGGCATTCTTTCCGGTCATTCTCATCGTATTTCTATTGCGATCGTTCATCGTCGAGCCGTTTCGCATTCCGTCGGGTTCGATGCTGCCGAGCCTGCATATCGGCGACTTCATTTTGGTGAACAAATTTTCGTACGGCATCCGGCTGCCGGTGATCAACAAGAAAGTTATCGACATTGGCGCGCCCAAGCGCGGCGATGTGCTGGTGTTTCGGTTTCCCGGCGACGAATCGATCAACTACATCAAGCGCGTGGTCGGTCTGCCGGGGGACAAGATCGTGTACGAGGGCAAGAAACTTTATATCAACGGCGAGCTGATGCCGCAGCAAGGCGGCGAGCCGTATGTCGTTCGCGGGGGCGGCGAAACCAGCACCGAACTGCAACGGTACCGTGAGCGGCTCGATGGCGTGACGCACGATATTTTGTTGTCCGGGCGCCCCGATCCTTCGCCGCCGTCGTTCACCGTGCCGGCGGGCCAGTACTTCGTCATGGGCGACAACCGCGATCACAGCAACGACAGTCGTTACTGGGGCTATGTGCCCGAGGAAAATTTAGTGGGCAAGGCGTTTCTCATTTGGTTTAGCTGGGACGCGGCCGCGCGCGGGGCCTGGTTTTGGCAGCGGATCGTGTTCGAGCGCATCGGCAACACCATTCAGTGAAGCTGCTAAGCTTGGGCTAGGTAAATCAGGCGAGTCGTTATGCAAGTCAAAAAATATCAACGCGGGATGAGCATCTGGAGCGCGTCGTTCGTGATCGGCGTGTTCGCCTTTATCGTGTTCTTGATCTTCAAGTTGTTTCCGCCGTATATGGAAAGCTTCAAAGCGAAGAACGCGCTCGAAAGCGTGGCAAGAAGTCCGGATGTCGGCACCATGTCGAAGGCCGACATCGCTATGGCCTTGGGCA
Source organism: Gammaproteobacteria bacterium (assembly GCA_046565865.1). Classification (GTDB taxonomy): domain Bacteria; phylum Pseudomonadota; class Gammaproteobacteria; order Acidiferrobacterales; family Sulfurifustaceae; genus JBKHXU01. Next base: position 7,335 of record JBKHXU010000035.1, on the reverse strand, counting down.
AGCGCTTCGACATCGACAACATCGACACGATTGATCCGGCCAAGAATCTGTATATCGAACCGCGCGGGCGCAACGCGCGCCTGGTGAGCCTCCGCTACGAAGTGGTTGTGCCGTTGTTCTACAACGTATCGCTCTTGCTGGATTTTGATCATTCCAAAGAGGTTCGTGGGACTGAGTAAGGCACGCGCGGAGCTGTGCCGACGAATCGGTTACACATTCGCCGATTCGACCCTGTTCGAACGCGCGTTGACCCATCGCAGCCACGGCGCCAACAACTACGAACGCCTGGAGTTCCTCGGCGACAGCGTACTCAACTTCACCGTTTCCGCCGAGCTGTACGATCGGTTCCCCGATCTCAGCGAAGGCGAGTTGACGCGCCTGCGCGCGAGCCTGGTAAAAAAAGAGGCGTTAGCCGAGCAGGCGCGCGCGCTGCGGTTGGGCGATTGTCTGGCGCTCGGCGGCGGCGAGTTGAAAAGCGGCGGGTTCGATCGCGACTCGATACTGGCGGACGCGCTGGAGGCGCTGATCGGCGCCGTGTACCGGGATAGCGGCATCGATGCAGCGCGGGACCTGGTACTGCGGTTGTACCGGACGCAATTGGCGCAGTTGGCCGGCGGTGCGGTGCCGAAAGATTTCAAGACGCGCCTGCAAGAACACCTGCAGCAACAGGGCCTGCCGGTCCCCGTTTATAATGTGCTCGATATGTCGGGCGAGCCGCACAATCAGATCTTCGTCGTCGAGTGCCGCGTCACCGGCCTCGTCAGCGCCACGCGTGGCGAGGGCAGCAATCGGCGCGTGGCCGAGCAGCGTGCGGCGGAGGCAGCGCTGTCGCAACTGGGCGTGAAATGACGGAACCGCATCGAAGCGGTCTGGCGACGTTGATCGGGCGTCCCAATGTCGGCAAGTCGACGCTGGTAAACCGTCTGGTCGGCGCCAAGATCAGCATCACCTCGCGCCGTCCGCAGACGACGCGCCACCGGATCCTCGGCATCAAGAACGGCCCCAATTCGCAGATCGTCTACGTCGACACACCGGGACTCCACACCGCGCGCGCCAGTGGCATGGACCGTTACATGGGTCGCATCACGAGCGGCAGCGTCGAAGGCGTCGATGTCGTGGTGCTCGTGATCGCCGCCACCGGCTGGCGTCCCGAGGACGAACCGGCGCTGAAGCTCGCGACCGCCAGCCAAGTGCCGGTCGTGCTCGTCATCAACAAAATCGACTTGCTCGACAATCGCGCCGCGCTGTTGCCGCTGATCGAGCAGTGCACCGCCAAGGGCGACTTCGCCGATATCGTGCCGGTGTCGGCACGCACACGCAGCAATCTGGGCGAACTGGAAGCGACGATCGGTAGGCACCTGCCGGAACAGCCGCCGATTTACCCGACCGATCAACTGACCGACCGCAGCGAACGGTTTATCGCCGGTGAGCTCGTGCGCGAGCAGGTATTCAATGCCTACGGCCAGGAAGTCCCGTATGCCTCGACGGTGCAGGTCGAACAGTTCCGGCGCAGCAAAGGCAAGCTGCGCGTCGACGCGGTCGTGTGGGTGGAGAAGGAAGGTCAAAAGGCGATCTTGATCGGCAAGAACGGCGCGCGCCTGAAAGAGGTGGGCACGCGCGCACGCCGCGCGCTGGAAGCGTTCTTCGGCGGCCACGTGTATCTCGGTCTTTGGGTGAAAGTGCGTGAGGGTTGGTCCGATGATGAGGCCGCGCTGCGCCGTTTCGGTTACGAGGACTCCCGCTAATGCGCGTGCAACAGCAACCGGCATTCGTACTGCACGCGCGGAACTATAGCGAGACGAGCCTGATCCTCGAGGTACTGACGCCACAATATGGTCGCGTTGGTTTGATCGCCAAGGGCGCGCGCCGGCCGCAGTCACGGTTGCGCGCGGTATTGACGCCGTTTCAGCCGCTGCTCATCGGTTGGAGCGGGCGCGGCGAGCTGATGATTCTGACCGGCGCCGAGCCTGATGGTGCCGAGTACGGACTACAGGGCGAAGTGTTGTATTGCGGATTTTATTTGAACGAACTGTTGATGCGCCTGCTACACCGACACGACCCGCACGAGAATCTATACGTCGCCTATCGCGATGCGTTGACGGCGCTGGTGCAGAGCAGCGGCCGTTTCGAGGTGGCGTTGCGTCTCTTCGAGAAGCGGCTGCTGCGCGAGCTCGGGTACGGGTTGATGTTGGAACACGACGCCGACGATCGCGCCCCTATCGCCGCCGATGCCTTGTACGAATACATCCCCGAACGCGGACCGATCCGCGTTCGTCACCCCGAGTTGAACACCCGGGCCCAGGGGGTTCGCGTCTACGGCGATAGTTTATTGGCGTTGGCGAACGAACAACTTTCCGAGCCGCGCGCGTTGCGCGAGGCGAAAGTGCTCATGCGCACGTTGCTCGCGCCGCACCTCGGCGACCGGCCGTTGCACAGCCGTCATTTGTTTCGGCAACTGGTGCAGGGCCGCGAAAGCGAGCAGGGGAGTGCCGCGTGATCAAGCTCGGCGTCAATATCGACCACGTCGCGACGCTACGCCAGGCGCGGCGCACGCTGTATCCGGATCCGGTTCAGGCCGCGAGCGAAGCCGAGCAGGCGGGTGCGGACGCGATCACCCTGCATCTACGCGAAGACCGGCGTCATATCCAGGAACGCGACGTCGAGATCCTGCGCGGCACGCTGCAAACGCGCATGAATCTCGAAATGGCGGCGACCGACGCCATGATCGCGATCGCGCGCCGCGTGCGCCCCGCCGATTGCTGCCTCGTTCCCGAACGTCGTGAGGAGCTGACGACTGAAGGCGGCCTCGACGTGCGCGGCAGTCGCGCGCGCATCGCCGATTGTTGCGCGCGTCTCGCCGATGTCGGTATACGCGTGTCGCTGTTCATCGATCCGGATCCGGCGCAGATCGAGGCCGCGGCCGCGGTGAAGGCGCCGGTGATCGAGATTCACACCGGCCACTATGCCGACGCGCCGGACGCCACGCGCGCCGCCGAGGAATTGACGCGCATCGCGCGCGCGGTGCAGCAGGGGCTCGATCTCGGCTTGCAGGTGAACGCGGGTCACGGTCTCAACTACCACAACGTGCAGCCCATTGCCGCACTCGCCGGCGTATCGGAACTCAACATAGGCCACGCGATTGTCGCCCGCGCACTGTTTACCGGCTTGGCCGAGGCGGTGCGGGAGATGAAGCGATTGATGATCGAGGCGGCACCGTGATCTTTGGTATCGGCACCGACATCGTGCGCGTATCGCGGTTACAAAGAGATCTTGAGCGTTTCGGCGTGCGCTTTGCGGAGCGTATTCTTACCGACGATGAGCTTGCGGAGTTCCATCAAAAAGAAAACAAGGCCCACTTTCTCGCGCGCCGTTTCGCCGCCAAAGAAGCGGCGGCGAAGGCGATGGGCACCGGTTTTGCGCAGGGTTTGCATTTGCGGCACATCGGCGTCGGCCACGACGCGCTGGGCAAGCCGCAACTGATCTTTACCGATCGCGCCTCCGAGTTCGTGCGCGAGCGTGGCATCACGACGGCGCATATCAGCCTTGCCGACGAAGAGGACCACGCGGTTGCGTTCGTGACGTTGGAAGTGGCGTGACCTGGGCTATCGCCCGAAGATAACCCCGACGCCAAAATGTATCTGCGGTTCATTCGGCCGCGAGTAAGTCTCGCGCGGCCACAAGTGTAACTGGGCCGCGTTAAGCACCGGATACACATAACGCGCCTCGCCGACCTTTCCCTCCTGCGTGCCGGTTACGGTTCCGACGGCAGATATCCATCGTCCCGCGGCATAGTCGGCCGTTTCTAAATAACCCGGGTGTATCAGCAGGAACCGGTGTTGCGGCGGATCGTTCCGTCTTGGTTCCGCGCCCCCATCAAGTGGGTAGCCCAGTACTTCGATCTGGGTCGTGTCCTTGAGGTTTCGGCTCGTAACGATGACCCCACCCCAGAGCGCTCGCTGCCCGCGCACTGTGTCGATGTTCGCGGCCGCGCGCGCCGGGGTCAGGTCGTGATTGACGTTCGTCAGGTCGAACTTCGGCATGCTGGTGCAAGCGCTCAGCGCGACAAGCAGCAACCCACCGAGGGATATGCGCGTCATATCTTTCAGTAAGGGTAGTAGTAAGGCCATGGGCGCCAAGGATACCCGTAGGGGTGGAAAAACGGGTCGTAGAACGGGTCGTAGTAGGCACGCCGATCTTCTCCCGGCAGCGGCCAAAGATACAACGTATCCACCTTCAGCACCGGGTAACGGTACGGATGATCCCCAATGCGGCCGCGTGTTTCGGAGGCCACTATCCCCGCGACTGTAACTTGCCGCCCTTCGGCATACACCGCGGGATCGAGAAATCCGGCGACTTGCGCGATAAAGCGTCCGGTGCTTCGGTCGCTCGCGTGCGGTCGTCCCGACCGGTCCAGTTCGCGCGCCACGATCTCGATATCGGTGGTTGCCTCACGATTCTCGACGCGCGCGATGGTTCCACCCCAACGCACGCGTTGTCCGACATACGTACCTGTTTCGGTGCGCGCCTGAGCCACGGAAATGTCGGGAGAAGGCGCGTGACGTATGGCGTCCGGCAATGTGGACGCACATCCCGCGGTAACCAGTATCGCTGCCAATGTCGTTGACGCCCGCATAGGCGGCAGTATACGTGAGACCGGCTCTGCAAATGATCGGCTGAAGTAGGGAATCCGCCCGCGAGTACCGTGCACGGTCCAAGCGTCGGACACGGTGTGCTCGGCGGCAACATAGGAGACACTATATATATGGAGTCGGGTAAGACGACTGCCGACGAGACGCGGTGACACGAATGTCGTACGATTAGTAGTGGGAGGCAGTAGAGCGAGGAAAAACACAGTTACCATCCCCGGCCGACGGCGGGGACCGGGTATCATTCGAAACCAATCCCATTAGGCAGTAGTAAGGCACCATGCGTCGGGTGGAGGTATCGCTGCGCCGGGTGTGGGTTTGGGCGGAAAACCTTCATATCGATAACTATGAACAGTTTTGATCTCAGAGAAGTCTCTCGCTGGTTGGCGGGAATAGCGGCGTGTGTCGGTCTCGTGCTGCCAACCTCGGCAGGTTTCCTAGAAATGCCGTCGGTCAGCGAAACCCCCGAGCCGCGCACCAAGAGCTTGCTGCGCGACATCGACATACCGGAGGTCAAACTCCGCAGCCCCGATCCGAACCAAGGCCCGCGGCTGGCCGTGCGGGAGTTCCGGGTCCAAGGGTTAGTGGAGTATCCCGAGCTTGGTATCACGCGCGAGGCGATCACGCAGCTCGTGGAGAAAATTCGGTTCGACCTCATGAAAGAAGGCCAACTGCTCGAATCCGGTTACAGCATCGAGGAGCTAGGCGAGGTCTCCGATCTGCTTGGGGAAATCGAGGAAGAAACGGTCGGACGGCACGTCGAGCCGGTGGACGTGCAGCGCCTGGTCTGGTTGATCCGCGAGCAGCGCGGTCGGCGCGGCATTACCCTCGGGCAGATAGAATCGGTAGCGAGCACCATCACCCAGTTCTACCGCGAGCGCGGATTCATTTTGGCCAAGGCATACATCCCGAAGCAGCAGGTTCGCGACGGCATCGTCAATCTTACCTTGTTGCTCGGTACGCTTGGCGATGTGAAGGTGAACGGAAACAAGCTTTATAGCACTCCCAGAGTCGCATCGGTCTTCGACGATATGATCGGAAAGCCGATCACGAATACCTTAATCGAAGAGCGGCTATATTTGGTCAACGACTATCCTGGCATATTCGTCGACGGGTACTTCGCGCCCGGTTATCAGGTCGGCGATTCCCAGTTGAGTGTCAATGTACGAAGCGAGTCACGCTATAACGCCAATGTCCGCGTGGACAGCCATGGCACCGACGACGCCGGACGTTATCGCCTCTATGCCGACGCTCAGTTGAACAATCCTTTGAAAATGGCCGACCGTCTCAAGATCGGTTGGTTGGCCGCGTTCAATCCCAATAACACGGACTATTGGAGCGCGGAGTATCACGCAAAGCCGTTCAGCCCGCGTTGGGCGCTTAGCCTAGATAGGTCGGAGAATCAGTTTTTAGTCGATCAATCGAATGAGCTGCAAGCTAGTTTTGATCTGCGCGGTGATGTGTTGGTACAGGGCCTAGCTACGGCCTACCTGCTACAGCGCACACGCCATCACAATAGTACTTTGGGGATGCGCTACGAAGAGATTGAATCCGATTTGCAGCTTGGCGACATACCGGACATCGAAAATCAGCTGGACGATAAACTCAAGAACATTTCATTGACGTACGAATTCGATCTGTTACAGGAAAACGCGCGTCATTTCCATCAGGGTAAGTTCAAGCTGTTGTCCGGTAAGTTCGTCTATGGCGCGGACGAAGGCCAGGACGAGAAGTATTGGTTGGGAACGGCCGAATACTCGTTGTTGGCGTTTTGGCGATTGCCGTTGCTCGACATAGATACCCGGGTGGTTTATCGCGCCGAGCTGCAATATTCGGGCATCAACCTTTCCGGCATCCTGCGTTCCTCGCTGTCCGGGCCGACGCGCGCGCGTGCCTATTCGCCCGGCTTGTTCACCGCGGATGACGCGGTCTACGTCGGCGTCGACTGGATATTTAACAGCCCGCCGTTTCTGGATCTCAAGATTGCCGACGCGGTCAATGTGCGTGAACTGATAAAGCCGTTTTTGTTTATCGACTATGCCTACGGCCGGCAAAATCCGTTGGAGGGCGATAGCGATAAAATTAACGCGTCGCTGTTTGATGTGGGATTCGGTTTCAGGTTCTCCCACGGGAAGGCATTCAACGGAAACCTGCAGTGGGCGTTTCCGGTGAAGGAGGATTTCGGATCGCTGGAGTCGGCGCCAGAAATCGAAAGCAGTCGCGTGATCTTCGATTTTCAGTACAGTTTCTAGCAGCTTGGTCGATGCACCAACAACGGGCAACCAAATAGACTAAGTCTAATCGGCAATTGTTTGATACGAATCTATACTGAGCTTTAAAAAGTAGATGGGACGTTTAGGTATAACCAGTTAATTTCCTGTACCCTTTTGGTTGGCGCGCCGGTCGCCATCCATCGAGTTCCGTTCCTGGATTTCGTGTGGTAATTTTTCGCTGCTTTTAACCTGTCATTCGGACTAGAACAAAGGAAAAACAATGGCCATCTACCTCAAATTCGGCAACGTCAAAGGCAACGTCACCGCGGACGGCTTCGCCGGTCAAATTGCCGTCGGCTCCGTCAGCTTCGGCGTTTCCCGCAACGTCTCCATGGAAGCCGGAAATCTGTCCAACCGCGAATCCAGCAAACCGAATCTATCGGAAATCGTCATCACCAAAGTCGCCGACAACTCCG
>JBKHXU010000034.1:0-21992 GCA_046565865.1 Gammaproteobacteria bacterium | reverse complement strand
GGCGATATCGAGCTGGGGCAGAAGTTTCAACGGATCGTGCGCGGCCTCGATATCGACGCCGAAGAAATGGCGGCGCAATGGGTCGGTGATGTGCCGGCACGCCAGTTGGGCAACGTGTTTCGCGCCGCGCGTGCGTGGGCCAATCATGCCGGCACGACCTTGGAGCGCGATGCGGTGGAGTACCTGCAAGAAGAGGCGCGTGTGCTCGCCAAGCGCGAGCAGGTCGCGGCATTTTTGAGCGGCGTCGATCGGCTGCGCGCCGATGTCGATCGGCTGGAGCAGCGGGTTAAGCGGCTGCTCGGGGATCGCTAACGGTGCGCCTGCGTCAACTCAGTCGTTTATTGCGCATCACGCGCATTTTCGTGCGCCACGATCTCGATGAGTTCGTGTCCGCAGTGCATCTGTTTCGCCCGTATCGTCTCGCGTTGCGGCTGCTGCCGTGGCGCTGGTGGCCGCGCACGCTGCTGCCGCGCGGGGTGCGCCTGCGCGAAGCATTGGAAGAGTTGGGGCCCGTGTTCGTAAAGTTCGGCCAGATGTTATCGACGCGCCCGGATCTGCTTCCGGAAGACATCGCCGAGGAGCTCGCCAAACTGCAGGACCAAGTGCCGCCGTTCCCCGGCGAGGACGCGCGCATCATTGTCGAGCGTGCGCTCGGCGCGCCGATCCCGGTGCATTTCAAAGAATTCGAGACCTTGCCGATTGCCTCCGCCTCCGTCGCGCAGGTGCACATCGCACGTCTCAACGACGGCGCCGAGGTCGCGGTAAAGGTACTGCGGCCGGGCATCGAGCCGGTCATCGAGCGTGATATCGAGCTGCTGTACGCGCTCGCGCGCCTCGCGGTGCGCTATTTGCCGGACGGGCCGCGGCTGCGCCCGGTCGAAGTGGTGGATCAGTTCCGCAAGACACTGCGCGACGAACTTGATTTGCGCCAGGAGGCGGGTAATGCGAGCCAGCTGCGCGCCAACTTCGCCGGTACGGATCTGCTCTATGTGCCACGCGTGTACTGGGACCTGACCCGCCGCGAAGTGATGGTGATGGAGCGCATCCACGGTATACCTATTAGTAACATCGACGAGCTCAAGCGCGCCGGCATCGACATGCGCCGGCTGGCGCACAACGGCGTCGAGATATTTTTCACGCAGGCGTTTCGCGACGGTTTTTTTCACGCCGACATGCACCCGGGCAATATCTTCGTGTCGCGCGAGGGCCAATACCGCGCCGTGGACTTCGGCATCATGGGTTCGCTCGGCGAGGCCGATCAGCGCTACTTGGCGGAAAATTTCCTCGCGTTTTTCAATCGCGACTATCGCGCTGTGGCCGAGGCGCATCTGCGGGCTGGGTGGGTGCCGGCCGGTACCAAGGTCGGCGACTTCGAAGCCGCGATCCGCGCCGTGTGCGAGCCCATCTTCGCCAAGCCCATCAAAGATATTTCGTTCGGCCGGCTGTTGTTGCAGCTATTTCAGACGGCGCGCCAATTCAACATGGAAGTGCAGCCGCAACTCGTGCTGCTGCAAAAGACACTCTTTAACATTGAGGGGCTGGGTCGCCGGCTGTATCCCGAGCTGGATCTATGGGAAACGGCAAAACCCTATCTCGAACGTTGGGCCAGCGAACGCATGGGACCGCGAGCCTTACTGCGTACTTTGCGCCGTGAACTTCCGAAATGGTGGCAGTTGGTGCCGCAAATGCCGAGCATGGTGCACGAGACGTTCCGCCGCGCGGTTGAAGGCCAGCTCACGCTGGAATGGCGCTCGGAGGAACTACGGCAAATGCACGAGCAAATGCGGGCGCACCATCGGCGGACCTACTTCGCAATAGCCGGAGCCGCGGCGCTGGTATCGGCGGCGCTCGTTCTAAGCCTTGCGGTCGCGACCCCATTAGCGCCCACGGCAACGCTCGGTTGGTTGCTGGGCGCGGTGGGTGTCGTGCTCCTATGGCGGGCCAGGCCCGGACAGACGATCTGACCGACGGTACAAGCACCGATGTCGATACGGCGGAGTGCGTGCTAATATTGTTGTATTAGTGACGAAAGAAGTAGAGGTTTTTACAACGTGCGCCGTCTAGCTGTTTCTACCGCGATTTCGGCCATGCTGGCGACTGCTATTCCGCTGGCAGCGCAGGCTGCGGGCAAGTTCTCCTGGTTCGATGAGGGCCCGGTGCGCGATGCGCTTGGGTTGCCGCGCGCCCCGGTCGCGTTCAAGCCCGATGCCCCGGTGGGATTTGGGGTGGATGCCTATAAGTCATTTGCTATCGAGCGTGAGCTGGACGAGGAAGCGGACGTTGTACATCTGTACGGCGAAGTGCAGCGGTTGCCCGGTACCTGGCAAACGCCGATCGCCGCGATCAACCGCGATACCGGCGCCGAGCCGTTGCTGCAGGATCGTGACGCGCGCTTAAGCGGATTCGGTGTGCGTTGGCAGCATCGTGTCGATGCCACCAATACCGTCGCGTTGGCCGCGGGCTACCAGGAATTCGCCTGGGCGTTCGAGCCGACGCGCAGCCGCGACATGCTCGATACACGCGCGGCGCTGTCGTGGGTCGCGGTTGGTGCCGGCGAGCTGCGGCCGGGATTGACGAGCAGCGTATTCATCGGCGATGAGAGCGCCCGCGATGACAGCAGCCGTCGCTATGGCAGTCGTTACTACGGTTTCTCCGTCGGCGGCAAGTTGACGGTGGCGCAAGACCATACGCCGTATCTGTCCTACCGCCTGCGTCGCAGTTACTACAACAGCGACGATTCGATATACGCGCTGCTGCCGTACGAGGATCATGCCCTGGTGTCGGCCGGTTGGAAGTGGCAGGTCCAGCCCAACTGGAGTTTTCAGGCCGAGGCGAGCTACGGCTTGAACGGCCAGGCGGTCGATCCATACGCGCCGCTCGATCGTAGCCGCTTCTTCTTCGGTACCCGCTTCGATTTCCGCTGAATCGTTTTTCGTCGGTGCTCCGGCCTTTTGCGCTGCGCAGTCCTGCTTTGCGCAAAAGGCCGGGGCGGGCTATCCTGGCCCGCCCGTTCGCCGGCGCGGTCGCTTCGTTTGCGTGTGTACGGGCTAACATCCCTGTCTCTCGTTCGCCGGCGCGAATGTCCACTGGACATTCGCGAAAGCTTCGGCTCACCCCCAATCCAATCGCTTGACGAAGGTCGCCGTTTGCGTGCGCTCTTCGTAACCGAGCGCCGGATAAAAACCCCGTTTGTAAGACTCGCGTTCGCGGCTGTTTAGCACGCTGATCCGAAAACACTTGCGCTTGACCGCCTCGGCCTCGATTGCCGCCATGAGTGCCGTGCCAACGCCGTGGCCGCGTGCCGGTTGGCGCACGAACAGCTCGCTCACCAGCATCTCGCGTCCCGCGAACAACAGATACATGACGATCTCGCCGTGCACGTAACCGACGACTTCGCCCTCGATCTCGGCGACGAGCAACAGCGCGTCCTCTTCCGTCGTCAGCGCGTCGAGCCGTTGGCGCAGCGTGCTGCCGTCGGCCTGGAACGCGGGATTCCAGCCGAGTTCGCGATGCAGTTGCATGATGGCGTCCAGGTCATGCGCACGCAGCGGTCGCAGGTGAATCCTGGGGCGGTTCATTCGATTCTTGCTCCTTGTTGCTAGGCTTGCGCCGCACGCCGGTGGTGCGCGGGGCGTTCGAGCGCGGTTTCCACCTGGTTGCGGGTATCGGCGCCGACGAGCAGCTCGATAAGCGTTAGCGCGAAATCCATGGCGGTGCCCGGCCCGCGCGAGGTGACGACATTTCCATCCGTGACCACGGGTTGCGCTTCCAGGCGAATGCGCGGGTAGCGCGCCGGATCGATGGCGCCGGGGAACGCGGTGGCGCGCTTGCCGTCGAGCAGGCCGGCCTCGGCCAACACTTTGGGCGCGGCGCAGATGGCGGCGGTGTACTTGTGCTGTTGCACCATCCGGCGCAACAGGGCCGCGATGCGCGGGTCTTGTTCCAGGTTGCGCGCGCCGGGTTGGCCGCCGGGCAATACCAGCATGTCGAAGTCGCGCTGCAACGCCGCATCGAGTGAGACATCCGGGACTAACACCGTGCCGCGGCTGGCCTGAACCGGACCCGGTTGCAGCCCCGCGGTTACGACTTCGATACGAGCGCGGCGCAATAAATCGATGATCGTCACCGCCTCGAGTTCCTCACACCCCGGGGCCAGCGGTACCAGTACGCTCGCCATGATCGGTCTCCTTTAGCGTGTGCCGCAGCAATTCCGACAGCGGCACGATGCGTATGTTCGCGCTCGTGGCGGTCGCCAGCCATGCGTCGAGCGCGGCGAATGTTCTCGCATGCGGGTGGCCGATGCCGATGGCATAGCCGCGGCGTCGGGCGACAGCGACGAGGTCGTCGAGCCGCGCGGCAATCGCGCGGTCGTCGAGATCGTGATCGAGGAACACGTCGCGCGCAAGAATTGGTACGCCGAGCTCGCGCCCGATGCGCGCGGCGACGCTCTGCGCGCTGGTGCGCGAGTCGATGAAGAAGAGGTTGCCGCGGGCGCGAATCGCGCCGAGTAAAGCGCGCATGGTGCTGTCGTGCTGGACCACGCGGCTGCCCATGTGGTTGTTGACGCCCACGGCATGCGGCACGCTGCGCAAATCGTAGTCGAGGGTGGCGCCGATCTCGCGCGCCGGCATGCCGACTTCGATGACGCCCGGACCCGGCGCGGCGTCGTTCACGGGCTGCATCGGCAGATGCAGCAACACCTCTTTGCGCGCGCGCTTGGCCTCCGCGGCGAGGGTGGCGCTGTGGGCGGTATGCGGCAGGATGGCGAGGGTGATCGGCGCGGGCAGCGCGATCACGCGCCGGCCCAGGGCGAGGCTGTTGCCCAAATCGTCGATGATGAGGCTGATGCGTGCCGCCGGCGCGGCGCTGGCGGCGCTTACGCCCAGCGCGAGCAGCAGGCCGGCAAGGAGCGCCGGCACCGGGCGGGCGCGGGACCGATCGGCGATTCGCCGCGCGCCGTGCAAAAGTCCGAACCGGGACCTTTGCGGCATCGCGCTTATTTTTGCGCCTTGAAGATGGCGATGCCCTTAAGCAGGTTCAACGCCTCTTGCAGCTGATAGTCCTCGTTCGGCGGCAACGGCTTGCCGGCATTCTCGTCCGGCTTGCCCGGCTCGGTCTTGATGTCGGTCGGCGCGCCGTTACCGGTGCCGTTTTCGAGGTGCCGCGCAAGATCGGCTTCGCGCAGGCGTTGACCGGTATCGTTGCGCGTCACCTTCGCATCTTCGGTGATGATGTCCGGGGCGATGCCCGCGGCCTGGATCGAACGGCCGTCCGGCGTATAGTAGCGGGCGGTGGTGATCTTGAGCGCGGCGCCGTTGCTCACCGGCACGATCGTTTGCACCGATCCCTTGCCAAAGGTTTTGGTGCCCATCACCACCGCACGTTTGTGATCCTGCAAGGCACCGGCGACGATCTCGGACGCCGACGCCGAGCCGCCGTTGACCAGCACCACCATCGGCGCGCCGTTGAGCAGATCCCCCGGCGCCGCCGAAAACTTGAGCTTCGAGTCCGCCACGCGGCCCTCGGTGTAAACAATGAGCCCTTTGTTCAGGAACGCGTCGCTCACGCCGACCGCCGCATTGAGCACGCCGCCCGGATTGTTGCGTAGATCCAGGATCAGTCCCTTGAGCGGCCCCTTGTTCTCGGCCTCGAGTTTTTTGATCGCGGTCTGTAGGTTTTTGGTCGTACCGGACTGGAACTGGGTGATACGCACGTAACCGTAACCCGGGTCGAGCAACTTCTGCTTGACGCTCTGGATCTTGATGACCGCGCGCGTGACCGTAAACTTGAGCGGCTTGTTGCTGCCCTCGCGCACGACGGTGAGTACGATATCGCTGCCCGGTTTGCCGCGCATCAGGCGCACGGCCTCGGTGAGCGTCATGCCTTTGACCGCTTTGTCGTCGAGACGGATGATGAGGTCGCCGGTCTTGAGGCCGGCCGCGGCCGCGGGCGTATCCTCGATCGGCGCCACGACTTTGACGAAGCCGTTTTCCATCGTGACCTCGATACCGAGGCCGCCGAACTGGCCCTCGGTTTCGACCCGCACATCCTTGAAACTCTCGGCGTCGAGATAAGCCGAATGCGGGTCGAGGCCGGCGAGCATGCCTTGGATGGAGTCCTCCAGCAGCTTCTTGTCCGCGACCGGCTCGACGTAGTCGGATTTGATGCGTGCGAACACCTCGGTGAAGGTCCTAAGCTCGTCCATCGGCAGCGACGCCGAGCCGTCCTTCGCCTGCTCGCGTTCGGCGAGTACGGTCATGTCGAGGGTCACGCCCGCGCCGACGAAAATACCGAGCAGCAGGACCAGGGTGTAGCGTGCAACAGGTTTCATTTCCGACTCCATTGATGCCTTCCCGCCGGGATCGCCGACCGGGCTGTAGCTATTTGCGTGCGCGTGCGCCGCTCGCGCGGCCGAGGGCGCACCATTGTAGGGGATCGTTCGGTTTGCCGTTGTGCCGGATTTCGAAATAGACGCCGCTCGCGGGGGCGTCCCCGGTGCGGCCGGCGGCCGCGATCGGCTGGCCTGCCTCCACCCAGTCCCCGACCTGTCGGTGCAGGGTCTGATTGTGCCCGTACAGTGTCATATAGCCATCACCATGATCCAGAATCAAGAGTAGCCCAAAACCCCGTAACCAGTCCGCGTACGCCACACGCCCGCGAAATACCGCATGGACGGGGCTGCCTTCCGGCGCACCGAGAAATATCCCGCGCCAAGTAAGGTCACCGATGTGCTTGGCGTCGCCGTAACGTGCCAAGACGCGCCCGCGGGACGGTAGTGGTAACCGACCCTTAGCGTGCGCAAAGCGGGTCGCGGACGGCAGGCCCGGCGGGGTTGGCAATGTGTAGCTCTTGATTTCGCGCAGCAATCGCTCCAATCGCTGCTCGTCGGTTTTTAGGCGGGCGATCTCATCCGACTGATTGCGCACGCGCTGATCGAGGTGCGCCAGCAGCTCGGCGCGCCGTCGCTGCGCCGCTTCGAGCGCGGTCTTTTCCCGGGTCCGGTCGTCGCGCACGACGGCGAGCGCGCGCGTTTGCGCACCGATCGCGGTTTGCAGATCCTCGATGCGCCCGAGGGTTTGGCGCAGTTGTGCCACGCGTGCGACGCGCGCCGCATTGAGGTAGCGATAGTAAGTCATAAGCCGGCTGACGACGGCCGGACTCTCTTGATTGAGCACGAGCTTGAGCGGTTCCTGGCGCCCGCTGGTGTACGCGGCCCGCATCTGGGTTTCAAGGGCCTGCAACTGCGCGTCGAGCTTCGTGCGTTCGGCGGCGGCGTCGCGCCGCAACGCCTCGAGCGTGTCGCCGTCCTGTGCTAGGCGCGCGTCGATCTCGCGCAGTCGTCGCAGCAGCTCGCCGATGCGCCGATCCTGTGCCTGCAGCTCGTCGCGCACCGCATCGCGCTGGCCGCGCGTGTCGTTGAGTTCATCCTGAAGCGATTGGATGCGTTGTCGCAGTCGCTGCAGTTGCTCGGCGTCGTTGGCGACGCTGGCGAGGGGTGTTAAGAGCAGCGCGGCGACGATCAGCCCACGCGTGCGCCGCAAAAGTCCCGCTGCGGACTTTTGCCGCATGCTAGGTCACGCGCGATGCTCGATCGCGGTTGCTGCGGTGCGCAACGTTACCAGCGGTCGGCCGCTCATTTCCGGCGGTATCGGCAGATGCATAAGGCTAAGTAGCGTCGGCGCAATGTCTTCGAGCGCGCCGGTCGGTGCCATGTCCGCCGGCCGGCCGACGTACAGCAGCGGCACCGGATTGGTGGTGTGGGCCGTGTGCGGTTGGCCGGTCTCGAAATCGAACATTTGCTCGGCGTTGCCGTGATCGGCGGTAATCAGCATCTCACCACCGGCACCGCGCAGCGCCTGGTAGATGCGTCCGAGGCAACTATCGAGCGCCTCGATCGCGCGCACCGTGGCGTCGAAGTCGCCGGTGTGACCCACCATGTCGGGGTTGGCGAAGTTGCACACGATCACGTCGTAGTGCTGGCGGCCGATGGCCTTGATGACGGCGTCGGTCACTTGCGGCGCGCTCATCTCCGGTTTCAAGTTATACGTCGCCACATCGGTGGGTGACGGGATCAGCAATCGATCCTCGAACTCGAACGGCGTCTCGACGCCGCCGTTGAAGAAGAACGTGACGTGCGCGTATTTCTCGGTCTCGGCGATGCGCAGCTGGCGCTTGCCGAGACTCGCGAGGTAAGCGCCCATGACGTTGCGCAGACGCTCCGCCGGGAACGCGACCGGGACGTGAAACTCCGAGTTGTATTCCGTCAAGCTGACGAACGCTGCGAGCTTCGGTGTGCGCGCGCGTGCGAACGCGTCGAAGTCGCGTTCGATGAACGGGCGCGTGATTTGGCGCGCGCGATCGGAGCGAAAGTTCATGAAAATGACGACGTCGCCATCTTCCATGCGTACCGGTGCCGCGCCGGTTTCCACAATGGCGGTCGCCTGCATGAACTCGTCGGTCTCACCGCGGGCGTACGCGAGCTCGAGCGCCGCCGAGGCGCTGACGGCGCGATACGGAGCGCGGCCGTCGGTGATGAGCTCGTACGCGGCCTGGATGCGCGGCCAGCGGTGATCGCGGTCCATGGCGTAGTGCCGGCCGATGATCGAGGCGAAGCCGCCGCGTCCGACCTGCTTGAATTTGGCCTCCATCGCGCTGATGGAAGCGTCCGCGCTCTGTGGCGGCGTGTCGCGCCCGTCGAGAAACGCATGCAGGTATAGCCGTTCGGCGCCGCGGCGCACGGCGAGGTCCACCATGGCGTGGATGTGGTCCTCGTGGCTGTGTACGCCACCTGGCGACAGCAGGCCCATGATGTGTACCGCGCGTCCCGATTGCACGGCGGTATCGACCGCGTCGGTCAGAGTCTTGTTGGTGAAGAAGGTGCCGGTGCTGATCGCCCGGTTGATGCGGGTGTACTCCTGGTACACCACGCGCCCGGCCCCGAGATTGAGGTGGCCGACCTCGGAGTTACCCATCTGCGCCGCCGGCAGCCCGACCGCCGCCTCCGACGCGCGGATGAGCGTATGTGGGTAACGCGACCACAGCTGGTCCCAATGCGGTTTGCGGGCGGCGGCGATGGCGTTGTACTGTGGGTCGGTACGGTATCCCCAGCCATCCATTACGATGAGCATCAGGGGCTTAGGGATGAAAGACATAGACGAGCGCGTATCCGTGAGGCTTTCCAAAGTCTTTATTATTGTATAATGTTTTTGCGATGCGGGCAGCCGACCGGCGTGCGTCGCGATTCCATACATCGAGGCTGACTTCTATGAGCGCCACCGCCGAGAACTTGGAAGATCTGCTGATCACCAAGGAAGAAGATATCCACCTCGCCGCCCGTTCGCTGAAGGCCATGGCGCACCCGCTGCGGCTGAAGATCCTCTGTATCCTGGGCGGCAGCGGCGAGTTCAGCGTGCAGGATATCGTGGAGCAGGTCGGCACCTCGCAGAGCAACATCTCGCAGCACTTGTCGATCCTGCGTGACAAAGAGATCCTCGCCTCGCGCAAAGACGCGAACAAGGTGTACTACCGGATCGGCGATCCCAAGGTGTTGCAGCTGATCGGTTCGCTGCGCGAGGCATTCTGCAGCGCCGAGCACAAGGGCTAGTCCACACGCACCGTGTCGCGGGCCGCGGCGTCTGCCGCCGGGCTTCGTATCAACCGACAGTCGCTTGTTGCGCGTAATCCATCATGCAATTCGTCATCAATAACTGGCTTTTATTTCTCGCGTTGTTCGCGGTGCTCGGCATGTTGATTGTGCCGCCGCTGCGCCAGCGGTTGTCCGGCGTCAAGAACGTGAGCCCGGCCGACGCCGTGCGGATGATCAACCGCCAGGCAGGCGCGGTGATCGACGTGCGCGAGCCGGCCGAGTACAAGACCGGCCATATTCCGGATTCGATGAATGTACCGTTGTCGAATCTCGCGACGCACGCCAAACAACTTGCGAAATACAAAGACCGGCCGTTGATACTGGCGTGTCGCAGCGGCAACCGTTCGGTGACCGCCGCCATGATGTTGCGAAAGCAGGGGTTCGATCAGGTCTATTCCCTTGCCGGTGGCATGATCGCGTGGGAACGCGACAATCTCCCGACCGCGAAATAACATGGCCAAGGTGTTGATGTACTGCACGCGGGTGTGCCCGTATTGCCGGCTGGCCGACCGGTTATTGGAAAAGAAGGGTGTGCCGGTGGAGCGCGTTCACGTTGATGAGAGCCCGGAGCAGCGCGCCGAAATGACGCGCATTACCGGCCGCACCAGCGTGCCACAGATTTTCATCAACGATCGGCATGTCGGCGGCTACACCGATCTCGCGGCGCTCGACATGCGCGGCGAGCTCGATCGCATGCTCAACAACGGTTCTGACGGAGAGGCCAATGGCGGAGCAGGGTAACGAGGGTCCACAGTTCAGCCTCGAGCGCATCTATGTGAAGGATGTCTCGTACGAAGCGCCGGCGGTGCCGGCGGTGTTCACGCAGCAGCTGAGCCCGCAGCTCAATATTCAGATCGGTATCACGCACAATGCCCTGGGTGCGGCGCCGGACGTGTACGAAGTCGTGCTGGCGGTTACCGCGAGCGCGAAGCACGGCGACAAGACGATTTTTTTGGTCGAGATCCATCAGGGCGGTTTGTTTCGTATCGCCGGTGTCGCCGGCGATGCGCTGGCGAAGACGCTCGAAATCGCCTGCCCCTATATCCTGCTGCCGTTTGCGCGCGAGGCGGTCAACGACTTCGTGAGCAAGGGCGGCTTCCCGCAGTTGCTGCTCAACCCGATCAACTTCGAAGCGCTGTACGAGCAAAAGCGGGCGGCCATGAAGCAGGCGGCCCCGGCCGCGCAGCATTAGATGATGCAAAAGTCCATCCGTGGACTTTTGCAAGTCGCGAGGCAAAGCCCAGCTACGCCTCGCTCCCGAAAAATCAGGCGACGGGTCGCCTGATTTTTTGTTGGCACGTCCCGTGTGCCAAGCTCTCGCGATCCGGCAGTGCCGTCGATAAGATGCCGGCATGAATCACAACCAGACAGTCGCGGTGTTGGGGGCGGGCGCGTGGGGCACGGCGCTCGCCGTGCTGCTGGCGCGCAACGGTCAGCGCGTGCTGCTCTGGGGCCACGACCGCGCGGCGCTCGGCGAGATCGAGCGCACGCGGCACAACCCGCATTGTCTCCCGGACGTCCAGCTCCCGCGCGCCATCGCCGTGTGCGACGACATCCCGGCGCTCGCGCAAGACACGCAACAATTTCTCATCGCCGTCCCCAGTCACGCGTTTCGCGCGACGGTGGCCGCGTTGGCGCCGCATTTAACGCCGCAATCGACACTGGCATGGGCCACGAAGGGGCTTGAGCCCGGCAGCGGCAAACTTTTGAGCGAGGTCGTGCGCGAAGTGGCACGCGGTGTAACGCGGTTCGGTGTCGCCTCCGGCCCGACGTTCGCGGGCGAAGTCGCGAAGGGGTTGCCGTCGGCGCTGTGTGTCGCGTCTGATACGCCGGAAGCGGCCGAGGCGATCGCCGCGTGGCTACGCAGCGAACGCGTGCGCGTGTACACCAGCGACGACGTCGCCGGCGTGCAGCTAGGCGGCGCCATAAAAAACGTCATTGCCATCGCCGCCGGCATCAGCGATGGGTTGGGCTTCGGCGCCAACGCGCGCGCCGCGCTCATCACGCGTGGTCTCGCAGAGCTGACGCGGCTTGGCGTCGCGCTCGGCGGGCGGCGCGAGACATTCATGGGCCTCGCGGGTGTGGGCGATCTGGTGCTGACCTGCACCGATAACGCCTCGCGCAACCGGCGCGTGGGACTGGGCTTGGGGCAAGGACGGGCACTCAACGAGGTGCTTGCTGAAATCGGCCAGGAGGCCGAAGGCGTCGCGACGGCGCGCGAGTTGTATCAGTTGGCGCAACGCCTGAATGTCGAGATGCCGATCACCGAACAGGTGTATCGGGTGCTCTACGACCAACGCCCGGCGCAAGCCGCGGTCGAGGCGCTGCTCAAGCGCGAGCCGCGCCAGGAAACGGCGTAGGCCTCAGCGCCGATCGTAGAGTTCTTCCGCCTTCGCGAACGCGGCCTCGGCCCCGGCATGATCACCGCGGCTCGCGCGGGCCTCGCCGATCAAACGCCAGTTGTCCGCGCGCAGCCGATTGTTGTCGGTCGCGAGCGCATTCGACTTGGTGGCGAGTTGAATCGTCTGTCCCGGTTGTCCCTGTTGCAAACGCACGCGCGCGAGCTGATTCCACAACGAGGCGTTGCGCGGCTCGATGCGCAGCGCGCGCTCGAGCGTGGCGGCGGCGGCTTCGAGGCGGCCGGCGGCGGTATCTTGGCGCGCGGTCTCAAGCAGCGCGACCACCGCGGTGTTGTCGGAGCGCGGCGGCAGGGGTTCGTCGGGGGCCGACGGCGGCAGCGCGGCGCACGCCGACAGCAATACCAGTGGCGCTAAGCGGTACAGTTTCATCATCGGTCAAACAATCTCCGGAACCATCCTTTTACGGCCTTCACCGGCGAGCCGGGTTGGCACGGTGCCGTCTCCGTGGGCGCCGATCCCTTGATGAAGGGCACCTCGGTCGCGCCCGCGCAGCCGGCGTCCGCGCGCAGGTGCGACTGCGGATCGATGCTGACGTACTCGATATTTTCCGGCGGCGCCGGCACCAGCGGTTGCGGCGCCAGGCGCTGCATCAACTCGCCCCACACGGTGAGCGCGCCGCTCGCACCGGTCAACCCGGTCGATTTGTTGTCGTCGCGCCCGACCCACACGACCGCGAGCTTATCGCCGGTGAAGCCGGCGAACCAGCTGTCGCGCAGATCGTCGGTGGTGCCGGTCTTGCCCGCGACCCTAAGGTCCTTCGCGAGATACGCGTGTAGCCCGACGCCGGTGCCGTTCGCCACCGCCTCTTGCAGCGCCGTGGTGAGCAAGAATACGGCGGCCGGGTCGACGGTTTGTTCGACCGCGAGCGAGTAGCGCTTGAGCGGTGCGCCTTCCGGCGTCAGCACCTCGCGGATCGCGCGCAGCGGCGTGCGAAAGCCGCCGCTGGCGATGGTCTGATACATCTGCGCTATCTCGAACGGCGTCAGGGTAGCGCTGCCCAGCAGCGTCGAGCCGTACGGCGGCAACCGCCGCTCGATGCCGAGGCGTTGGATCTGGTCGATGACGGTCGGTACGCCGAGTGCCAACCCGAGGCGCGCCACCGGCACGTTGTACGACTCGGCGAGCGCGGTGCGCAGTTGCACCGGACCGCGAAATTGCTTGTCGTAATTTTGCGGCGCCCATTCGGCGACGCCCGGCTCGCTCCAGGACAGCGGACTGTCGTCGAGCAGCGTCGTCAAGGTGTATTGATCCGGCCGCGATAGTGCGGCGAGGACCACCGCCGGTTTGATAAGTGAACCGACTTGGCGTTCAGCGTCGAGCGCGCGATTGAACCCCTCGTAGCGCGCATCGCGTCCGCCGACCATGCCGAGCACCTCGCCGTTGTCGGTCGTCGTGACGATGACCGCGCCTTCGAGCGAACGGGCCGGCAGGCGCTGCTGTTTTTCGAGCGCGGCGAGACGCGTGGCGAGGGCGCGTTCCGCGGCGCGCTGCACCGGCGGATCGAGCGTGGTGAACAGACGCAGGCCTTCCGAGCGCAAGTCTTGTTCCGAATAGTCCTGGCGCAGTTGCCGATGCACGAGGCTTAAGAATGCGGGATACGGCGAGGTACCGAGCCCGGCCTTCGCCGACACCTCCAGCGGTGTGGCCTTGAGGCGCAAGTATTCCGCCGGCGGAATGATCTTTTGTTGCGCGAGCTCGGCAAGCACCAGGTTGCGCCGCGCCAGCGCGCGGTTGGGATGGCGCCGCGGGTCGTAATACGACGGGCCTTTGACCAGCGCCACCAACAACGTCGCTTGTTGCAAATTCAGCTGTTGCAGCGGCCGATCGAAGTAGTACTGGGCCGCGAGGCCGAAACCGTGGATCGCGCGGCTGCCGTCCTGACCGAGATAGATTTCGTTCAGGTACGCCTCGAGGATTTCGTCCTTGGAGTAGTGCGCTTCGAGCAGCAGCGCCATGATGACTTCGGTGAACTTGCGGCGCAGCGTGCGATCGGCGGTGAGGTAAAAATTCTTTACCAGCTGTTGCGTCAGCGTGCTGCCGCCCTGCACCGCGTCGGCGGCGCGCAGATTGACCAGCAGCGCGCGCGCGATGGCGCGCGGGTGCACGCCGTGATGCTCGTAAAACTTGCGATCCTCGACGGCGATCAGCGCCTGGATCAGCGCCGGCGGGACTTCGTCCAACTTCACCAGCACCCGGTCTTCGTTGTGCGCCGGGTAGATGCCGCCGATCAAGAGCGGATCGAGCCGCACCAGCGGCAGCGCGGTGTCGCTATCGAACGCGGTCAGGGATTCGATCTGTCGTTCGTTGACCTCGGCGCGGAACCGCAGCGGCGCTTGCTCGCCGTCCCAGAATGCGAACGGGCGCGTATGGATCTCGATGCCGTCGCGCGTGCGCTGATAGCTGCCGGGTTGGTCGAGCGTGCCGTAGCGATAGCCCAGCGCGTTCAGCTCCAGCGTGAGCTGCTGCGCGCTGATGGCGCGCCCGGGATAAAGTTCGATCGGGCTTGCGTACACGCGCGCCGGCAGCGCCCAGCGTTTGCCTTCGAATTGCGAGCGGATGGTGATGTCGAGGTAAATCACATAGCCGACGAACAGCAGCGACAGGCCGAGCAGGACATACGTCACATAGCGGCGGCGCAGGTAGCGGCGAAAATTGAAGCGGCGCACGGAGAGGCTTACGGTTGGAATATGTCAATTATACGCGCCGCGGGCGTATAGGGCGCTTGGCACAGAGATGCGCCATGCAACAATCCATAGAGGGATTTTTGCATCACCTGTTAGCCGCCGCCGGCGAAATCGAGCTGGCGCCAGGCCTCGTACACGACCACGGCGACGGCGTTGGCGAGATTGAGACTGCGGTTGCCCGGCACGAGCGGCAGGCGCAGGCGCGCGTTGGGCACGATGCGCTCCAACAACGCCGGCGGCAGCCCGCGCGTCTCGGCGCCGAACAGGAACGCATCGTTAGCTTGATAGACAACATCGGTATAACGCCGCTGACCTCGGGTGGTATAGGCATAGAGCCGAAGCGGCTGCACCGCCTCCATGAACGCATCGAAACTCGAATAAGTTCTTACCAGGGCCAGCGCCGCATAGTCGAGCCCCGCGCGTCGGAGGTGTTTGTCCGTTAATCCAAACCCGAGCGGTTCGATCAGATGCAGCCGGCTGCCGGTATTGGCCGCGAGCCGGATGATGTTGCCGGCATTGGGCGGGATTTCCGGTTGGTGCAGGACGATGTCGAACATGCCGCAATCGTGGCCGACTACACTTGGGCTCAAACGAGCGATGCCGCCATTCTACGTCAACCCCGCCCAATGACCCGCGCCGACGCCCTGTCCTGGCCGTCGGTAAGCGCGATCGCCTGCGTGTCCGGCGCCGCCGGCCTCGCCGTGTTCTTTCATGGCGATGACATTCGCTGGCTCGTTGGCGTGCAACTGCTGTTGTTGGCCTGGGCCGCGCTCGTGCTCGCTCGCAGCTACCACGCCGGTCTGTCGTTCCCGCTCACGCCGCTGTCGGTGTCGCTCACGTTGTTCTGGCTATGGCTGGCCATCTCGCTCTCCTGGAGTCGGGTGCCGGCCACGAGCGCGATAAATTTTTGGTGGGTCGGGACATTCGCGCTGGTGTTTTGGGTCTACACGCTGTCGCCCATGCGCGCGCTGCTGTGGCGCTATACGACTGTCGGCGTCCTCATCGGCGCGCTGCTGTTATGCGGTTGGGCGCTGATTCAATTCTTCGTGCATGCGCATCCGCCGCGCGCCAGCTTCATTAATATTCACTCGTTCGCGGCGCTCCTGGTGCTGGTCGCGCTGCCCGCGGCTGGTTATCTGCTGATCGCGCTGGCGCGCGGCCGGCGTCTGGCGGCGATCGGACTGGTCGCGGCGCTCGCGTTGTTGTTCTTTACCGTCGCGCTGACCCGCGGTCGCGGCACGTCGCTCGCGCTTTGGATCGGGATGGCGTTACTTATCGGGCTGCACGTGCGCCACGCGGCGCGCCGGCACCTTTTGCTCCTCGGCGGTTTGCTGTTGGGCGCGTACCTGGCGGCAAACGCGTTGCTGATCGGCGAGCTGGGCGAGCGCCTGGCGAGCTTGGCCGATCCGGCGCAAGCGGCGTCGCCGCGGCTGCTCATCTGGCGCGGCGCGTGGGAGATGGTGCGCGATGAACCTTGGTGGGGTATCGGTCTCGGGACCTATTACCTGGCGTGGCCGCCGTACCGCGATCCGGCCGACGCGACCCTCGGCTTTTACGTACACAACGATTACCTCCAGATCTGGATCGAGACCGGACTGCCGGGTGTGCTGCTGTTGCTTGGTACTTTGCTGGCGACATTGGCAATGAGCATGCGGTATCTGCGCGGTTCGTCGGATCCCGCGCAACGCACCGAGGCGATCGCGCTCGGCGGCGGCCTGACGGCGATCGCGCTGCACAGTTTTCTGGACTTCAATCTTTATACGATGTCCATCTCGTTGCTGGCCGGTCTTGCGCTCGCTCGCCTGCACGAGTTGTTATTGCGCGCGCGATCGGCGACGGAGTTCGTGTTGTACCCAGCGCGTCATCTGCGCCCGGTGCTGTTTCGGCTCAGCGTAGCCGCGGCCTTGTTCGGTCCCATCGCGCATCTGACGATGCTCGGCATCTCGGATCACTACTTCGCGCGCGGGCTGGCGCATGGCATGCAGGGGGAGCTGCAGGCGGCCGATAGCGCCATCCGTACCGCGCACATGTTGGCGCCCGCGAGCAACAAGGCGCTGGCGTATGCCGATCTATTGCGGCTCGCACTGCGCGCGGTGACCGAGGAGCCGACGGAGGTTCGGCGCGCGCTGTATGACGAGGCCATGAATTGGCTCGATCAGTCGTTGCGGGCGAATCCTTATCAGGCGACGGCACACGTGGTGCGCGCGGCGCTGTACCAGGAGCAAGCTGACCTGGCGGGGACCGAGTGGCAGACGTTGGCCGCGCGCGCCTACGCCGCCGCGCTCGCGCTCAACCCCCGTCTTTATATCGCGCGCCAGCGATGGGCGGAGTTGCTGGAAAAAGACGGCGATATCGCCGGCGCCCGTGCGCTACTGGAGGCAGGGCTTGTCCACTGGTATCCCGGTACCGCGGGCGCCATTGCTTACTTCGATACGACGGCGCGGCTGCGCCGCGCGACCGGCGACCTCGAAGCCGCGGCGGAGCTGGACCGGCGCGTGCAGCAGATGCGCACCACACTGGCCGAGGTCCGGTTGCGGGTACCGGCGCGCGACGCGGCCCTGTTGCAATCGCTGGCCCAATAATTGCTCGTTAAGTGAGTAACGGTCAGGGATTTGGGCCCTGCGGGGCGATCATTGCCTGGCTAAACCCACCCCCTGAACTAGAGTTAGGGCTGACTCATGAAGGTTCACTTCAAGTCCCTGTCCTAGTGAGGATTCTACATGTCCGTCGTGACCGCCGGCCGGCCGAAGAAGATACGCATCGGCGATCTCCTGATCGCGCATAAGGTTATTTCCCAGGAACAGCTCAACGCGGCGCTCGCGGATCAGAAGACGAGCGGGCGCAAGCTCGGTCGCGTGCTCATTGAGAAAGGCTTCATCAGCGAGGAACAGCTGCTTCAGTTCCTCGCCCAGCAGCTCAAGATCCCCTTCATCGACCTCAAGCGCTACCACTACAGGCCCGAAGTGGTGCGGCTCATCCCGGAAACGCACGCGCGCCGGTTCCGCGCCATCGCGCTCGAGGATGCACCCGAAGGTCTGCTGCTCGGGATGGCCGATCCGACCGACATCTTCGCCTACGACGAACTGGCGCGGGTGCTGCGGCGCACGCTGCGGCTGGCGGTGGTAAAGGAATCGGACCTGCTCGGTACCATCGATCGTGTCTACCGGCGCACCGAAGAGATCAGCGGTCTGGCGCAGGAGCTGGAGCAGGAGCTGTCGGCCTACACGGTGGACCTCGGCGAGCTCGCCGTCGACGGCGCGACCGATGCCCCGGTGGTCAAGCTGCTGCAAAGCGTGTTCGAGGATGCGGTGCAGGTGAACGCGTCCGACATCCACATCGAGCCCGACGAGCGCGAGCTGCGCATCCGCTTTCGCTTGGACGGCGTGCTGCGCGTGCAAACGACCGCCGACCGGCGCATCGCCGGCGCGCTCGTGTCGCGCCTCAAGCTCATGGCCGGCCTCGATATCTCCGAGAAGCGCCTGCCGCAGGACGGGCGCTTCCAGGTGCGCATTCGCGACAAGGCCGTGGATGTGCGTATGTCGACCATGCCCGTGCAGCACGGCGAGTCGGTCGTCATGCGCCTGCTGAATCAGCTGACGGGCGTGCTCAAGCTCGATCATATCGGCATGCCGCCGACGATGTTGAAGCGCTTCCGCGAGCTGATCCATTCGCCGACCGGCATGATCCTCGTCACCGGGCCGACCGGCAGCGGCAAGACTACGACGCTCTATGCGGCGCTGTCGGAGCTCAACCGGCCCGAGTCGAAAATTTTGACCGTGGAAGATCCGGTCGAGTACCGCCTGCCCGGCATCAACCAGGTGCAGGTCAATCCCAAGATTGAGCTGACCTTCGCGCGCGTACTGCGCTCCATGCTGCGCCAGGACCCGGACATCATCCTGGTTGGCGAAATGCGCGATAAGGAGACCGGCGAGATCGGCGTGCGCGCGGCCATGACCGGCCACCTCGTGCTGTCCACGCTGCACACCAACGACGCGGTCTCGACCGCGCTGCGCCTGATCGACATGGGCGTGGCGCCGTACATGGTCGCGGCGTCGCTGCGCGGCATTGTGTCGCAGCGGCTGGTGCGGCGCATTTGCGAGAGTTGCGCCGAACCGTATCCGCTCGAGCCGCAGGTCAAGGCGGCGCTGCGACTGGAGCTCGGTGACCAGGTCGATAGTCTGCAGTTCCGGCGCGGCGCCGGCTGCAATCACTGCAACGCCACCGGTTATCAGGGACGCATCGGCATCTTCGAGTTCCTGGAGATGGACGACAACCTGGTGCAGGCGCTGTACCAGAACGATCCGCTGGCCTTCGCCGAGGCGGCGCGCAAACAGCCCGGTTATCAAAACCTGCGCCGCGCGGCCATCGGGCTTGCGGCTCGCGGTTACACCACCGTGGCGCAGGTGATGCGCGCCACGTTCGGCCTGGAAGACTGACCGTGCCGTTGTTTCAGTATCGCGGGCGCAACCAGCGGGGTGAGCCCGTGCACGGCCGCCTGGAAGGGCCGAGTGCCGACGCCATCGCCGATCAGTTGTTCAACAGCGGCGTCACGCCGATCGACATCGCGCCGGCCGATATCACGCGCGACGTGGTGGCAGGGCTGAAGGCGCTCGGCGCGTTTTCGCGCAGCGGCAAGATCGCGCTGAACGACCAGATTTTTTTCTGCCGGCAGATGTACACACTGCTCAAGGCCGGTGTGCCGATCCTGCAAGCGCTGAGCGGGCTGCGCGAGACGACGCAGAACCCGGCGCTCGCGCGCATCCTCGGCAGCGTCTCCGACGGGCTCGACTCGGGGCTCGACCTCACCACCGCGCTCGGCCGCCACCCGGAATTCTCGACGTTGTTCGTTAGCATGGTGCAGGTGGGCGAGAGCACCGGCAGTCTCGCGGAGGCGTTTCAGCAGTTGGCAATCTATCTCGAGCGCGAGAAGGACACGCGTGATCGCGTCAAGCAGGCGCTGCGCTATCCCACGGTCGTCATCGGCGCAATTGTGATGGCGATGTTTTTCATCAATATCTTCGTCATCCCGGCGTTCGCGCGGGTGTATGCGGGTTTGCGCGCGGAGCTGCCGATATTCACCAAGATGCTCATCGCGAGCTCGAACTTCTTCGTGGCGCACTGGCCGCTGCTCCTGGTCGGTATGGTGGGCGCGATCGTGGCGGCGCGGCTGTATGTGCGCGGCGCCAGCGGGCGTTATCGCTGGCACCGGCTGAAGCTGCGGCTGCCGATCGTGGGCAGGCTCATGCTGCAGGCGGCGCTGGCGCGCTTCGGCCGCTCGCTGGCGACGACGCTGCGCGCGGGCGTGCCGCTGGTGCAGGCGTTCACCGTGGTCAGCCGCGCCATCGACAACGAGTTCATCGGCGCGCGCGTGCTGCAGATCCGCGATGGCATCGAGCGCGGTGACACCATCACGCGCACGGCGACGGCGACCGGCCTGTTTCCGCCGCTGGTGCTGCAGATGATCGCGGTCGGCGAGGAGACCGGCGCGGTCGACGAACTGCTGCTCGAAGTCGCCGACTACTACGACCGCGAGCTCGACTACAGCCTCAAGAACTTAAGTACCGCCATCGAGCCGATCCTCATCGGCATAATCGGCGTCATGGTGTTGATCCTGGCCCTCGGCGTGTTCCTGCCGATGTGGGATCTCGCGGCCGCCGCCCGGCGCTGACGCCCATGGCCTCATCAACTGGACAAACTTTGTCACCTATCCTATTGGTTAATCAGCGGGGCGGGGGCCCGCGCGTGCCCAGCGGCTTTTCGATGCTCGAGCTGGTGCTCGTCATCGCTGTAATCGCGCTGCTGGCGACCGCCGGGCTCAATCGCCTTTGGGCCCTTAGCGTAGACGCCGAGCGCGTGGCCATGGAACAGGTGCTTGGCAGCCTGCGCAGCGCTATTGGCATAAAGGTTGCAAATCACATCGTACGGAACGATTGGCAGGGATTGCGCGCGCTGGAGGCGAGCAATCCCATGGATCAGCTCGCCGAGGTGCCGGGCAACTATATCGGCACGTTGGCGAGCCCGGATGCGGCGGCGATCGAGGCCAACCGCTGGTACTTCGACAGCGGCAGCCGGACCCTGGTGTACCGCGTCCGCCACGCGGGAAGTTTTATCAGCACGCTGCCCGGGCCGGCGCGTGCGCGGTTCAAGGTGGAGGTCGTCTACGGCGAGGGCGGTGCCCCACAGGGCGCGCGTCTGGTAGCGGTGGAGTCTTATGCCTGGGTCGCCGATGTGCCCAAGCTGTAAACGGATATGCGGTCGACTGACCGATTGGAGAACGAGATGAGATCGAACAATCGCGGTTTCACGCTCATCGAGCTGGTGGTGGTGATCGCCATCCTCGCGGCGCTTGCCGCGATCGCGCTGCCGCGCTACATCAACCTCGGTCAGGACGCGCGCATCGCGAGCATCAACGGCGTCGCCGGCGGTGTGCGCGCGGCGGTGGCGGTGGTGCAGGCGCGCTACTTCGTCAACGGCAATACCGCGGCGACCCAGGTAACGATGCTCGACGGTACCGTCGTCGACGTCGCAGCGGTTACCGGGATTCCGACCGGTGCCAACACCGGAATCGGCAACGCGCTGCAGTCCGGCAACAACGCGCAACCGGTGGACGGTTACACCACCGCGTATGGCGCGACGACAACGTTTACACCGAACGCAGGCGGTTCGGCGACGTGCCGCGTCGAGTATGTGGCGGCGACAGGGGCGGTAACGGCCCAAACGGGTGGCTGCTAGGGCGTTTTGCTCGAGTCAGCCGTGAGTTCGGTGTAGAGCAAACTGGAGTCAAACAAATGAACAAGCAACGTGGTTTTACTTTGATCGAGTTGGTGATGGTGATCGTGATCCTCGGCATCCTGGCGGCGGTAGCGCTGCCGCGGTTCTACGATGTCACGACCGATGCACGCGGCGCGGCGGAAGACGGTGCGAAGAATTCCGTCGGCTCCGCCATCGCCATCGCTGTGGCGCGCCTCAAGGCGGCCCCTAACGGCGGCCAGGTCGCGGCAGAGCTGCCGGGTTCCGGGTGCAATGCGGGTGTCCTCGAGATGCCATCGGGCGCCAATCCCCGCGTCGATGTGGCGCTCCTGGACAGCGCTGGTGGCGCGCTTGGTGATTGCACATCGGCGGTCGGCGGCGTCGGTACTGCGACGTACCAACCGTAACCGGTTAAACGCCTACCGCTGCAAAAGCGGAAAGGCGCCTGGATGCCCGGACCGTGCCGGCGGCTGCCACAGTACGAGGCCGCGC
>JBKHXU010000033.1:0-10740 GCA_046565865.1 Gammaproteobacteria bacterium | reverse complement strand
AGCCACCCACAAGTACCATTTATTACAACTCGACGGCGCCGGTAGGCGCTCGACCACACTGCTAACAATGGTCGCAGCACTAAACCTACTAATGGCCCCCACGGCCCACGCCCTAAAATCCGACGCCACCCAGCCCATCCACATCAACGCCCGCTCCGTCGAGATCAACGAAAAAACCGGCGTCGCGATCTATCGCGGCTCGGTGCGGCTGCGCCAGGGCACGCTGCGGCTTGACGCCGATCACGTCGAGGTGACGTCGCGCGACCAAACCGTGCAAACCATCCGCGCCCGCGGCAACCCCGTCAAAGTGCGCACGCGGACCGACAACGACGAGGCCATCGACGCTGAAGCCAAACGCACGGACTACTTCGCACCGCAGCGGCAACTCGATCTCTACGACGACGTCGTCATAAAACGCAATGACGACGTGCTGCGCGGCGCGATCGTGCGCTACAACCTGGAGACACGCGCCATGAGCGCGGAAGGCAATGACGCCGGCCAGGTATGGTCAGTGATCCAGCCGGCGGTGAAGACGCCATGACCACGCTCGCCGCCGAAGGTCTGGTCAAACACTACCAACGCCGGCGCGTCGTGGATGGGGTATCGCTCAACGTCGCGACCGGCGAGGTCGTCGGTCTGCTGGGGCCAAACGGCGCGGGCAAGACGACCTGTTTTTATATGATGGTCGGCCTGGTGCCGGTCGATAGCGGCCGCATCTTGCTCGACGACGAGAACATCACCGAGCTGCCGATGCACCGGCGCGCGCGCCTCGGGGTCGGCTACCTGCCGCAGGAACCGTCGGTGTTTCGCAACCTTACGGTCGCGGAGAACATCCTCGCGATCCTGGAGACACGCGCCGATCTCACCCCCGCCGCGCGCCTCGATGTGCTGGAAGAGCTGATGCGCGACCTGCAAATCGGCGAGCGTCGCGATACCTTGGGCATCAGCCTCTCCGGCGGCGAGCGCCGGCGCGTGGAGATCGCGCGCGCGCTCGCGTCGCGTCCGCGCTTCATGCTGCTCGACGAGCCGTTCGCTGGCGTCGATCCGATTTCGGTCATCGAAATTCAGCAACTCATCCGCCACTTGCAGAAACGCGGCATTGGCGTGCTCATCACCGATCACAATGTGCGCGAGACGTTGAAGATTTGTGACCGCGCATACATTTTGAACGAAGGCCGGGTTCTGACCGCGGGTGCACCGTCTGAGATTTTATATAATGAGGACGTAAAAAGAGTTTATCTGGGTAAGGATTTTCGCCTGTAGTCCCCTTGAAATGTGCTCCACGCCGTATCTGCGCGCGACGACCTCGTTTACGGCGTTCGATGGGCGGTACCCGACTCGGCGGTAAATTTGGACTAAACTTTAGTTGATAAGGAGCGAGCGGCTAGCGGCTCTGCCAGGCGAAAACTCAGATTTTTTATGAAGCAGTCACTCGACCTAAGACTCGGTCAACACCTTACGATCACACCGCAGCTGCAGCAGGCGATTCGCCTGCTGCAGCTGTCCTCGCTCGAACTGCAGCAGGAAATACAGGAAGCGCTCGAAAGCAATCCGTTGCTCGAAGAAGGCGAAGACGAATCCGACGCCGACGCCAAGGGCGACAACGCCGAGCCCTCTGACAGCACCGAAAGCGACACCAGCGCCGACGGCGAGTCGGAACCCGAACTCGACATGGAACAGGCGTCGCTGGCCGAGACCGACGGCGCCGATCCCGACTGGGAGGAGAGTTTCGAGTCCGGCACCGCCGCCCCGACCAGTACCCGCGACGGCGCCGAGCGTCCCGACATCGACGCGCGCAACGCGCGCCCGCAAACGCTGCGGGACCATCTGCTGTGGCAGATGCAAATGACCTCGTTTTCCGCCACCGACCGCCGCATCGCCGAAAGCCTGATCGACGCCATCAACGAAGACGGCTATCTCACGTCCAAGCTCGAGGAGGTGCAGCAGATTCTGGCCAAGGGCGGCGACGGCGTGGACGGGATCAATGTCGAGGTTGACGAGATCGAGGCGGTGCTGCATCAGATCCAGAATTTCGATCCGATCGGGGTCGGCGCGCGCGATCTGGCGGAGTGCCTGCGCCTGCAACTGCGGGCGCTGGATCCCGAAACGCCGTGCCTGCAGGAGGCATCGCGCCTCGCCACCCCCGAGCACTTAAGCGCGCTCGGCGCGCGCGACTTCGCGCAGCTGCGGCGCGCGCTCAAGGTGTCGCCCGAGACGCTGTCGCAGGCGGTCGCACTCATCCAGCGGCTCAACCCGCGCCCGGGTGGCATGGTGCAGACCGCACCGGCCAACTACATCGTGCCCGACATCATCGTGCGTAAGTTCAAGGGCGTATGGCGCGCGGATCTCAATCAGGACATTTCTCCGCGGCTGCGCATCAATCATCACTACGAAAAGATGATCCATCGCGGCGACTCGAGCGCGGACAACCGCTATCTTCAAGATCAGCTGCAGCAGGCGCGCTGGTTCATCAAGAGCCTGAACAGCCGCAACGACACGCTGCTCAAAGTGGCGCGCACCATCGTCGATCGCCAGCGGGCGTTCTTCGACCACGGCCCGGAAGCGATGAAGCCGCTGGTGTTGCACGACATCGCCACCGCCGTCAGCATGCACGAATCGACCATCTCGCGCGTGACCACCAATAAATACATGCTAACGCCGCGGGGAATCTTCGAGCTCAAATACTTTTTCTCGAGCCACGTCGGCACCGCCGACGGCGGCACCTGCTCGGCGACCGCGATCCGCTCGCTCATCAAGAAGCTGGTCGAGGCCGAATCGCCGATTAAGCCGATCAGTGACAGCAAGATCGCCGAAATTCTTGCGGGCCAAGGCATCCACGTGGCTCGCCGTACGGTTGCAAAATATCGCGAATCGATCAGCATACCGCCATCGAATCAACGAAAGTCCCTGGTATAGCCGCGTCGCTCTGGAGGAACTATGCAAATCACGGTCAGCGGTCAGCAAGTCGACATTACCGAACCCCTGCGCAACTACGCCTCAGAAAAGATCGGACGCCTGCAACGCCACTTCGACAACATGACGACCAGCAACGTCGTGCTCCACGTCGAGAAGAATCGGCACAAGGCTGAGGCGACGATCTTCGCCAAGGGCGCGACGCTGCACGCCGACGCCGTCGGCGGCGATATGTATGCCGCCATCGACGCGCTCGCCGACAAGCTCGATCGTCAGGTGCTCAAGCACAAGGAGAAACTCACGAGCCACCACCGGCACGACGGCTCGCCCAAGAAACAGCTGATATAGCGGCCGCCGGAATCGTCCGGCACAACGAGGTCATGTACATCCAGCAACTCTTGTCCGAAGCGCGCGTCGCACGCGCACTCGACGTGAACAGCAAGGCGCAGTTGTTGGAGGGCCTCGGTCAGTTGCTGCAAGCGGGCGCGGAGCGGCTCGACGCCGCTTCGGTGCTCGCGGCGCTGACGGCGCGCGAGCGGCTCGGCAGCACCGGCCTCGGCGACGGGGTGGCACTTCCCCACGGGCGCATGCCCGGCCTAGCCCGCCCGCTCGGCGCCTTCGCCACCCTGGAGCGCCCGGTGGAATACGACGCCATCGATCACAGACCGGTGACCATGGCGTTCGTGCTGCTAGTGCCGGACAATGCGACCGACGAGCACCTGCGCATCCTGTCCGAGCTGGCGGGTTTGTTCAGCAACAAGACCTGGCGACGCGGCCTGCTCGAGGCGAAAGACCGCCACGAACTTTATCGACGACTGACGCAACTCGACGATACCGCGCGCGCCCATGACTCCCACGCTCACCACTCGCGATCTGTTTGAGGCGCAGTCCGCGCCGCTCAAGCTCAAGTGGGTCGCGGGCCGCGCTGGCAAGGACCGGCTGCTCGAGCCCACGACCGCACGTTTTCCCGGCATGGCGTTGGTGGGCCACCTCAATTTCGTCCATCCCAACCGCGTCCAGGTAATAGGCGAGAACGAGATTGCCTACCTCCAGCGCCTGTCCAAACCGGAACGCGCGGCGCAAATACGCGCCCTGTTCGGATGCAAAACCACCGCGGCGGTAGTGGCCGCCAACAACAAAAAGCCGGCCCCGGATCTGATGCGCGCGGCCGACCATTTCGGGCTGGCGCTGTTTAGCTCGCCGCTCGCGAGCCCGCTCGTAATCGATCACCTGCAGTATCACCTGACGCGCGCGCTTGCGCCGCGCACCACGGTGCACGGCGTGTACATGGAGGTCATGGGTATGGGCGTGCTGCTCACCGGCGAGTCCGGAATCGGCAAAAGCGAACTGGCGCTGGAGCTGCTGTCGCGCAATCACCGCTTGATCGCCGATGACGCCGTGGAATTCATCCGCATCGGTCCGGACGTGCTGGTCGGCCAGTGTCCGGGTCCGTTGTCCGATTATCTTGAAGTCCGCGGCCTCGGCATCCTCGACGTGCGCACGATGTTCGGCGAAACCGCGGTACGGCACAAAAAGAAGCTGCACCTCATCGTACGCATGGAACGCATGGACAAGCGCCGCCTGAAAAAACTCGACCGGCTGCAGGCACAGACGCTAACGCGCAACATTCTCGACGTGGAAATCCCCGAGGTGGTGCTGTTCGTCGGCGCCGGCCGCAACCTCGCGGTGCTGGTGGAAGCGGCGGTGCGCTCGTACATCCTGCGCATGTGGGGCATCGACACGCTCAAGGACTTCATGCAACGGCAACAGGCATTGATCAATCGCTCGCCACAATGAATTTCTACATCGTCAGTGGCCTATCCGGCTCCGGCAAAACGCACGCGCTGCAAGCGCTCGAGGACGCCGGGTTTTATTGCATCGACAACCTGCCGTCGGCATTGCTGCCGCAGCTGGCGCAATACTTACAGCAATCCGACCGGTCGGCGGAACGCCGCGCCGCGGTCGGCCTCGACGCGCGCAATCGCGAGTTCCTCGCCGACGTGCCGAAAAGCCTGGCAGCGCTGGAGCGGCTGGGGATCAGCTACCGCATTATTTTTCTCGACGCCGAAGAATCGATCCTGGTCAAGCGCTACAAGGAGACACGCCGGCGCCACCCGATGGTCGACCGCGAGACCTCGCTGCTCGAGGCGATCCGACGCGAACGCGAACTGCTGGAACCGCTGGCGTATGCGGCGGCACTGCGCATCGATACCACCCGCACGACACCGCACGAACTGAGGCACCAGGTCCACAACTTCGTGCGCGGCGAGAATGCGACCGGCCTGACATTGCTGTTCGAGTCGTTCGGGTACAAGCACGGCACACCGCTCGACGCCGACTTCGTATTCGATGTGCGCTGCCTGCCCAATCCGTACTGGGAGCCGGAGCTGCGCCGCCATACCGGCTGCGACGCGCCGGTGGTCGCCTACATGGAGCGCTACGACGAGGTGCACGCCATGTTCGACGAGCTCAAGCGCTTTCTCGAAACCTGGCTGCCGCGATTCGAGCGCGAGGACCGGACTTACGTTACCATCGCACTCGGCTGCACCGGCGGCATGCATCGCTCCGTGTACCTGGTAAACCGCCTCGCCGAATATTTCGCGACCAAGGGCGTGACGACCCAGGTGCGGCACCGGGAGTTGAAAACCGAGACGCCGGTCACCGATACCATGACTAAAGCAAACTAAACCCCGGGGCGTCATTGCGAGCGAAGCGAAGCAATCTCCCTTCGGTTATCCGAGTATCGATCGGGAGGAGGCCCCTCGCGTTCGCTCGGGATGACCGTTTCACGGTCACTTCGTCGCCAGCGGCTTCTCCCAATGACAGTTTCTTTTTATTGATTGCGCTAATACACCCATGATCGGAATTCTTGTGCTCGGCCAGAAAGATTTTGCCCGCGGCTTGATCAGCTCGGTAGTGCATACGTTCGGTACCCGTCCGCCGCAGCTTGAGGCCGCGGGCGTGGACTTCGATCACGCGCCGGAAGCGATGGGCGAGATGATCGCGCAGCACATTCGCACCCTCGACCAAGGCGAGGGGGTGCTGATCCTGGCCGACATCTACGGCACCACCCACACCAACCTCGCTTGCCGCCTGCTGAAACGCGGTCGCATCGAGCTGGTGTCGGGCGCGAATTTGCCGATGCTGCTGCGCGTGCTGAACTATCGGCACCTGCGGCTGGACGACGTCATCGATCGCGCGCTCGCGGGCGGCTGCGGCGGCATCGTCTGCGCCGCCAATCCCGGCGATGCGCCGACGCCGCGCGACAACGGCACGGAGGCGCGCCAATGAAATGCGCCACCGTCACCATCTGCAATAAACTCGGCCTGCACGCGCGCGCCTCTGCCAAGTTCGTCAGCCTCGCCGGCGAATACAAAAGCGACATTACGCTCGGGCGTAACGGCCAACAGGTGAACGGCAAGAGCATCATGGGCATCATGATGCTGGCCGCGGCCAAGGGCGCACAGCTTGAGGTCTGCGCCAGCGGCAGCGACGAAGAGCGCGCGCTGCAGGCGCTGACCGCCTTGATCGAAAACCGCTTCGGCGAGGACGAATAATGCTGGCGCTGCACGGCGCCGGCGTCAGCGACGGGATCGCCATCGGCCGCGCCTGTCTGCTCGCGCGCGAGCTGCCCGACATCGTCGAAAACCTGCTGCCACCGGAACAAATCGAGGACGAGATCGCGCGCTTTAAGCACGCGGTCGAGGCCGCGCGCGCACAGCTCATCAAGATCCGCGATCACATTCCGGCCGGGGCGCCGGCCGAGGCTGCGAGCTTCCTCGATACGCACGTGCTGATCTTGGACGACAAGATGATCTCCGAGGCGCCGATCGACATTATTCGCGATCAGCGGCGCAATGCGGAGTGGGCGCTCAAAGTTCAGCGGGACCAGCTGAGCGGCATGTTCGAGCGCATGGAGGACCCGTATCTGCGCAACAAGAAAACCGACGTCGTGCACGTCGTCGATCGCGTGTTGCGCAATCTGCTTAATGTCGGCGGCGACGCCGAGGAAGAACTCGGCGACGGCGAGATCGTGGTCGCCAACGATCTAACCCCCGCCGATACTGTTGTGCTCAAGGCCAAACAGGTGCGGGCGTTCGTGACCAACATGGGCGGCCCGATCTCGCACACCGCGATCCTGGCGCGCAGTCTCGGCATCCCGGCGATCGTCTCGGTGCACAACGCTACGCGCTACGTGCGCCACGGCGAAGATATCATCGTCGACGGCAAGCGCGGCGTGCTGCTGATAAGCCCGGACACGCAGACGGTTGCGGAGTATCAGCAGCGCCAGCGTGCGATCCTGCGCCGGCGCCTGGAGCTGCGCCGGTTGCGGCTGTCGCCGGCGCTGACGCGCGACGGCAAGCGCGTGCAGCTGATGGCCAACATCGAGCTGCCGGCCGACGTGCGCGCCGCGGTGGAGGCGCGCGCCGCCGGCATTGGTCTCTACCGCACGGAATTTTTGTTCATGAACCGCGCCAGCGCGCCGTCGGAAGAAGAACAGTTCCGCGCCTACACGCGCGTGGCACGCGCCATGCCGGCGAAGCCTGTCACCATCCGCACGCTCGACCTCGGCGCCGACAAACAGGTCGATGGCGGCCGTTCCATCACCGCACCGTCGGTCAACCCGGCGCTCGGGCTGCGCGCCGTGCGCCTGTGTCTGCACGATCCCGGTTTGTTCCGGCCGCAGCTACGGGCGATCCTGCGTGCCTCGGCGTTCGGCCGCGTGCGGCTGATGATCCCGATGCTGTCGAGCCAGGAGGAGCTGTTCCGCGTGCTCGACCTGATCGAGGAAACCAAATCGGCGCTTAAACGCGAGGGCGAGAAATTCAACGCGCGCATCCCCATCGGCGGCATGATCGAGGTACCGGCAGCGGCGATATCGGCCGATCTGTTCGCGCCGTATCTCGATTTCTTTTCCATCGGCACCAACGATCTCATTCAATAC
The DNA here is from genome assembly GCA_046565865.1 of Gammaproteobacteria bacterium. Taxonomy (GTDB): domain Bacteria; phylum Pseudomonadota; class Gammaproteobacteria; order Acidiferrobacterales; family Sulfurifustaceae; genus JBKHXU01. The sequence continues at coordinate 2,882 of JBKHXU010000033.1, read as the reverse complement.
ACGCTCGCCATCGATCGCGTCGACGACACCGTCAGCTACCTGTACGACCCGCTGCATCCATCGGTGCTGCGCCTGATCGATGTGACGCTCAAGGCCGGCAAGAAGGCGCGCATCCCGGTCGCCATGTGCGGCGAGATGGCGGGCGACCCGCGTTATACGCGGCTGTTGCTGGGGCTGGGCCTGAGCGAGTTCAGCATGCATCCGGCGACGCTGCTGTTGGTGAAGCAAAGCGTGCGCAGCAGCCGCTTGCAGGTACTGACCCGGTTCGCGCGGCGCGTGCTGAAAACGCGCGACACGCGCACGGTCCACGAACTCGTGGACGCGCTCAATGCGGCGGACGGAATTGGCTAAGGCCTAGCGCCGCAGGCTCGGCGGTCGCGGCGGGCCCATGTCGCTGGTGGCGGTGGGATAAACGAACGCGGCCGGCGGCTGTTCGACGATCGCCACCAGGCCCTTGCGATACTTGAGACGCGCGGCGCTGAAGCCTTCGGACGCGCGCGGCACGAAACTCTCCTTCAATACCTGCACGCCGCTGATCTTTTTCAACCGCAATGGCCGCCAGAACGGCGGCGGACGCCCGGACGCGGAGTAACCGCGGGTCTGATAGGCATCGAGCACCAACTCGCCGCGCTCGTCGGTGTAGATGGCGTGCGGCTCGACGACCCGGATCTGTCGCTGGTCGGCATAGCGCACGGCAAGGCAGTGCCGGCTTTTTACGGCACCGGTCAGCACTTGCAGTATGTTAGGCAGCATCCTGTCGACCCCCGATACGGTGCGTCGCACGTCGACAACAACGGAACGCCTTTACTATCGCATAGCGCCGGCCCAACGCCACGTTTCGGCGGACGAAGGGTAGATTTCGGGCTATGTGCGGAATCCCATGCTTCAGACAAGGAACAACGTGGCCAGGCCGAGGAAGATAAAAAACCCGCCGGTGTCGGTAAAGGCGGTGATGAGCACGCTGGTGCCGACCGCGGGATCGGTACCGATTCGATACTGCACCAGCGGGATCAATACCCCCATCGCCGCCGCCAACAGCAGGTTGAGCAACATCGCCACTGCCATCACCAAACCGAGCGCCGGGTTGTCGTACAGCAGGAACGCGACCGCACCCATCAACGCGCCGAACAGCAGGCCGTTAATGAGCGCAATGCTGAACTCCTTGGCGAACAACTTGAATACATTGCTCGGATGCACCGTGCCGAGCGCCAACGCGCGCACGATCATGGTGATGGTTTGATTGCCGGTATTGCCGCCGATACCGGCGACGATGGGCATGAGCGCCGCCAGCGCCGCCAACTTCTCGATCGAGCCCTCGAACGCGCCGACCACGCGCGACGACACGAACGCGGTTAAAAGATTCACCGACAGCCACACCCAGCGGTTCTTGAGGCTGCGCCATACCGGCGCAAAGATGTCCTCTTCCTGGCGCAAGCCGGCCATTTCCATCATCGACAGGTCCGCCTCTTCACGAATGACGTCGACCACGTCGTCGACCGTGATGCGTCCGAGCAGCCGCTGGTTTTCGTCCACCACCGGTGCCGATATCAGGTTATAGTCCTCGAACGCCTTCGCCACTTCCTTCGCGGGCGCCTCGGCGTTGAACGCGGTGTACTCGCGCTCCATTATCTGCGAGACACGCGTCTGCGGATCGGCGGTCAACAACTTGGTAATGGGCAACAACCCGACCAGCCGGTCGTTGCGATCGACCACGTAGATCGCGTCGGTGCTGTCGGGCAATTCCTCGCGCCGACGCAAGTACCGCAACACCACTTCGCAGGTAATGTTCTCGCGCACGGTGATGGCATCGACGTTCATCAATCCGCCGGCGCTGTCCTCGGGATACGACAGCACGGTATCGAGCCGCTGCCGATCCTGCTTGTCGAGCGCGAGCAGGATCTCGGCGATGACGTCGTCCGACAGTTCCGGCAGTAGATCGGCGATGTCGTCGGTATCGAGCGTGCGCGCCGCCGCCACCAGCGCGGCGTCGTCCATCAATTTAACGAGATCGGCGCGCACCGATTCCGGCAGTTCGAGCAGGGTCTCGCCCTTGCGCTCGGTATCGACCTGCGCCCAGACGATGGGCCGGCTCTCGGGCGGAACGGACTCGAGCAGGTTGGCGATATCGGCGGGATGCAGTTCGGCAAGCAACGCGCGCACATCGTCCTCGCCGCCGGCCTCGAGGGCCGCGAGTAACGCTTGCAAATGGTCGGTCTTTTGCTGCTGACGCGCCTTAGCCATGACGTTCAATTAGGGCGTTTGCGAACGCGGAGTGTAGAGCAGTCGCGCGGGTGCGCAAAACGTTTTCGATTTTTTTTGTGCAACTTTTGCTCTCTGTTAGTCGAGCGCCTATCGGCGCCCGGTCGAAGTAATAAATGTATTACGCGGGCGCTCCGCCCCTGCACCCCGGGTCCCTTGTGACTCGGACCGTCCCGGTCCTCGCCCTCCGGGCGCGCTGGAAAACCGCGCGTCCAGATTCGCTCCCGGCGAATTTGTCTTTGCTCGTGCAAAGAAAATGGACGAAAAGAAAGCACGCCCCTAGATGGCGCGACTGCCCCCTCACGCTCGCTGCCTCGCGTTGTGAGGTTGGGCTCATAACGCTCGGAGCGCTCGGCGAGGGCGCGCCATAAAGGGGACCCAACGGCACCCACGATGAACTGTCATTGCGAGGAGCGATCGCGACGAAGCAATCTCGTAACGTAGGAGTCATCGGTGGGGGATTGCTTCGCTGCGCTCGCAATGACGGGGAATTGGTTGGTTTTGGCACCGGACATAAACGCTTAGGTGTGGGCGGTTGTTGGATCCCCCCCTATGGCGCGCCCGATCTGCGGAGCAGGAGCGCTATGAACTCGAAGAGCGACGCGAGGGATCGCGTCGGTCGC
>JBKHXU010000032.1:0-1728 GCA_046565865.1 Gammaproteobacteria bacterium | reverse complement strand
CGGCGCATGGATCACGCGCTGCATGCCGCCCGACTCGTCGAAGAAGCGCTCGAGCACGAGGGTTTGCTGAGTCGGGATCACGCCGAGCACACCCTTTGCCGCCGCCAGATACTCCACGAGCTGCTCGGCGGCCAGGCGCGCGAGGCCGCAGGTTTGCATCAGCCAATCGGCGGTGTCTGCGAGCGTCGCGGTATCGATGTGTGTTAATCGTGCGTCGATCGTGGCGCGCAGCGTCGAGACCGCCTGCGACAACTCATCGGTGCGCCCCGACGCCTCGCCCAACCAAAAGGGGATCGACGGCGGCGCGCCTTTGGCGTCTTCGACGCGCACCTTGCCGGTTTCAATTTTGAGAATGCGGTACGAGGCGTTGCCGAGCTGAAAGATGTCGCCGGTTATGCTCTCGATCGCGAAGTCCTCGTTCAGTGTGCCGATGAAGGTTTCGCCTGGCTCCAGCACAACGCGGTAGTCCGCGTTGTCGGGGATCGCGCCGCCGCAGGTGAGCGCCGTGAGCCGCGCGCCCTTGCGCGCGCGCAGCCGCCGATGCACCGCATCGCGATGCAAGTATGCGCCGGCGCGTCCGCGGCGGGTGGCGTAGCCGTCGGCCAGCATGCGCACCACCGCAAGATATGCCTCGTGCGTGAGTTCGCGATAGGGATAGGCGCGGCGCACGAGTTGAAACAGCTCGTCCTCGGCGATGCCGCCGTTGCCGGCGGCGTCGGTTTCCTCGGTGCGGCTCGCGACTTCGGCCACGAGCTGCTGTGCCAGCACGTCGAGCGGCGCCGATGGGATGCGCAACCGATCGAGATCGCCCTGCGCGACAGCGGCGAGCAACGCCGTGCACTCCACCAGCTCGTCGCGCGTCAATGGGAACACCCGGCCCTTCGGCGTGCCGCCAACCGCGTGATTGGCGCGGCCGACGCGCTGCAACAGTGTTGCGATCGAACGTGGCGAGCCGAGATTGATCACCAGCTCCACGTCGCCGATGTCGATGCCGAGTTCAAGCGAGGCGGTTGCGACCAGCGCGCGCAGCGCGCCGTGTTTCAGCCGCTGCTCCGCGTCCAGGCGCTGTTCGCGCGACAAACTGCCGTGGTGCGCGGCGACGTTTTCTTTGCCCAGGCGCTCGCTCAGGTGGCGCGTCACGCGCTCGGTCAGGCGGCGCGTGTTGGCGAACACGAGCGTCACCCGGTGGGCGCGGATCAGCTCTGCCAACCGATCGTACACCTGCTCCCACACCTCGCCCGCCATCACCGCCTCGAGCGGCGAGGGCGGCAGTTGCAGTGCCAGATCTCGTGCACGCACATGGCCGGCATCGACGATGGCGCAGTCGCCGCCGGCGCTGCCGATGAGAAAACGCGCGACCTCGTCAATCGGTTTTTGCGTCGCCGACAGACCGATGCGCGCCGGCGGGCGCGCGGCCAGGGCCGCGAGCCGTTCCAGCGACAACGCCAGATGCGCGCCGCGTTTGCTCGCCGCCACCGCGTGAATTTCATCGACGATCAGCGTACGCGTGGTCGCAAGCATCGTGCGTCCGGACGCGCTGTAAGTAATAGGTATAGCGACTCGGGCGTTGTTACGAGGATATGCGGCGGGCGTTTCTTCATCGCCGCGCGTTCGCCTGGCGGCGTGTCGCCGGTGCGAACCTGCACCCGGATGTCCACCTCCGGTAGACCGAGCGCACGCAGTTGTTCGCCGATGCCGGCCAACGGCCGTTGCAAGTTGCGCTCGATG
>JBKHXU010000031.1:0-4740 GCA_046565865.1 Gammaproteobacteria bacterium | reverse complement strand
ATGATGAACGGCGCCAACCACACCTTCGACTCGTTCGAGTGCGCCATTCACGCGCTCGCGCCGCGCTGCGCGCATTGCAACTGCCGCATTGTCGGCCACGGCGTGGAGAAGAACGGGACGTTTTACTGTTGCGTTCACTGCGCCGAACACTCGGGCGTGAAGGGTCTGCACGATCGTTTATAACCGAACATGACCGCGCCCGCGATCTGGACCATTGGTCACTCGACGCACAGCGCGGACGCATTTTTGGCGTTGCTGCGGGCGCATGAGATCGGTGCGATTGCGGACGTGCGCCGCTTCCCGGGCTCGCGTCGTCACCCGCACTTTGGACGCGAAGCGCTGCAAACGAATCTGGTCGCGGCCGGCATCGACTATCACTGGCTGCCCGCGCTTGGCGGTCGGCGCGCGCCGCGCCCGGATTCGCGCAACACCGCGTGGCGCAACAACGCGTTTCGCGGTTATGCCGACTACATGGAGACACCGGAATTCGCGGCGGCCGAGGCCGAGCTCGAACGGCTGGCGGCGGAGCGGCGCACCGCAATCATGTGCGCCGAGGCGTTGTGGTGGCAGTGCCATCGCGCCTTGATCAGCGATTACCTCAAGGCGCGCGGTATTGACGTCTGGCACATCACCGGCGCCACGGCCGCGGCTCCGCATCGATTTTCCAGTGCCGGGCACGTTGTTGACGGACGACTCACCTATCACCCGCCGGCCGGTGAGCTGAAGCTGTCGTAGCGGATATCGAGCACCGTGTAGCGCACACGTCCGGTCGGCAGTTGCACCACGACCTCATCATCAATCGTTTTCTTCAGCAGCGCGCGGGCGAGCGGGGCGTCGATGCTGATGTGGCCGTTGGCGGTGTCGAGCTCGTCAGCGCCGACGATGCGGTACTCGACCTCGTCGCCCGCTTCGGTCTGAAGGCGCACGCGCGCACCGAAGTAAACGCGCCCCGGGTCCGCCGGCGGCCGATCGACGACGATCAATTCGTCGAGCCGCTTCTTGAGGTAGCGCACGCGCCGGTCGATCTCACGCAATTGCTTCTTACCGTAGATATATTCGGCGTTCTCCGAGCGATCGCCGAGCGCCGCGGCGTCTGCGACCGCCTGCACCACCTGCGGTCGTTTCACGCGCCACAACTGATCCAGTTCGGCGCGCAGCCGGCGCTCGCCGGCGGGGGTGATGTAGGCGCTACTTGTGGGACGTGGCAGACGCTGGCGCGGCATATTGCAAGATTACCGAACGTTAACCGTGGATGGGAGCACGCCGCGCGAAACAAGTTGTGACCCAGCGCGCGAGGTGGCGTATGATTCTTCCCGCACGGCCGTCGCAGCGCCAACGCCTGGATGCCCGGTCGGCGTTTGTTGTCCCCACCTCAGGAGTCGAAAATGAATATCTTTGTCGGGAATCTTTCCCGTGATGTAACGGAAGATGAATTACGCGAGGCTTTCGCTGCCTACGGGCGTGTTACCCGCGTCACCGTGTTGAAAGACAAGTTCAGTGGCGAACCGCGCGGGTTCGGCTTCGTCGAGATGGAGGGCAAGGCCGAGGCGCAAGCTGCCATCAACGGCATGAACGGCAAGGACTTGAAGGGCCGCAAGCTCAACGTAAACGAGGCGCGCCCGAAGACCGAGGGCGGCGGTGGGCAACGCGGCGGCGGTGGTGGTGGGGGTGGTGGTGGTCGTAGCGGTTGGGGTAATCGCCCGCGTGGCGGCGGTGGCGCAGGTGGCGGCGGCGGTCGTTGGTAAGCGCGCTTTAGATTTTGGTCCGGCCCTCCTTCGCGTTTCGACATGAAGGAGGGCGAGTCGGCAGTATCGTTTTAGCGACGGTCTGACTCGCTTACTTTCCGTTACCCCAGCTTTCGCGCAACCATCGCACCTTCAATCGATAAGACTTTTCCCAGCAACGCCGATCGCGCGTCCGGACTTGAAGCGATAAGTCAGTGGCAATCCCTCCATGAACTACCTCGCGCACGTTTTCCTCGCCGGCGCTGAACCCGCGGCCGTCGCCGGCGCGCTGCTCGGTGACTTCGTCAAGGGCAGACAGGTCGAGGCGTACCCGGCCACAGTGCGCGCCGCGATTCTCTTGCACCGCGCGGTCGACCGCTACACCGATCAGCATCCGCTGGTGTCGGCGAGCCGGTGCCTGGTCAGCCCGTCGCGCCGGCGCTTCGCCGGTATCCTGGTGGATGTGTTTTACGATCACTTCCTCGCCCGGCATTGGTCGCGCTACAGCGCCGAAGCGCTGCCCGTGTTCACCGCGCGCGTCTATGCGGCGCTGGCGACCCATGCGCGCCCGGCGCCCGAGCGATTGCAGCGTATGCTCCCGCACATGCGCGCCAACGATTGGCTCGCGAGCTACCGTGAGCCGGCGGCGATCCACCTTGCCATCGACGGCATCGCGCGCCGTCTGCGCCGGCCGAGCAATCTCGTCGGCGGCGGTGAAGAACTACAGGACAACTATGGGTCGTACGAAGCGCACTTCCTGGAATTCTTCCCGCAACTGCTGGCAAGTGTGCCGACGCTCACCAAGAAAGCCGAAGCCGCCTAGTCAACGCCCGAAAAGAGTTACTCGCGCCCCTTTTTCGGCGGTGGCATCGGAAAGGGAATGATGTCGTCGGACTTGCCGCTCAGCGCCACGATCTTCGCCGCACCTTGCTTCTCCACCTCGTCGATGCGCACGATCGCGTGCATCGGGATGTGCGTGCGGTTCACGCCCTCGAACTCGGTCTTCAACCGCTCTTCGGAGGGATCGATTACCACCGCCGACTTTTCGCCGAACATGATGCCTTCGACGTCGATGAACCCGTACAAGTCGCCCTGGCTCACACGCCGCGCATAGATCTCGTACACCTTGCCCTGGTTCACGAACGCCACGCGATAAAGTTTTTTCTTTGCCATAATTCTGGGTCATTGCAACTCGTGTGCGTGAAGCATAACACGCCGACGTCGACATCCGCCGTCTGGCAACGACTACGACGCCCGTGGCGATCGCGGTTGCACGGTCGTCCGCGACGGCGCGTCGGGCGACGTGCCGGCGCCGTGCTGTTCCAGCGGCGCGAGCGCCGGCCCTTCGATGACCGCGCCGGTCGCGGTGAAGCGGCTGCCATGGCACGGGCAATCCCACGAGCGTTCGGCGCTGTTCCAGTGCACGAGACATCCGAGATGCGTGCACGTGGGCGATACGAGCGTGTAGTGGTCGAACTCGTCGCGGTACACCGCGACCTTGGTGCCGTCGAGCTTCAGTATTCGCCCCTCGCCCGGCGGCACTTGTTCCAGCTCCTTCGGCCGGCGCGCGAAGTAATCCTGCAGCAAGTGCTTTGCGACGTGTAAATTTTCGGCCGCCGCTCGGCTTGCCGATTTGATTGGCGTGAATCGCCGCGCATCATAGAGATCGCTCCAGCGGCTTTCGCGCCCGAGTATCTCTTCGCTGATGATGCTCGCCGCGAGCGAACCGTAGGTGAGCCCATCGGCGCCAAAGCCGGTTGCGATGAACGTGCGCGACGACCCGGGGCTGCGCCCGATGTAGGGCAGGCCATCGGCGGAGCGGTAGTTCTGCGCCGACCACTCGAACGCGATGTCGCCAAGCGCAAAATGATCGCGCGCAAATTGCTTGATCGTGCGGTAACACTGGCGCGTGTCGGTATCGTGGCCCGTGAGGTGCTTGCCGCCGATGACGATGAGATATCGCTCTCCATCCGCCTCGTACGCGCGGATCGAGGTCTTACGGCTGATGTCCCAATAGATTCCGTCCGCCACGGCGCGGTCGGCGATCGTGGCCGCGATGCCGTACTCGCGATACACCTCCATCAGCGCATGCACCGCGTACACACCCTTCGGCGAGTGCGTCGCCATGATAATGACCTCGGCGCGCACGGTGCCGGTTTCGGTTTGGAGTACGCCCGCATCGTCGTCGATGTTCGTGACGCGTGTGTTTTCGCAGATCCTACAACCGCTCGCCCCAAGCTGGCGCGCGAGATCGCGCACGTAGTTGGCCGGATGAAACTGCGCCTGGCCCTCGATCACGAGCGCACGGTAAACCGGGACGGGCAGCGGGATTTGCTTCGCGAGGACCGCATTGAGATTCGCGTTCTTGGCGGCGCGGTACTCGCGCTCGATCGTTTCCAGGTCTTCGTGTGCCGGCTCGGAGGCGTAGAGGTAAAACGGTCGGCGTTGAAACTGACAATCGAGCCCGAAGCGGCGCACCGTGTGCTCGATGAGATCGATCGCCTCGACCCGCGATTGCGCCACCGCTTCCATCACATCGCGCCCCCACTTGTCCTCGATCGTGCAAAGCTGGCGATCGACGACCGCGTAGAGATTGCCCGTCGACGTACCGGTGGAGCCGCTGCCGATGGCGCCGGCCTCGAGCACGATGACGCGTTTGCCGGCCTCCGCGAGCAACATCGCCGCGGTGAGACCGGTGATGCCGCCGCCGACCACAGCGACATCCGCGGTCACGTCTTCACTGAGAGATGGGAAATGTATCGGGTGGGCCGTTCCTTGCCACAGCGAGTCCATGGGGTTGCTCCGGGGTGTCTACTCGATCCGACCCCGCCCGCCGGCGTTGGTTCCTAGCGCGTCAACGTCTGCGCGATGAAGTGCGTCACGCGCGGCGGCGATTCCCCGACGTGAAATGTCTTTGCACGGTCGAGCACCGCGCGATCGGCGACCGTCACGCGTTCGTGTTGGCGCAAATGTTCCAGCCACGACTCGACCACGAACATCTCGGTGAAGCGTCCCG
>JBKHXU010000030.1:0-32071 GCA_046565865.1 Gammaproteobacteria bacterium | reverse complement strand
CGCGCCGCGCGCGGGCCGACGATATCATCGAGAACAGCGGCGAGGCCGCCGCACTGGCGCCGCAGGTGGACGCGTTGCACCAACGTTATCTCGCGCTCAGTCGGCAAGCGTCGTCTTGATCGCAGCGACGATATCGTCTGCCTCCCACACGCCGCGAATCGCCGCCACCCCGATGGCGCCGGCTTGGCGGGCACGCCCCACGTCGCTAGTCGCCAGGCCGCCGAGGGCGTAGACGGGAAGATGAGTCGTGGCGCAGAGTTGTTGAAACGCGTCCCACCCGAGCGCAATCGCATGCGGGTGGCTCGGCGTCGGCTCGACCGGCGACAACAGCGCGAAATCGACCTCGATCGCCTGCGCCAGCGCCAGCTCCGCACGGTTATGGCACGAGGCCCCGAGCAACAGGTTGGCCTCGATTGGCCGCGCCGCGAGCGAGGCGAGTCGGCGCGCCGAAAGCTGCACCCCATCGGCCTCACACGCCGCCAATAGTGCCGGGTCGGCGTTGATCAGCAGCTTGGCCCCGTAACGGTGGCAGAGCGCGGCGAGCTTGCGTGCGTACGCGCAATACGCGTCTACATCGAGCGCCGGTTCGCGCAGCTGCACCAGCCGCAGCCCCGCATCGAGCGCGCGTTCGAGTGAGATTGTGAATGCATCGAGCCCCACCGCGGCGGCATTGCTGATCGCATAAAGCCGCGGCAATTGCAGGCGCCGCACGATCGGGCGATCGGCCAGGGGGAAATCGGACGGGCGCAGCGCCGTAACATCACGCCAGCACGCCGCTTGGCCCTCGCGCCCGTGCGCGACGCCGTCGTAGGCGGTCACGCGCCAGACATCGAGCAACACCGCGCGTTCGGGGTAAACGTAGTGGACCTTGGCGTACGGTTCGGCGCTGCGCACGGTGATACCCAGTTCTTCGTGCAGCTCGCGCGCCAATCCTTGCTGCGGTTCTTCGCCGGCCCCAAGCTTGCCGCCGGGAAATTCCCACAGGTCGCCCTGGTGCGCGGCGGCATGACGGCGGGTGATAAAGACGCGCGTGCCGTCCCAGATGAGACCGGCGACGACGTGCAACGGCGTCAGATCACGATCGATACTCGGCATTGATGCGCACGTAGTCGTGCGATAAATCCGAGGTCCAGACGCGGGCCTGACCCGGACCGTTGCCGAGCGTTACGCGCACGATGATCTCGCTCTGCCGCATCACCGACTGACCCTTGTCTTCGGTGTAATCCGCGGCGCGGGCGCCGGCGCGCACGACACAGACGTCGTTGAGATGAATCGATACGCGCTCAAGCTCCAACACAGCGATCGGCGCACGGCCGATGGCCGCGAGGATGCGGCCCCAGTTCGGATCGGAGGCGAAGAAAGCGGTTTTGACCAATGGGGAATGGGCGATGGTATAGGCCACCGCCACGGCATCGGACTCGCTGGCCGCGCCAACAACGTCGACGGTGATGAACTTGGTCGCGCCTTCCGCGTCGCGCACGATCGCCTGCGCCAGCTCGACACAAACATCGGTCACCGCGCGCTGAAACGCGGCGAGATCGGCATCGTTCGCCCGCAACGGCGCATGGCCGGCGCGACCGCTGGCGAGCAGCACACAGGCGTCGTTGGTCGAGGTGTCGCCATCGACGGTGATGCGGTTGAACGAAACCGCCACCGCCGCCTGCAAACAGCGCTCCAACAGCGGCGCATCGATCGCCGCGTCGGTAGCGATAAACGCCAGCATCGTCGCCATATCCGGGCGGATCATGCCCGCGCCCTTGGCAATGCCGGTCACCGTGACGCGCCGCCCGCCAATCTCGATCTGACGCGAGCTGCCCTTCGCGACCGTATCGGTGGTCATAATGCCGTGCGCCGCATCGGCCCATCCCGCATCCGTTAATGCCGCCACCGCCGCCGGAATCGCCGCAATCAAGCGCGGGACCGGCATGCGCTCGCCGATCACGCCGGTCGAAAACGGCAGCACCTCTGCTGCCCTAACCCCCAGCGCCTGCGCCACTGCCGCGCAGCTCGCGCGTGCATCGTCCATGCCCGGGGCGCCGGTACCGGCGTTGGCATAACCGGAATTGATCAGCAACGCCCGCGGCGACGCCGCCGCCAAATGCTCGCGCGCCAGCGTGACGGGCGCGGCACAAAAGCGATTGCGGGTGAATACGGCGGCGGCGACCGAGCCCGGCACGCATTCGATGAGCGTCAGATCGCGACGTCCCGCCTTGCGCAAACCGGCGGCGACGGCGCTCAATCGTATGCCGGGGACGGAATGGAGCACGGGAAGTCCGGTCAGACCGACGGCCATGGGTCGCGAACTCGCAGCGTGAAGGGAGCGCTAGTAAAACGGATTTAGCGGCAAGTTGCCACGGCGACTACTGTAGTTTGCCGTGGCAGTGTTTGAATTTTTTACCGGAGCCACAGGGGCACGGTTCATTGCGCCCAACCTTCGGTTGCTTGCGCGTTGGCATCTGCGGGCGCGCGGCGACGGCGACTTCGCCGTTCTCCTCCCGTTGCGGCTCGGCGCCACCGCCGGCCGCGGGATGCAGGAACTGCATGTCGCTACTCGGGCGCGATGCCGGCTCGAATGCCTGCGCCGCCTGCGGCTCCTGCAACTGCATGCGCGCGAGCAGGCTGATCACCTCTTGCTTGATGCGCGCCAGCATATCGGAGAACAGCTCGAACGCCTCGCGTTTGTACTCCTGCTTCGGGTTCTTCTGCGCATAGCCGCGCAGGTGGATGCCCTGGCGCAGGTAGTCCATCGCCGCCAGGTGGTCCTTCCACTGCTGGTCGAGCACTTGCAGCATGACCGCCTTTTCGAGATGGCGCATGACCTCGGGGCCAATCGCGCGCGCCTTCTCCTCGTGCACGCGCTCAAGCTCGGCGATGATGCGCGCCCGAAGCTGCTGCGCGTCGAGTCCGGATTCCTGATCCAGCCAGTCCTTGATCGGCAGCCTGAGCCCGAACTCGCGTTCGACGCTTTCGCTCAGGCCGGCGATGTCCCACTGCTCCTCCAGGCTCTCGGGCGGAACGTGTTGGCCCACCAAGGCATCCACGACGTCCTGGCGAATGGCGCGCACGCTGTCGCTGATATCATCCACGTCCATCAGCCGGTTACGCTGCTCGTAGATCACCTTGCGCTGCTCGTTGGCGACGTCGTCGTATTCGAGCAATTGCTTGCGGATGTCGAAGTTGCGGCCCTCGACCTTGCGCTGTGCGTTCTCGATGGCGCGCGACACCCACGGGTGTTCGATCGCCTCGCCTTCCTGCATGCCGAGCTTTTGCATCAGACCCGACACGCGGTCGGAGCCGAAGATGCGCAGCAGATTGTCCTGCAGCGACAAATAGAATCGCGACGAGCCGGGATCGCCCTGGCGCCCGGAGCGACCGCGCAACTGATTGTCGATGCGCCGCGATTCGTGGCGCTCGGTGCCGATCACGTGCAGCCCGCCGGCGGCGACGACCTGCTGGTGGCGCTGCTCCCAGTCCTTCTGGATTTCGGCGCGCTTGGCGGCGTCGTCCCCCGCGGCCGCGAGCTCCATCGCGAGGTTGCCGCCGAGCACGATGTCGGTGCCGCGGCCGGCCATGTTGGTCGCGATCGTCACCGCCCCCGGGCGGCCCGCTTGCGCGACGATCAGCGCCTCGCGCTCGTGCTGCTTCGCGTTCAGCACCTGGTGCGGGATCTTTTCCTTGTCCAGCAGCCGCGACAGTTGCTCCGACGCCTCGATCGAGATGGTGCCGACCAACACCGGCTGCCCGCGCTGGTGACAATCCTTGATGTCCGCCAGGATCGCCGCATGCTTCTCGGCAACGGTGCGGTAGACCTGGTCGCCCATGTCGTCGCGCACCATCGGTCGGTGCGTCGGGATGACGACCACCTCGAGCCCGTAGATCTGATGGAACTCGAATGCCTCGGTGTCGGCGGTGCCAGTCATGCCGGCCAACTTCTGGTACAGGCGGAAATAGTTCTGGAACGTGATGGTGGCGAGCGTCTGGTTCTCGCTCTCGATGCGCGCGCCCTCCTTCGCCTCGATCGCCTGATGCAGGCCCTCGGACCAGCGCCGGCCGGGCATCATGCGCCCGGTAAACTCATCGATAATGATGACCTCGCCGTTGCGCACGATGTAGTCGACCTCGCGCCGATACAGCGCGTGCGCGCGCAGCGCGGCGTTCAAGTGATGCAGCAGCGCCAGATTCGTTACATCGTACAGATTGCTGCCGGCCTCGAGCACGCCGGCCTCGGTCAGCAACTGCTCCACACGCTCGTGACCGGCCTCGGTCAGGAACGCCTGGCGCGTCTTTTCGTCCACGCTGTAATCGCCGGGGCCGTTCTCCGTCTCCTGCTTCGTGAGCTTGGGGATGATGGCGTTAATCTTGACGTACAGATCGGTGCCCTCATCCGCCGGGCCGGAGATGATAAGCGGCGTACGCGCCTCGTCGATGAGGATCGAGTCCACCTCGTCGACGATCGCGTAGTTAAGCCCGCGCTGCACGCGCTCCTCGGCGCGAAATGCCATGTTGTCGCGCAGGTAGTCGAAGCCGAATTCGTTATTGGTGCCGTAAGTAATGTCGGCGGCGTAGGCCGCGCGCTTGGTTTCGCGGTCCTGTCCCGGTACCACGACGCCGACCGATAGCCCCAAAAACCCGTAGATCTTGCCCATCCATTCGGCGTCGCGGCGGGCGAGGTAGTCGTTGACCGTCACCACGTGTACGCCGCGCCCGGAGAGCGCATTGAGATAAGCCGCCAGCGTCGCGACCAGGGTCTTGCCCTCGCCGGTGCGCATTTCGGCGATTTTCCCCTGATGCAACACCATGCCGCCGATCACCTGCGCATCAAAGTGGCGCATCCCGAGCACGCGGCGCCCGGCCTCGCGCACCACGGCGAACGCCTCGGGCAATAACCGATCCAGCGCCTCTCCTTGTGATACTCGGGTTTTAAACTCCACAGTTTTGGCCCGCAACGCCTCGTCCGACAGCGAGGCGACCGTCGGCTCGAGCGCGTTGACGCGCTCGACCTCACGCTGCATAGACTTCAACAACCGGGAATTGCGACTACCGAAAATCCTAGTAAGGGTCTTGGTGATCATGAACCGCGGCGAACCGCACAAGTTGGAGGAATTGCTAAGCGCGTCCTGCGCTCTTTAGCAAGGCCGCGATTATGTAGGAAAAGCGACGAGACTTGAAGGCGACCGCGGGGCGGTCGTCCCGAGCGTATACGAGGAATCTGCTTGACACTCCGCGCGCCGTCGTTGGCAACTCAGCGCGTCGTGAGATAACCCATGGGGTTCACCGGCCGCTCATCCTTCAACACCTCCACATGCACATGCGGCCCCGTCGACCGACCACTCGAACCCACCTGCGCAATGGCCTCGCCCCGGGAAACCTTGTCCCCGACCTTCACCAAGGTCGCCAGGGTATGGGCATAGCGGGTGGTGATGCCACGCCCGTGGGTGATCTCGACGGTCTTGCCGTAGTTCGGTTTGTCGCCGACGAAGGAGACTACCCCATCGGCCATGGCCCGGATCGGGGAGCCCAGGCGGCTGGCGATATCCACCCCTTCGTGGAAGGCGATGGCGCCGGTGAAGGGGTCGACGCGGTTGCCAAAGCCGGAGGAGACGAAGCCGCCCTCGGTCGGGAACCCGGCCGGGGTGACGGCGTCGCTTAAGCGGCGATCGAGGAGCAGGCTCTCTAAGGCCTTCAATCGGGCCTCGGCGGTTTGGATCTCGTTCGTTAAGCGATCGAGTGCGATGGCGACATCGTGTTTGCCGCCCTTTAACGGGGCCTCGGGGCCGCCTTGGGCGACGTCGTGCTCGAAGTTGAACTCGCGTTGATCGAGCCCGGCCATGCGGGTGAGCCGCGAGCCTAAGGCGTTTAACCTCAAGGTCTGGGCTTGAAGTTGGCCGAGCTTAAGGGCCAGGGCGTTTAAGTGGGTGGCGGCGGCCGCCTTGGCCACCTCGATCTCTTGGCGTTGGGCCTTAAGCTCGAGGCTTAGTTTCTGTACCGCCGACGGGTTGCCGTTGGCGCGTTCCAGCAGGGATTCGATCTTGTAGGTGAGGGTGCCGATCAATAGCGGCAGGCCGATGAGGCCGACTAAGAGGATTAGGGTTAGGTGGCGGTGGGAGAGACACGCCGAACGGCCCTTCCGGATGCCTTCGTTAACAACGATAATGTTCATGGTTTTAAAGTGTAGATCAGGATTCGGAAAGCGCTGCGACGGTTACCTGGGTTAAAGCTTTAAATGAAACGGCTAAATGCCTTTATTGAAAGGAAGTTTCTGCGGGCGGTTGGTGAAGACGTCCGACTATCGGCACTCTGGGCCGGTTTAGCGCCGCCGGACCTCGTTAGCCACTTCCGGCCCGTCGCTTACACCCATGGCCAACTGACGCTGCATGCCGACTCCCCGGTGTGGGCGAGCCGACTGCGGCATCAACAGCAAGCGATCCGGGACCGATTGAAGTCCGACCCATATTTCCAAGACCTCGTAAAACTGACCGTGCGCGCGGTGCCCCACGGGGCTGGCGATCTCGGCGTGCCCGCGGTACCGCGTTGCCAAGCGAAACGATTTTCGAGACTTACCGCCACACTGTTGGGGCAAGTGGCGCAAGGCGAAACGGACCCGGAATTGCGCGCGGCGCTGGAACGTTTGGCCAAGACAGCGGCGGCGAGGACAAAGTGAAAGGTTGGGGTGGCGCGAGCGCCTGCGCTTTGGCGCTGTTAGGGGGATGCGCAAGCATTGCGGCCGAGCCAACCGCCACGAAGCCGACGGAATTTACCATCGCCGCCGTGGGCGACATCATGTTGGGCGGCACCGCCGGGCCTGAGCTTGAGCGTTTCGGTTACGACTATCCGTTCGAGCAGGTGCGGGGGGTTCTGACCCAGGCAGATATCGCGTTCGGCAATCTCGAAGGCCCGCTCACAAACGGCGGAAAGCCCGCGACGCAAAAGCAATATGTTTTTCGTTCGCCGCCGGACAAGGTCGCGCCGGCCTTAGCGCGCGCCGGACTGCGTGTGGTATCGCTCGCCAACAATCACAGCATGGATTACGGACGCGAAGGTCTGATCGACACCATGCGTGCGCTGGATCAGGCCGGTATCCGCTATGTCGGCGCGGGCGAAACGTTGGCCGCCGCGCGTCGTCCCGCGATCGTCGAGTTACCGGGGGCGCGCGTCGCGTTTCTCGCGTACTCGCTTACGTTTCCGGAGGAGTTCTGGGCGACGGCGGAGTCGGCAGGCTCGGCATTCGGTCACGAGCACCAGGTGCGCGCCGACATCGCGGCGGCACGCAAGCAGGCCGATGTCGTGATTGTTTCGTTTCACTGGGGTCGTGAGGGTACGACGGTATTGCGCGACTACCAGACGCAATTGGGACGCGCGGCGATCGACGCCGGTGCGAGCGCGGTGCTCGGGCATCACCCGCATATCTTGCAGGCGGTCGAGCGCTATCGGCAGGGCGTGATTCTTTATAGTCTCGGCAACTTCGTGTTTGGTTCGTTCAGTGCCGATGCGACGCGCAGCGCGATCGCGCTGCTCACGTTTCGGGAGGGACGCGTGCA
Organism: Gammaproteobacteria bacterium; assembly: GCA_046565865.1. GTDB lineage: Bacteria > Pseudomonadota > Gammaproteobacteria > Acidiferrobacterales > Sulfurifustaceae > JBKHXU01. The sequence goes on along the minus strand of JBKHXU010000030.1, from coordinate 24,533 downwards.
ACGGGTGCGGCTGGTGCCTATTAATGTCAAGAACGCCGAGGTCGTGTTCCAGCCGCGGCTACTAACAGGGACCGATGCCGACGAGGTGGTCACCACGTTGCAGCAGCTTTCGGCTATGCAAGGGACACAGCTCGTCGGACAGAACGGGGAGGCGGTGCTGGAGCTTTCATCGATCGACGCGGCGGCTTCGTCGGACAAACGCGTCGCACAATGACGATCGACGATTTTTACGCGCGCAAACGTACTCGCTTTGTGGGTTCTATGGTTTAATGGCGCGCCATGATTCGCCCCGTTGAGCTTTTCGTCGGCCTGCGCTACATCCGCGCCCGCCGTCGCGATCACTTCATCTCCTTCATTTCGCTCATCTCCATTCTAGGCATCACGCTCGGCATCGCCGCGTTGATCACGGTGCTGTCGGTCATGAACGGATTCGGCAAGGAACTGCGCTCGCGCATTCTGGGCGTGGTATCGCACGTCACCGTCACCGGTTTGGATGGGCGGTTGAACGATTGGCAGGCGATAGCCGAGCGTGTGCAACAGAATCCGCGCGTCACGGGCCAGGCGCCGTACGTGCTCGGGCAGGCGATGGCGGCGCACGGCAAGTCGGTCAACGGCGTCTTCGTGCGCGGCGTGTTGCCGGCGCAGGAGCGCAGCGTGTCCGAGTTCGGCGACCGCATGGTGGACGGTGATCTCGATGCGCTCAAGCCCGGTGAATTCGGCGTCGTCGTTGGCGCCGCGTTGGCGTGGAAGCTCGATCTCGCGGTCGGCTCGTCGCTGACGCTGGTGGTGCCGCAGGCACAGGCGACGCCCGCCGGGTTGTTGCCGCGCTTCAAACGCTTCACCGTCGTCGGCATCTTTCGCGTCGATATGTACGAGTACGACAGCGGCTTGGTGCTGACGCACATCGACGACGCCGCGAAACTGTACCAACTCAACGGCGCCATCAGCGGCCTGCGCCTGAAGATCGACTCGCTCGAAGACGCGCCATACGTCGCCGCCGATATCGCTGGCGCGCTCGGTCCGGATTTTCGCGCCAACGACTGGACGCGCGAGCACGGCAATTTTTTCCGCGCGCTCAAGATCGAAAAGACGGTGATGTTCGTGATCCTGCTGCTGATCGTCACGGTCGCCATGTTCAACGTCGTCTCGACGCTGGTGGTCATCGTCACCGAGAAGCAATCGGACATCGCCATTCTGCGCACGCTCGGTTTGAGCCCGCGCGGCGTGATGGGTGTATTCATGGTGCAGGGCGCGGTGGTCGGCGTTATCGGCACCGCCGTCGGTACGTTGTTTGGCGTGCTGCTTGCGTACAACGTCGAAGGGTTTGTGCAGTTACTGGAGCGCGTGTTTCAAATCTCGTTTTTGTCCGCTGATGTGTATCTCATCAGCGAGCTGCCATCGGAACTGCGCTGGAACGATGTCGCCATGATTTCGGGCGCCTCTCTGGTGTTAGCACTGCTGTCGACGATTTACCCTGCATGGCGCGCGTCGAAGGTTCAACCGGCCGAGGCGCTGCGCTACGAATGAGCACGCCGTATTTGCTACGCGCAACGGGCCTGATCAAGACCTTCGACGAGGGCACATTTAACGTGCCCGTATTGAAGGGCGTGTACCTGCGCGTCAAGCGCGGCGAGCAAATCGGCATTGTCGGCGCCTCGGGTTCGGGCAAGAGCACGCTACTGCATGTGCTCGGCGGTTTGGACAGCCCTACGGCGGGGCAGGTCGAGTTTGATCAGCAGGATCTGGCTAAGCTCGACGATGCCGAACGCGGCAGGTTTCGGAACGAGAAGCTCGGGTTCATTTATCAGTTCCATCATCTACTGCCTGAGTTTACCGCCCTCGAAAACGTGGCGATGCCGCTGCTGTTACGCCGCGGCTCGACCAAGGAGGCGATCGATCAAGCGGCGGCGATGTTGGCGCGCGTGGGACTTGAAGACCGCGTGCGTCACCGACCGAGCGAGCTATCCGGCGGCGAACGCCAGCGGGTAGCGGTGGCGCGGGCGATGGTCACGCGCCCGTTGTGCGTGCTCGCCGACGAGCCGACGGGCAATCTCGACCGCGAAACCGCGCATACCGTGTACGAGTTGATGCTGGAGCTGAATCGCGAGCTGCAAACGACGTTCATTATCGTGACGCACGATCCCAATCTGGCGGGTCGCATGGATCGCGTCATGAAGCTCGAAGACGGCATCTTAAAAGACACAAAGCCGAAAGAAGCGTAAAGCACGAAGCGGGGCGCGTTGCGGCAAAGCACCGCGGACGACGCAACCGTTGTTATGGTGACATGCACCGGCATAGGGAGGGCCGTATGCGTAGCGCCGCGCTCGCCTTTCTCGTAGGCATCGTTTTCGTCCAGCAGTTGTCCACGCTGCCGTCGCTCGCGTGGACGTTGGCGCTGATTCCACTCGTGTTGCTTGCGTGGCGCTTCCCGCGCGTGTGGCCGCTGGTGTTTCTGGTCGGCGGCGTCGTTTGGGTCAGCTTTCGTGCGGGGTTGATTCTCGCCGAGCGCTTGCCTGCCGACCTCGAAGGCGTCGATCTAACGCTGACCGGAATCGTCGCTGACATCCCGCGAGCTACGGATTACGGCACGCGCTTTGAGTTCGTCGTTGTCGAGGCCGAGGCCGACGCCGTCCCCGTATCGGCGCCGAGTCGCATTTTGTTGACGAGCGCACTACGCGACTTCGCGCCCCGCGCCGGGGAAACCTGGCGATTGCGGGCGCGTTTGAAACGGCCGCATGGATTTCAGAACCCAGGCGGATTCGACTACGAGGCGTATCTTTTTCGTTCGCGCATCGGCGCCACCGGATATGTGCGCGGCGAAGAAACCCCGCAGCAAGTGATTCAAGGCGCGGGGCGCTTCGCCATCGACGCAGTGCGGCAGCGGCTCGGCGAACGCATCACAGCACTGACGCGCAGCGACTACGCCGGGCTGGTTGTCGCGCTGGCGAACGGCGATGGGCGCGGGATCAGCGACACGCAATGGGAAGTGCTGCGGCAAACGGGCACGCTGCATTTGGTCGCGATCTCCGGTTTGCATATCAGTCTCATCGGCGGCATCGGCTTTTTTGTCGGCCGTTTTTTGTGGGCGCTGCCCGGGTTCACGGTCCTGCGTTTGCCCGCGCCGCACGCAGGTGCGATCGCCGCCATGGTCGCGGCAACGTTGTATGCGGCGCTGGCGGGCTTCGTCATTCCGACGCAACGGGCGCTCATCATGCTTGCGGTGGCGATGCTTGCCATCGGTTGGCGCCGCCACGTGGCGCCGTCGCAGGTTCTGGCGATCGCGCTGTTGGCGGTGCTGCTACACGATCCACTCGCGGTCATGGCGCCGGGGTTCTGGTTGTCGTTCGCGGCGGTGGCAGTGATTTTATATGTCGCGCAGGGTACGACGCCGCGCTCGCTGTGGCGGCGTTGGGGCTATCTGCAGCTCGCGATCGCGATCGGCATGTTGCCGTTGATGCTGTGGTTGTTTCAGCAGGCGTCGTTGGTGGCGCCGCTCGCCAACCTCGCGGCGGTGCCGGTGTTTGACGTGCTGGCGGTGCCGCTGACGCTCGGCGGCGTCGGCTTGCTCGGTATGGGATTCGAGAGCGTCGCCGCGCTGCTGTTCAATGCCGCAGCCACATTGCTGTACGGCCTGTGGCTCGCGCTCGAGGCGTTGGCGAGGATCGAGGCCGGTCAATGGGTGCAGCATCGCCCGAGCGCCATCGCGCTGATTTGCGCGTCGATCGGGTCGGTGTGGTTGCTCGCGCCGCACGGCTGGCCGGCGCGCTGGATCGGCGCCGTGTGGTTACTGCCGATGCTGTGGATGCGTCCGCCCGCGCCGGCGACCGGAGAACTGTGGTTTACGTTGCTCGACGTCGGCCAAGGACTGGCCGCGGTCGTGCGCACCGAGCGCCATGTGCTGGTCTACGATACCGGCGCGCGATTCAGCGCGCGTTTCGATGCCGGCCGAGCTGCGGTAGTGCCGTACTTGCGCGCTCTGGGCATCGAGCGGGTGGACCGTTTGATTGTCAGTCACGGCGATAACGATCACATCGGCGGGGCCGCTTCGTTGCTAGGCATGATGCCGATCGCAAGCGTGCAGTCGAGCGTGCCGGAGCGACTCGGCGCCGACTCTTGCGTTGCCGGGGAGCGCTGGCAATGGGATGGGGTCGAATTCGTCATGCTCAATCCGCCGCCCGGGGGCGCGACAAGCGACAACGACGGCTCGTGCGTACTGTTGATCAAAAGTCGCTACGGTCGCGTGTTGCTGCCCGGCGATATCACCCAACGCGCGGAACGGCGCTTAGCGAGTGGCGCTGCTGATTTGGCGGCCGATGTATTGGTTGTGCCGCATCATGGCAGCAAAAGCTCGTCGACGGAGGAATTCATTGCCGCGGTGCGCCCGCGGTACGCGTTGTTCCCCGTCGGATACCGAAATCGCTATCGCCACCCGCACCCGCAGGTGGTTGAGCGCTATGCGGTGCTCGGGGTCCATCGCTACGATTCGGCTACAAGTGGCGCGCTTGAAGTTCGATTGCGCGCCGACGGTATCGCGGTCGAGGCTTATCGAGCGCGCGCGCGGCGTTATTGGTTTGCGCAAAATCCATAACACTCATGTCATTTCGAGCGAAGCGAGAAATCTCCCTTTGTTTAGTACCGCGTCGTTTGGAGGAGGTCCGCTCGCTACGCTCGGGACGACCGCATGGCGGCGCTGTGCTGGCTACGACAAGCCACGGCCGGTACTTCCGTGTACCGGCGCTCGACGGCGCGAATGCACGTTAAGTGCATTCGCGAAGACTCCGTCTCGCCTTGAGCTTTTTCTCGTGTCTGCTAAATTAGCCGCACTTTTTTCGGCGTGGGTGAAGCAATGTTTGAATTGATTCGGGCCGGCGGCTGGGTCATGGCGCCCATTATCCTGTGTTCGGTCGCCGCGCTTGCGATCATTGGCGAGCGCTTTTGGTCGCTGCAGAAGAAGTACGTCTGCCCGCCGGAGTTGGTGCCGCAGGTGCGCCAATGGCTCGAGCGCGACGAGCTCGACGACACGCGCATCAACCTGCTGCGCGAAACCTCGCCGCTCGGACGCATTCTCGCCGCGGGACTGGTCAATCGCGATCACGATCGCGACGTCATCAAAGAAGTGGTGGAGGACACCGGACGCCACGTCTCGCCGGAGCTCGAGCGCTATCTGCGTACGCTCGGTACCATCGCCGCCATCTCGCCGTTCCTGGGTTTGCTCGGCACCGTGCTCGGCATGATAGAAATGTTCTCCGGTATCGGCAGCCAGGGCGTGGGCGATCCGTCGATTGTGGCCAGCGGTATCGCGCAGGCGTTGATCACGACCGCCGCCGGCCTTGCCGTCGCCATTCCGAGCGTCATGTTCTATCGCTATTTTCGCGGCAAGGCGTACGAGCTGTTGCTCGATATGGAGGCGGAGGCGTTGAAGCTCATCGAGATCCTGCACCATGAGCGGGAAGCGGCGGAGGAGGGCGCGTGAATTTCCGGCCGACGCCGGACGAGGAACCGGAGCTCAACCTCATCCCGCTCATCGACGTGTTGTTGATGACGTTGATCTTTTTGATCGTCACCACCAGTTTTTCCAAAGAGGCACAGCTGCGCATCCGCCTGCCGGAAGCGGCGGCCGAGGCCAAGTCCAATCGACCGGCGCTGCGTATCGCCATCGACGCGCGCGGTCAGTTCTACATCAACGATCAACAGGTGCTGAACGCCAACCCGGATACGCTGCGTAACGCCATGGCGCGCGCCGTCGGCGGCCAAAAGGACCCGCTGGTTGTCATCCAGGCGGACGCGAAGACGCCGCACGAGGCGGTCGTGCGGGTGATGGACACGGCGCGCCGGCTGGGCCTTACGCACCTCACCTTCGCCACGCAACACCCCGCGGGCGCGCCCGCGCCGTGAAGCGCACGTCTCGCGGACACCAAGCAAGCGCGCGCGAGGACCTCAAGCTCTATCGACGCCTGCTGGGTTACGCCTGGCCGTACAAATGGGTGTTCGCCATCGCAATCGTGGGAATGGCGATCCTTGCCACGACGTCGGCAGCGCTGTCTTGGGTGATGAAGCCGCTGGTGGACCAAGGGTTTGTCGCTCGCGATCCGTCCGCGATTCAGATCATTCCATTGCTCATCATCGGCATCATCGCCGTGCGTGCGCTTGGCACGATCCTCGGTCAGTACGGTATCAGCTGGGTCGGACGCCGTGTCACGTTCGATCTTCGCTTGGCGATGTTCGGCCACCTCATGCGGCTGCCAAGCGGGTTCTATGACGTGCACCCGCTCGGCGGGTTGTTGTCGAAACTGATCTTCGATGTGGAGCAAATCGCCGGCGCCGTCACCGAAGCGATCATCACGCTGGCGCGCGATGGGCTTACGGTGCTGGCGCTGTCGTTGTACATGTTTTATTTGAATTGGAAGTTGACGCTCGTATTCGTCGTCATAGCGCCGGTGTCGACGTTATTGATACGGGCGATGAATCGGCGTTTTCGCGAGACGGGTTCGCAAATCCAGACCGGCATGGCCGACATCTCGCAAGTCGCACAAGAGACGATCGGCGGCTATCGCATCGTTAAGGCATTCGGCGCCGAACAGACGGAGGTCGATGCGTTTCGCCGCGCCAGCGAACAGGTCCGCAAATACCACTTGCGCAAAATTGCGACATCCGTGATCGGCGTCAGCTTGCTACAGCTGGTCGCGGCCGTGGCATTGGCGTTGATGATCTACTTCGCGCTATTGATTCAAGTCACGCCGGGGGAATTTTTCTCGTATATTTCCGCGGTGCTATTAATGATGGCGCCGACCAAGAATCTTGCGAAGATCAATGAGATCGTGCAGACCGGCCTGGCGGCGGCGGAAAGTGTGTTCGGGCTGCTTGACGAGCCGCCGGAGATCGACGACGGCGATGTACGACGCGAGCGGGTGCGCGGACACGTCGAGTATCGACACGTCAGTTTTCGATATCCGTCGACGCAAGGCGACGGGGCGCTGCGCGATATATCGTTCACGATCGAACCCGGGCAGACGCTGGCATTGGTTGGAACATCGGGCAGCGGCAAAACCACAATCGCCAGTTTGCTGCCGCGCTTTTATCGCGCGACCGAAGGGAAGGTTCTGATCGACGGCATTAATGTCAACGATTTTTCGCTCGCCAACCTGCGTGCGCATATCGCCGTTGTCGGCCAAGACACGCTATTGTTCAATGACACGATCGCCAACAATATCGCTTACGGAGTTCACGGCAAAATAGACGCGGCGCGCCTGGAAGAGGCGGCGCGCATTGCGCATGTGCTCGAGTTTGTAAGTTCGTTGCCGGCCGGTCTGCACACCATCGTCGGCGAAAAAGGTGCCCGTCTGTCCGGAGGTCAGCGCCAGCGCATCGCCATTGCGCGGGCGCTGTACAAAAATGCCCCGATCCTGATTCTCGACGAGGCGACGTCGGCGCTCGATACCGAATCGGAGCGCTACGTGCAGGCGGCGATGCAGGAGCTGTTGAAAAACCGCACGACCCTCGTCATCGCGCATCGGCTGTCGACGGTGGAGCATGCGCATCGCATCGTTGTGCTGGCGCAAGGTCGGGTGGCAGAAAGCGGTACGCACGCAGAGCTATTGGCGCGCGACGGTCTGTATGCCGGGTTGTATCGCAAACAGTTTGCCGAGACCTAGGCCGGTGCCGGGTCGGCCATTGCGCCGTGCGATGAAGTTGACGCGCCACATTGGCCCGGGCGCGTCGGCGCCGTATTAACGATGTCCTGGCTCGAACGTCATTGGTATCGCGACACGCTACTCAGTCGGTTGCTGGCGCCGCTCGGGTGGTTTTACTGCGCCCTGATGAGCGTGCGGCGCGGCGCCTATCGCATCGGTTTGTGCCGAAGCGCTCATGTCGGTGCGCCGACGATTATCGTCGGCAACATCACCGTTGGGGGCACCGGCAAAACGCCGCTGGTCGTTTGGCTTGTGCGACATTTGTCGGCGTCGGGCTATCGCCCCGGCATCGTGACGCGCGGATATCGGGGTGCGGCACGTGCCTGGCCGCAGCAGGTGACGGGTGACTCGGATCCCGCCCAGGTCGGCGATGAACCGGTGCTACTGGCCCGCCGTGGCGGATGTCCGGTGGTGGCGGATCCCGATCGCGTGCGCGGCGCAAGCCTGCTGGTGCGCGAGCGGGGGTGCGATGTCATCGTCAGCGACGATGGACTGCAACACCTGCGGCTTGCGCGCGATATTGAAATCGTTGTCATCGACGGTGAGCGACGGTTCGGCAACGGGCGCTGCCTGCCGGCGGGACCGCTGCGTGAACCACCCACGCGCGCACGGCAGGCCGACATCGTGCTGGTGCATGGCGCTAACACCGGCGAGGAGTGGGGCATGCGATTGCAGCCGCGTGGACTGCACGCGGTTGCCGGCGGCGTGGAAGTGACCGCCGATGCCCTGCGCCGCACGCGCGTCCACGCGGTGGCGGGCATCGGTCATCCGGAACGTTTTTTTCGCGCGCTTGAACGCCAAGGGTTGAGTATCATCCGTCATGCCTATCCGGATCATCACGCCTTCGCGGCCGCCGACATCCGGTTCAATGACGGCCTGCCGGTGATCATGACCGAGAAGGATGCGGTAAAATGCCGCCGCTGGGTCGAGGCGGACGAATCGTATTGGTATTTGGCAGTGGACGCAGAGCCGGATGCGCGCCTCGGCCCCTGGCTCACAAAACGTTTGGCGGAGCGCGCGCGTGGATAGAAAACTACTCGACATTCTGGTGTGTCCGGTGTGCAAAGGCCGACTGATTTACGACAAACCCAAGGCCGAGCTCGTGTGCCGCGCCGATCGGCTCGCGTACCCCATTCGCGACGATATCCCCATCATGCTCGAAGATGAGGCGCGCAAAGTGCCCGAGATGGAGTTGCCGAAGTAGCACGCATGCACGTCATCATTCCCGCGCGGTATGCGTCGACCCGTTTGCCGGGCAAGCCATTGCTCGATATCGCCGGCAAACCGATGATCCAGCACGTATACGAGCGCGCCCGCCAATCCGGGGCGGAATCCGTGACCGTCGCGACCGATGACGAGCGGATCCGGCAGGCGTGCGAGCGTTTCGGTGCGCCGGTCTGCATGACCGGCGCGCAACATCGCTCCGGCACCGAACGCATCGGTGAGGCCATCGTGCGTCTCAATATTCGGCCCGACGATGTGGTCATCAATGTACAAGGCGACGAGCCGGTGATCGCGCCGGCGCTGATCCGACGGGTGGGCGAGGCGCTGGCGCGACAGACGGCGGCGTCCGTGGCGACGGCGAGCGTGTCGATCGACAGCGACGACGAGTACCGCTCGCCCAATGTGGTCAAAGTCGTTTGCGACAAGAACGGCCATGCGCTGTACTTCACCCGCGCCGCCGTACCGCATGCGCGCGGCAGCGATACGCTGCCTGCTACTGCGCTGCGCCACATTGGTGTCTATGCGTACCGCGCCGGCTTCGTTGGGCGCTACGTTAGTATGCCGCCGTCGCCGTTGGAGGACGTCGAGCAGCTGGAACAATTGCGGGTACTGTGGCATGGGGAGAGAATTCTGGTCTGCCAGGTGCCGATCGGCGAGGCGCCCAAGCTCAGTATCGACACGCCGGCCGATCTGGCGCGGGCGCGCGAGCAGTGGAAGGCGCTGACGGCGGTGTAGCGGAGGACCATGACTCACATGCGTGTTCTACTTGTTTGGCGCAGCAACATCTATCGCTCGCCGATGGCGGAGGGTGAGGCGGGGCAGTCGCGAATGCACTTAACGTGCATTGGCGCCGCCGAATGTCCACCCACGGGCGGGTGGGCCGGGGCTTATGTGAATTGGCCATGTTGCGCCAGGGATGGCAGGTAATGGCTCGGGTACGGGTGCTCTTCGTTTGCTTGGGCAATATTTGTCGCTCACCGATGGCAGAGGGAGTTTTCCGCCAACTCGTCGAGGCCGAGGGATTGGCCGACCTGATCGAGATCGACTCCGCCGGTACCCACGCCTATCATGTCGACGACCCGCCCGATCCGCGTGCGCAGGCAGCGGTGCGGCGGCGCGGCATCGACATCAGCGGTTTGCGCGGCCGCCAAGCGACGGCCGCCGATTTCGCGCGCTTCGACTATGTGCTCGCCATGGATCACGAGAATTACGCACATCTTGAGGCGCTGGCCCCGCCGCAGCACGCGCACAAATTACGGTTGTTCCTCGAATACGCGACGCGCTGCAGCGAGCGCGCCGTGCCCGATCCTTATTTCGGCAGCGACAACGGCTTCGATCGCGTGCTCGATATGATTGAGGATGCGGCGGCAGGATTACTACGCGAGATACGGCAACGCATGTCGCCGTAACGGCGGCGGGTTGACCCATACCCCCGCGCCGAACGGCGAGGGGGTATGGACACCGGAATTACTCCGACTTCGGTTCGGTTTCGTGATGCGCCGGCTCGTGTCGCGTCTCTACTTGTACCAGCGAAACGCCGCTCGACGGCGCGGTGGTCGGGGCCGCTGCCGGCGTCGATGTCGGCATTGAGGCGGCGGACGGCGGCGTGGGTTCCCGCGGTGGGACGTATGGTTCGTGGGATACGGCCGGTGCCGTTGCCGGTAGTGCATCGGATGCCGGCGCAGGCCGTTCAGTGCGTTCGCCGCGATCTCCACTGGCATCAACGTGCGGCCGGCCGTGTTGCCGATTGCCGTGCTCGCGGTGCTGCCCACCATCGGCGCGCATGATGCCCTCGGTCGGGCGTGCGCCGCCGCGACCACGACGTCCGCGGCGGCCGCGACGTCCGCGTCCGCCCTCGTTGCGATCGCGGTTGGCATCGCGCTCGACGCGATTGCCATCGCGTTCGCGATGGGATTCGGTGCTCGCATCGGTTGGCGCGTTGCTGGGCGCCGGGCGCGGCGGCCGTTGCCGATCGCGATCGCCCGCTCCCTGGCCGTGATGCGGCGCTCGCGGCCCGTGATGGCGCGGACGCTGCGGTTGATGCGGCGATGGCGCCTGGCGTTCGGGCGGAGTCGGGCGCGGACGCTCGCGCGGCGTCTCCGGTGTAGGCGCGGGCGCTTCGCTGAACAGGCGATCGAGGAAACGACGCAGTAGTCCGCCCGACTTTGCGGCGGGCGGCGGCGGGGCCGGCGCGGTATGCGACAGCGGTCCAATCACCGGCTTTTCGGCCGTCGGTGCGTTGGGGCGCGACGGAACGTCGTCCTCTTCCTCCTCAACGATCTCAATCTCATAGCTCGGCACGTCGGACTCGGACTCGTATTCATCGATGCGCAGCCGCCGGATATGGTAGTGCGGCGTCTCCAGCGATTCGTCCGGAATCACCATGATCGGTGTACCGATACGCGACTCGATGGCATTGATCTCCAGCCGCTTCTCGTTCAGCAGATAGGTGGCGGTCGCCACCGGCAGGTGCACGTGCACCGCGGCCGTGTTTTCCTTCATCGCTTGTTCTTGGATCATGCGCAGCACCGATAGCGCCGAGGATTGCACGCCGCGGATGTGGCCCGTGCCCTCGCAGCGGGGGCATACGAGACTGGACGACTCGCCGAGCGAGGGCCGCAGTCGCTGGCGCGACATCTCAAGCAGCCCGAAGCGCGAGATGCGTCCCACCTGCACGCGTGCGCGATCGACTTTCAGCGCTTCGATCAGCCGCTGCTCTACCATGCGCTGGTTGCGCATCGGTGTCATGTCGATAAAGTCGATGACGATCAACCCGCCCAGGTCGCGCAGGCGCAGTTGTCGCGCGACCTCGTCGGCGGCTTCGAGGTTGGTATTGAGCGCCGTCTCCTCGATGTCCGCGCCCTTGGTGGCGCGCGCCGAGTTGACGTCGATGGTGACGAGTGCCTCGGTCTTGTCGAACACGATGGCGCCGCCTGACTCCAAGCGCACCTCGCGCGCAAACGCCGACTCGATCTGATGTTCGATCTGAAACCGCGAAAATAGCGGGGTTTCGTCTTTATAGAGTTTGAGCTTATCGATGTACTGCGGTGAAACTTGCTGCATGAATTTCTTCATGCGCTCGTAGATCTCGGGGTTATCGACCAGTACCTCGCCGATGTCATTGCGCAGATAGTCGCGGGTGGCGCGGACTACCAGGTTACTCTCCTGGTAAATCAGGAACGGCGCGGCGCGGTCGGCCGCCGCTTTGCTGATCGCATCCCACAAGTGAACCAGGTAATCGAGGTCCCATTGCAGCTCTTCGGCGCTTCGGCCGATGCCGGCGGTACGGGCGATGAGCGAGTAGTCTTCCGGAATCTTAAGTTGCGCCATCGCATCGCGCAGCTCGGCGCGTTCCTCGCCCTCGATGCGCCGGGATATCCCGCCGCCCTTGGGGTTGTTCGGCATCAGCACGAGATAGCGACCGGCGAGGCTGATGAAGGTCGTCAGCGCCGCGCCTTTGGTGCCGCGCTCTTCTTTATCAACCTGAACAATGAGTTCCTGGCCTTCTTTAATCACATCCTTGATACGCACCTGGGCCATTGGGGTGCGGTCGTCGTAGCCGGTAAAGAAGATCCGCGAGATTTCCTTGAGCGGCAGGAACCCTTGGCGTTCAGTGCCGTAGTCGACGAACGCAGCTTCAAGGCTGGGTTCAACGCGGGTCACGCGCGCCTTATAAATGTTGCCTTTCTTTTGCTGATAGGTAGAGGACTCGATATCGAGGTCGAGGAGTTTCTGACCGTCGACAATGGCAAGCCGCAACTCTTCAGGGTGAGTTGCGTTAAAAAGTATTCTTTTCATGACAATCCCCGACGCGCTCGGGGAATCGTCCGCGCGATGGCCGCTGACGTGCGCTACAAAAACTACGCGCTACTGCTGGGAAAGCCGCTCTACGTCGATATCGACGGGCGCTTATCCGGGCCAGGTGCGGTGAATTCCCGACGCGTCTCTAAACCGCGTCCCTACTAAGTAGGGGTGAGAGACGCTAAACCCTTCGAAGTCGTCTAAAGCTGCCGCGCGTACGTCGCTGGCGGGCTCCAGCTACTTCTTTTGCCTGGCAGGCGCGCGAAGCGCTCGGTAGCGGAATGGGCGACATCCTTGCCAGGCGGTGCGGGGCCACTGGCCCTGCACAAAACTCGTTCGGGGAACCGTAACGCCCGCGCCCAAAGCGGGAAGGGGATTCACAGCTGCCTGGATGCTGATGCGTATCCAAAAAACGACAGCGGGACTATATCAACGAAGGTCGCGAGCGGCAATCTATCTGTAATATGATCCGCGCCCTATGTCGCAGGCCAAGGCGCAGTCATCGACCCCGAGCGGGGTGCGGTATGTGGAGATCGACGAACATCGCGCCGGGCAGCGACTCGACAATTTCCTCTTAAGCCAGCTCAAAGGCGTACCCAAAAGCCGAGTGTACCGACTGCTGCGCCGTGGTGAGGTTCGGGTGAATCGTGGCCGGGTCGGCCCGGAATATCGCTTGCAAGAGGGCGACAGCGTGCGGCTGCCGCCCGTACGCGAACCGCCACCGCGCGAATTGACGGCCAAACCCTCGGACTACAACTGGCTATCGGATCGTATCCTGTATGAGGATGAGGCGCTGGTGGTGCTCGATAAGCCGGCAGGTTTCGCGGTACACGGCGGCAGCGGGGTGGCCATCGGTGTCATCGAGGCACTGCGTTTGCTGCGGCCGCAGGCCCCGTTCCTGGAGCTGGCGCATCGCCTCGACCGTTCGACGTCGGGGTGTCTGGTGCTCGCCAAGTCACGGCCGGCGTTGCTCGCGCTCCATACCATGTTGCAGGCGGGCGAGGTCGACAAGCGCTATCTGGCGCTCATCAAGGGTCGTTGGCGCGGCGGCGCGGCGGAACTGAGCGCGCCGCTCGCGCGTGATCGGCGGCGCGGCGGCGAACGGCTGGTGGGGGTAAGCGACGATGGGAAAGACGCCGCGACCCGCTTCATGCCGAAGGGCGCCTACGGGCCGACCACGCTGGTCGAGATTCAGCTTCTGACCGGACGCACGCATCAGGCGCGCGTGCACGCCGCGCACCTCGGTCACCCCATTGCCGGTGATGACAAGTACGGCGATCGCGAGCTCAACCGCAAGTTGCGCCCCATGGGGCTGCGCCGCCTGTTCCTGCACGCGGCGGCGCTGCGCTTCAAGCACCCGCTGACCGGCCGTAAAATGGAGTTCGAGGCACCGTTACCCTCCGAGCTTTCCACCGTATTAGAGCGACTTCGCCGTGGCCAATGATTTCGATCTCATCGTGTTCGACTGGGATGGAACGCTGATGGATTCGGCGGCCAAGATCGTCAATTGCTTTCAAGCGGCGCTGGCCGACTGCGACCGGCCGCCGCTTCCGGAAGCGACCATTCGCCATATTATCGGGCTCGGATTGCACGAGGCATTGCGTGCCTTACTGCCGGACGCCGACGACACGCTGCGTGCCCAAGTGGCGGATCGCTATCGCGCGCATTTCTTGCACCTCGACGAGACCGACATGCCGCTTTTCCCCGGCGTTATCGAGGGGCTCGATCGGTTGAGCGGCGCCGGATTTCGTCTCGCCATCGCTACCGGCAAGGCGCGGCGCGGGTTGGAGCGGGTCTTGGCGGCGACCGGTTTACACCATCGCTTCTGCGTATCGCGCTGCGCCGACGAGGCACATTCCAATCCGCATCCGCGCATGCTGCTCGAAATTTTGGCGCACACCGGTGTCGCGCCCGAGCGCGCGCTAATGATCGGCGATACGACGTACGACATGCAGATGGCGGCCGCGGCATCGGTGCCGGGCCTCGCCGTGAGTTACGGCGTGCACCCGCGCGAGCGTTTGTTGGAACACGCACCGCTCGCCTGTCTCGATTCGTTTACCGAGGTGTGTCAGTGGCTGCATGCGCGCAAAGCGGCGTGATCTGCGATAGTCACGCGCTGTCCGAGGGCGGCGCGGGAGTGCGCTTCATGGTCGATCATCGCGGCGCGCGCGTGCCGGCGTTCGCCGTCCGCTACCGCGGAACGGCGCATGCCTATCTCAACCGCTGCGCGCATCGCGGCGTGGAACTGGATTGGGCGGTGGGCGAGTTCTTCAATCGCGAACGCAATGCGTTAATGTGCGCCACCCATGGCGCAAGCTATGCGCCTGACACCGGTGCCTGTATCGGCGGTCCGTGTCGCGGCGGGGGGCTGGTCAAGCTGACCGTAATTGAGAAGAATAGCCGCGTCCTGCTTCAGGACGCCGAGGCAACGCTTTGCGCGGCCGATCAAACTGGGAGCGAGTCGTGAGCAATAATCACTCGAATGAAACAACGACGACGCCGTCACGCCAACCGGGTTGGGAGCGTGAACTGCTGGAGCGCCTGGCGTTCGCCGCCATCACCGAACAGCGCCGGGCCCGGCGCTGGGGCATTTTCTTCAAGCTGTTTTTCGCCGGCTATCTCCTGATCTTACTGGTCGTGTTGTTGGCCGACTCGATCGGCGGCGGATCGTTGGGGAGCCGCTATACCGCGCTAGTGGAACTCGACGGCACCATCGAACCCGACAGCCCGGCCAGCGCCGACAACGTCATTGCCGGCCTGCGCAGCGCGTTCGAGGACACCGCCGCGGTCGGCGTCATCCTGCGCGCGAACAGTCCCGGGGGTAGCCCGGTGCAGGCCGCTTACATCTTCGATGAGATCAAGCGATTACGCGCGAAGTACCCGGACAAGCCGCTGTATGGTGTGGTGACCGATATATGCGCCTCCGGCTGTTATTACGCACTGGCGGCATCGGACAAAATCTATGCGGACCGCGCGAGCATCGTCGGTTCGATCGGCGTGCTCATGAACGGCTTCGGATTCGTCGATACCTTGAAGAAGCTCGGCATCGAGCGGCGCTTGCTGACGGCCGGCGAGAACAAGGGATTTCTCGACCCGTTTTCGCCACTCAAGCCGACCGATCGCAAGTACGCGCAGGATCTGCTCAATCGCGTGCACCAGCAGTTCATCGAGCGCGTGCGCGCCGGGCGCGGCGCGCAGTTGAAAGAGACAAAGGATATGTACTCGGGCCTGTTCTGGGTTGGCGAGGACGCGCGCAGGATGGGACTGGTGGACGAATTCGGCAGCGCCAGCCTGGTGGCGCGCGAAGTAATCGGCGCGGAAGACATCGTGGACTTTTCCTACCGCGAAGCGATATTCGATCGCTTCGCGCGTCGACTCGGCAGCAGCGCGGCGCACAAGCTTGGCGCCGAGCTATTCGGGCATACACCACGACTACAGTAACGCGACGCCCTCGCGCTCCAGCATCCGCACCAGGCGAATAAGCGGCAGGCCGATCAAGGTGTTCGGGTCGTCGCCGTCGAAGCGTTCGAGCAGCGCGATCCCGAGACCTTCCGAGCGCACGCTACCGGCGCACCCGTACGGCTGTTCCTTTCGCAGATAATTTTCTATCTGTGCCTCGGTCAGCGGACGAAACGTCACGCCGAACGGCACAACTTCGGATTGCACGCGTCCCGTCGCCGCATTGACCAACGCGAGACCGGTATAAAGCATCACGGTTTTGCCGGCAGCGGATCGCAGTTGGCGCACGGCATTCTCATGCGTGTGCGGCTTGCCGACGATGGCACCGTCGTATACCGCGACTTGATCCGAGCCGATGACAAGTGCATCGGGCGTGCGTGCGGCAACGGCGCGTGCCTTGGCGACGGCGAGGCGCTCGACCAGCGCCTGCGGCGTCTCGTCGGGGCGCGACGCTTCGTCGATGTCGGGAACGATGGTTTCGAACGGGAGCTTCAGTCGGGATAGCAGCTCGCGGCGATACGGCGAGGACGAGGCGAGGACGAGCCGCACAGCGAACGCGTGTTACTCGATCTCGACCAGCGCTTCGTCGGGATTGACGCGGTCGCCCTTAGCGACGTTGACGCTCTTTACGCGCCCGCCGATCGGGGCCGGCACCTCGTTTTCCATCTTCATCGCCTCGATCACCAGCACCGCGTCGCCGGCTTTGACCGTCTCGCCGACCTTGACCAGGATCTCGACCACGCTGCCCGGCATGGAACTGGTCACGTCACCTTCCTTGGAGGCCTTCGGTCGCTTCGAACCGCGCGAGACGCGCTTGGTATCGACGACCGCCGACTCGGTTGGCACCGTTTCGGTCAATGTCTCGATCAAGATTTCTTCCGGCACGCCGTCGACGCTGACGTAGAACGGCCGGCGTTCCTCGGTCTTGTGGCCCGCGCCGGTGACGCGGATGTGATACGTCTCGCCGTGCAGCGTGACGTTGAACTCGGTCGGCGCCAGTGTCGGCGCACCTGGCGCCTGCGGTTCGACGTCGCGGCGCGGCAGCAGCTCCTCGGGTTTCAACGTGCCGGCGCGCCGTTCCTCGAGAAATTTGCGGCCGATTTCGGGGAACATGGCGTAAGTGAGGACGTCTTCTTCGCTTTGCGCCAGCTCGCCGATCTCCTCTTGCAGCCGTTGCATTTCCGGCTTCAACCGATCGGCGGGGCGGCAGTCGATGACCTCGTCATTGCCGATGGCTAGC
Source organism: Gammaproteobacteria bacterium (assembly GCA_046565865.1). Lineage (GTDB taxonomy): Bacteria > Pseudomonadota > Gammaproteobacteria > Acidiferrobacterales > Sulfurifustaceae > JBKHXU01. The sequence goes on along the minus strand of JBKHXU010000030.1, from coordinate 7,118 downwards.
TTGCGCACCGAATCGTTAACCTTGCCCGGCGCTTGGCCGTAGCGGCCCTGCAGGTAAAGCTTCACTTCATTGGTGATGCTCTTGTAGCGGCTGCCGGTGAGCACGTTGAGCACCGCTTGCGTGCCCACAATCTGCGACGTCGGCGTCACCAGCGGCGGGAAGCCCAAGTCCTGGCGCACGCGCGGGATCTCGGCCAGCACCTCGTTCATGCGGTGCAGCGCGCCTTGCTCTTTCAGCTGGTTCGAGAGGTTCGAAATCATGCCGCCCGGTACCTGATTGACCTGCACGCGCGTGTCGATGTCGGCGTATTCGCTTTCGAACTGGTGATACTTTTTCCGTACCTCGCGGAAGTAAAAACCGATCTCCTGCAACAGCGCGAGGTCAAGGCCCGTGTCATACGGTGTGTCTTTGAAGGCCACCACCATGCTTTCGGTCGGGGAGTGCGAGGTGCCCCACGACAACGACGAGATGGCGGTATCGACGTGACGCGCGCCGTGCTCGACCGCTTCGTACATACTGATGTTGGCCACTCCCACGGTGGTGTGCGAGTGAAAGTGCAGCGGTACCTTGATCACCTTCGACAGCGCACCGAACAACTCGGCCGACGCTGCCGGCGTGAGCAACCCGGCCATATCTTTGATGGCGATCGTCTGGCAACCCATGTGTTCCAGTTCGCGCGCCTGCTCGATGAAGTGCTCGATGGTATGCACCGGGCTCGTGGTGTAGCAGATTGCGCCCTGCGCGTGCTTGCCGGCGGCGAGTACCGCCTCGATCGAGACGCGCAGGTTGCGCATGTCGTTCATGGCGTCGAAGATGCGGAACACCTCGACGCCGTTTTCGGCCGCCTTCTTGACGAACGCGCGCACGACGTCGTCGGAGTAGTGTCGATAGCCGAGCAGGTTTTGTCCGCGCAACAGCATTTGAATCGGCGTGTTCGGCAACGCCTTCTTGAGTTTGCGTAGCCGTTCCCACGGATCTTCCTTCAAAAAACGGATGCAGGCATCGAACGTCGCGCCGCCCCACGCCTCGGCCGACCAGAAACCAACGCGATCGATGCGGTCGCAAATGGGCAACATGTCCTCAGTGCGCATGCGCGTTGCGAGCAGCGATTGATGTGCGTCGCGCAGAACGACCTCGGTGACGTAAATCTTTTTCGGTGCGATTGCCATGCGAATGCCTTAGAGCGCGTGATGGGCGGCGATGGCCGCGGCGATGGCCGCGGCGAGATCCGCCGGCGGTCGTCGAACGGAGTAGTTTATCAGCTCCGGGTGTTGCTCGATGAAGCCGGTGTCGAACCGGCCGGCGCGAAACTCGGGCGCCTTCAGGATCTCGAGGTGATACGGTTTGGTGGTTTTCACCCCGTGCAACCCCATGTCCATGAGCGCACGCCGCGCGCGCGCCAGCACCTTCTCCCAGCTGAGCGCCCAAACGGTGAGCTTGGCGCACATCGAGTCGTAATGCGGCGGAAACTCGTAGCCGGTGTAGATGGCGGCGTCGACGCGCACGCCGGGTCCGCCGGGGGAGTAATAGCGCGTGATGCGGCCGTAGTTCGGCAGAAAATCGTTCTTCGGGTCCTCGGCGTTGATGCGGAATTGGATCGCGAAGCCGCGCCGTTGTACCTGCTCCTGCCTGAACGACAATGACTGTCCCTCGGCGATGCGGATTTGTTCCTGCACGATGTCGATGCCGGTGATCTGCTCGGTGACGGTGTGCTCGACCTGCAGCCGCGTGTTCATCTCCATGAAATAGAAATTGCCGTCCTGGTCGAGCAGGAATTCGACCGTGCCGGCGTTCTCGTAGTTCACCGTTTTTGCCGCGCGCACCGCGAGGTCGCACACGATCTGGCGTTGTTCCTCGGTCAACTGCGGCGAGGGCGCGATCTCGACCAGTTTCTGATGGCGGCGCTGTATGGAGCAGTCGCGCTCAAACAAGTGCACCACGTTGCCGTGCTTGTCGCCGAGGATTTGCACCTCGATATGGCGCGGCGCGACCACGCATTTTTCCAGGAACACATCGGCGGAGCCAAATGCCTTGCTGGCTTCCGAGACGACGCGCTCGTAGGCGCGCTTGAGCTCGTCCTCGTTGTTGCAGCGGCGAATGCCGCGGCCGCCGCCGCCCGAGGTGGCCTTGAGCATGACTGGGTAGCCGATCTTTTTGGCGAGCTTCACCGCCGCCGCGACGGTCTTGAGATTGCCCTCGCTGCCCGGCACTACCGGCACGCCGGCGGCGATCATCGCCTCGCGCGCCGCGGTCTTGTCGCCCATGCGACGGATCGCATCCACGCTCGGCCCGATGAAGATGATCTCGCGCCGGGCGCACACTTCCGCCAATTGTGGATTTTCCGAGAGGAACCCATAGCCGGGATGTAGCGCATCGCAGCCGGTGGCAACCGCGAGATTGACCAGGCGATGGGCATTGAGATACCCGCCGACGGGGTCGGGGCCGACGTTGTACGACTCGTTCGCCTTTTTGACGTGCAGCGCGTGACGGTCGGCATCGGTGTAGATGGCCACCGATTTGATGTCCATTTCGGCGCACGCGCGCACGATGCGGACCGCGATCTCGCCGCGGTTGGCGACCAGTATTTTCTTGATCAAAACGACGCTCCGGATTGCACCGCGACGCACGCGCCGGGCCGACAAATAGGCCGATTCGGCTGTCCCGATACCGGTACCTTTTACGGAAGGGGCCCCGGGGTGTCAAACGTCCCATGACGTTCGGCACGTTATCGAAAGCCTTATTTTGACACAGGTTTACGCGAAATATATCATCCGCGCCCTATGTCGGGCGGGTGGCCAGCGACGATCGACCCGGCGCAACTGGCGGATCAGGGCGCCGAGCTTTCCGGTGAGCTGCCGGTGACATCCATGCCGCGGCTCGCAGAGTCGTGTCTCGATAAGCAAGGGTCGGTCGGCGTCGATCTCACGTTCGGGCGCGAGGGCGTCGAGCAGCTGCGGTTCATGCGCGGCACCGTGCGGGCGCAGATACGCCTTACGTGCCAGCGGTGTCTGGAGCCGATGACGCTGGCGATCGAAACCACCCCCGACATGATCGTGTTGCGTCCCGGCGAGCGCCCGGAATTGGAAGGGCAGGACGATACACTGGTGGTGGCGCGGGCGATGCCCTTGAGCGAGTTTGTCGAGGATGAGTTGCTGCTGGCGTTGCCCATGATCCCGAAACACGCGCTCGATCAGTGTCCGGCACGGGATCATGTCGGCGGGGCGCCGAAGGCACCGTCCAAGCAGCGCGCCAATCCCTTCGCCGGGCTCAAGACGCTGAAACCCAAATAGTGCGTTTTATTTTCATCTAGAGGATTCGACATGGCAGTACAAAAGAGCCGAGTATCTCCCTCGCGACGCGGCATGCGCCGTTCGCACGACAAACTGAAAAAGTCCGCCGTGTCGATCGACAAGACCAGCGGCGAGACTCACCGCCGCCATCACGTCACCAGCGACGGCTACTACCGCGGGCGCAAGGTCATCGACAATACGTCCGAGTAGCGATTGCTCGACGTCCTGACGGGGCCGGCGCGTTGATCACGATCGCCCTCGACGCCATGGGCGGTGATCACGGCGTTTCGGTCACCGTGCCGGCGGCGCTCGCGGCGCTGGCGCGAGAGCCCACGCTGCATCTCATTCTCGTTGGTCGCGAGCCGGTATTGATCGAGGAGCTGCGCCGGCGTCACGCCGCCACGCACGATCGACTGACGCTGCATCACGCCGACGAGGTCGTGGCGATGGACGAACCGCCGGCGCAGGCGCTGCGAAATAAAAAGGATTCGTCGCTTCGCGTCGCCATCGATCTGGTGAAGCAGGGCGCGGCGCAGGCGGCGGTCTCGGCCGGCAACACCGGCGCGCTCATGGCGACCGCGCGGTTCGTGTTAAAGACCTTACCCGGCATCGACCGCCCGGCGATCGTCACCACGCTGCCGACCGTCCACGGACACGTGCATGTGCTCGATCTCGGGGCTAACGTGGATTGCACGCCGGAGCAGCTCCTGCAGTTCGCCATCATGGGATCGATTCTCGTCACCGCAGTCGAAGGCAAACCGCGGCCGCGCGTGGGCCTGCTCAACATCGGGCAAGAAGACATCAAGGGCAACGAGACGGTGAAGCGGACGCAGGAACTCCTGCGCTTGAGTCACGTGAACTACGTGGGTTACGTCGAAGGCAATGAGATTTATACCGGGGACCTGGACGTCATCGTGTGCGATGGTTTCGTCGGCAACGTGGCGTTGAAGACCAGCGAGGGATTGGCGCAGATGCTGTCGACATTCATTCGTCAGGAATTCAACCGTAACGTGCTGACGCGCCTCGCTGGCCTCGTCGCGTTACCGGTGTTGCGCGCGTTTCGCAAGCGCGTCGATCCACGCCACTACAACGGCGCGACCCTGATCGGCCTCAACGGCACGGTGATCAAGAGCCACGGCGGTGCCGACGCGCTCGCGTTCGAGCAAGCGATCTTGGAGGCGCTGTCCGAGGTGAACAATCAGGTGCCGCAGCGCATCGGTCGCGAGCTGCTCGCGATGCAGGGCGCGGGACAGGTAGCATGACCCATTCTCGCATACTCGGTACCGGCAGCTATTTGCCGGCGCGCGTGCTGACCAACGCCGAGCTTGAGCGCATGGTGGAAACCACGGATCAGTGGATCGTAGATCGCACCGGCATTCGCGAACGCCATCTCGCGGCTGACGACGAAAGCGCCAGCACCATGGGTTTGGAAGCCGCGCGGCGCGCGCTCGATGCGGCCGGTGTCGATGCGAAGCAAGTCGATCTCATCATCGTCGCTACCACTACACCCGATCTCGTGTTCCCGGCGACGGCGTGCTTGATTCAGGAGCGTCTCGGCATTCGCGAATGCCCGGCGTTCGACGTGCAGGCGGTGTGCACCGGTTTCGTGTACGCCCTCACCATCGCGGAAAAATTCATTCGCACCGGCAGCGCGCGCTGCGCGCTGGTCATTGGCAGCGAGGTGTTGTCGCGCATCGTCGACTGGAAAGATCGTTCAACCTGCGTGCTGTTTGGCGACGGCGCGGGCGCGGTGGTGCTCGGCGCTGCCGACGCGCCGGGCATCATTTCCACGCACCTGCATGCCGACGGCCAGTATAAAGATCTGCTGTGCGTACCGACCGGCGTCGGCACCAGCCATCGGCGCGAACGCCTGCCGTTCGTGCAAATGGAAGGCAGCGAGGTGTTCAAGGTCGCGGTCACGACGCTCGGGCGCATCGTCGACGAGACGCTCGCGGCCAACCGCATGCAGCAGTCGGACATCAAGTGGCTGGTGCCGCATCAGGCGAATATCCGCATCATCACCGCCACCGCGAAAAAGCTCGGGTTGCCGATGGAGCGTGTGGTGCTCACCGTCGATCGCCACGGCAACACCTCGGCGGCCTCGATCCCGCTCGCGTTCGACGAGGCGGTACGCGACGGCCGCATCCGCCGTGGCGATACGATACTAATGGAAGCCTTTGGCGGCGGTTTCACCTGGGGCTCGGTATTGCTGCGCTACTAGCGCGGCGACTGCGGTTCAGCTATACGGTTCACACGATGAAAATCGCTTACGTCTTCCCCGGCCAAGGCTCACAATCGGTCGGCATGTTGCAGGATCTCGCGGATCGGTACCCCGACGTGCGCGCGACGTTCGATGCGGCGTCGACGGCGCTCGGCTTCGATCTGTGGGCGATCGTGAGCGCGGGACCGGAAGAGAAACTGAACCAGACGCAGATTACGCAGCCGGCCATGCTTACGGCTGGCGTTGCGACTTGGCGCGCGTGGCAGGCGGAGGGCGGTCCGGACGGCGCGTGCGTCGCCGGTCACAGTCTCGGTGAATACACGGCGCTTGTGTGCGCCGGCGCCATCGACTTCGCGGACGCGGTGAAGCTGGTCGCGGATCGCGCGCGCTTCATGCAAGAAGCGGTGCCGGCAGGGCAGGGTGCAATGGCCGCCATTTTGGGATTGGACGATGCGGCGGTACGCGCGCTGTGCGCGCAAGCGGCGCAGGGCGAAGTGCTCGATGCCGTCAACTACAATGCCCCGAGCCAAGTCGTGATCGCCGGTACCGCGACCGCCATCGCGCGCGCCGTGGCCCAGGCGAAAGATGCGGGCGCCAAGCGCGCGGTATCGTTGCCGGTGAGCGTGCCGGCACACAGTCGCCTGATGCAGCCGGCGGCCGCGCGCCTCGCGGAACGGTTGCGCGCGGTATCGTTGCGCGCCCCACGCATGCCGGTATTGCACAACGTACATGCGCGGCCGGAATCGGACCCGGAAGCGCTGCGGGTCTTGCTCGCGCGCCAAGCTGCATCACCGGTATTGTGGGTCGATACCATTGCGGCCATGAAGCAAACTGGCGTGACGCACATCATCGAGATCGGCCCGGGCAAGGTGCTTACCGGACTCAATAAACGCATCGCGCCGCAGACCGAGTGCTTGACGGTTAACGATCCCGCCAGTCTGGCCGCGGCACGTGTCGCCATCGGCGGCAGTGAAATGAGAACGGGAGTCGAGGCATGAGCTTGCAGAACGAAATCGCCCTCGTCACCGGCGCCAGCCGTGGCATCGGGCTTGCGATCGCGCTCGAACTCGGGCGTCAGGGCGCGCGCGTGGTCGGTACCGCCACCTCGGCGGATGGTGCGCAGAAGATCGAGGCGGCATTGAAGGAACACGGCATCACCGGCACCGGCAAGGTGCTGGATGTTACGCAGCCGGCGTCGGTCGAGGCGCTGCTGCAAGAATTGGAGAAGTCGACGGGCGCGCCGAGTATTCTGGTCAACAACGCCGGCATCACCCGCGATGGGTTGATGTTGCGTATGTCCGAGGAAGATTGGGCCGCGATCCTTAACACCAATCTCACTTCCGTGTATCGGTTGAGCAAGGCGTGTCTGCGGCCCATGACCAAGGCGCGCAAGGGTCGCATCATCAGCATCAGCTCGGTCGTCGCCGCCACCGGCAACGCCGGGCAGGCGAACTACGCCGCGGCCAAGGCCGGGATCATCGGTTTCACGCGCTCGCTGGCGCGCGAGGTCGGCAGCCGCAACATCACCGTCAATGCCGTCGCGCCGGGTTTCATCGATACCGACATGACGCGGGCGCTGTCGGACGCGCAACGCCAAGGGCTGTTGG